>JAYWFN010000268.1:0-3120 GCA_043778785.1 Sphingomonas sp. | reverse complement strand
CCACATATGCGCCGCCTGTATAAATCCGGCGCGGCCCTTGACGTCGAACAGACACCATCCGCGCGCGCACTGACTGATCCGCCCGACAACGCCCGGCTCTGCGCGCCATACGACTGTCGCACCCGCGTCGGCACTCGCCCGCAATTCACGGACATCGCCCAGGACCAGCGCGGTACGGATATTGCTCAGCAGATTTGCCTGAACCCAGCCCTTCGTCCCGTCTGGGTCCTCGATTTTGCGCCAGTTGGGATACGTCTCGATCACGCGCACCGGCAGATCGGCGCGCTGATACAGCCAGCTTGCCGGAAATTCACGTCCCGGTCCGGTGCGCATCCGCGCTTTCCCTGCGCTTATGGACGCCCAATAGGGTGTCTTTTGCTGCGCTTCCGCGACTGCGGGAATCAAAAGCCCGAACGCAACCAAAACCGCAACTGCCTTGCGCATCGCCCGCTATTCCTCCGTTGATGGCGCTTGACCGCTCCGTATCGCTCGGTCAACGGTTTGGAAAGGTTCAATAGAACAAGGCGGACCGGATGGGGGAACTTCGGATGCGTGCACTTCGCGTGGTGGGAACAATGTTTGTGCTGGCCGCGAGCCCAGCGGCCTTTGCGCAACCCGTCATTGTCGCCGACAGCGGTGATAGCGCGTGGGTATTGACCGCATCGGCGCTCGTTCTTCTCATGGCGCTTCCCGGCCTCGGGTTGTTTTACGGCGGCCTCGTCCGCGCCAGAAATATCCTTTCGGTGCTGATGCACTGCATCGTCATGACCTGCATCGTCTCGCTCATTTGGGCCATTGCAGGTTATAGCCTGACATTTGGCGAGGGTAGCGCCTGGCTCGGCGGCCTTGGCAATCTTGGTCTCGCCAATCTCGCCGAAGTGCGTGACGGCACGACAATTTCAGAAGGCGTTTTCGCGCTTTTTCAGATGACATTTGCCGTCATTACGCCCGCGCTGATCGTCGGTTCCTTCGTCGAGCGTGTCCGCTTTGGCTGGGTGATCGCGTTTACCGCCTTGTGGTCGCTGCTGGTTTATGTGCCCGTTGCGCGTTGGATCTGGGGCGGCGGGTGGCTTGCCGAGCTGGGGGCGCTAGATTTTGCCGGTGGGATCGTTGTGCATACGACGGCGGGGATTGCTGCGCTCATTGTCGCTCTCCTGCTTGGCAAACGCAAATCCTTTGCCAAGCCCATCCTGCCCCATAGCCCGGCGCTGACGATGGTGGGCGCAGGCCTGCTCTGGGTCGGCTGGTTTGGGTTCAATGGCGGCTCCTCGCTTGCGGCGGGTGCAGATGCAGCGGGTGCCATTATGAACACGCATCTCGCGGCCTGCGCGGCAGGGCCGGTCTGGATCCTTGTCGAACGAATCAAGATCGGCAAATCAACCTCGATCGGCCTCGTCACGGGGGCCATCGCGGGCCTCGCGACGGTAACGCCTGCCGCTGGATTCATCGGCCCAGTGGGCGCGATCCTGCTCGGCAGTATCGGCAGTCTCGCCGCTTTCGCCGCTGTCCTGCTCGTCAAACAATCATTCAAGATTGACGATTCGCTTGATGTCTTTGCGGTTCACGGTGTTGGCGGCATCGTGGGCAGCCTAGTCTTTCCGCTTTTTGTCCTCTCCGCGTTCGGCGGTCCCGGTTTTGACGAGGGCGTGACACTTGGCGGACAGTTCGCCGCACAGGGCGTTGCTGTCGGCGTCACGATCCTGTGGACCGCAGCGCTCACTGCCATCATCGCGCTGATGGTCTCGATGGTCATCCCGATGCGCGTCGATGACGAAGCAGAACATGACGGCCTCGACATCAGCAGCCACGGCGAACGTGGCTGGGATTTCGATTAGCGGATCAATCGCCCGTCAAAATCCGGTCGACCAGCTGCTTCACGGTCGGCACAAACCCGTTTGAATAAAACGGGTCTTTCTTGAACCGAAACGCGGAGTGCCCTGCAAACATCAGATTGTCATCCACCGGTCCACCGTGGGCAATGTCCTGCAATGTCTTCTGGATGCAAAAACTGCGCGGGTCGGCGAGATAGCCGGTCGTGTAATCATCATGGTCCTTCCACGATGAAAATCCACAATGCGACAGGCAACCCATGCAATCGGCCTGATCCTTGCGGATCGTCGCTTTTTCGGGCGGCGTGACGAACACCAGCGTATTGTCGGGTGTTTTCAGCGCATCGGTGTAGCCGAGACCAAACCACTCCCGCGCGCGCAGCAGATCACCGCGCGTTACCCAGAAATTCCTGCCCTTCACGCCAACGTCAAGCTGATGCGTATGATCGCCCACACTCTCGCCCGAAAAAGCAATCTGCCGCTCCGACCGTGCCTCAAGATTGCGCAGGAACGGCGTTCGCACCGCGCTTGAATAGAATCCCGTCGGCGAGAATTTGTGAAGCAGGACATCGCCTTCCTCGAGCATCATGAGCCGCTCTTTCCAGCCATCGGGGATCGGGCTCTCCGTGGTAAGCAACGGCCGTGTGCCAAACTGGAATGCAATCTGCCCCAACTCGGGATTGTCCACCCAGTTGTCCCATTCGCGCAGCGCCCATACGCCACCTGCCATAACAATCGGCGTTGAGTCGGAAATACCCCCCTCGCGCATCGTGTCGCGCAAGGCTTTGACTCGGATAGGGATCTTCGGGCTTCCGCGGATCTTCGGCATTCGACAGCCCATTATGCCCGCCCGCCAGCCACGGGTCTTCATAAACCACCGCCGACAGATAGTCCGCCGCCTTCGAATAGGCCCGTTTCCACAGCGCGCGAAAAGCCCGCGCCGAACTGATGATCGGCAGATAGGACACGCCATAGCTGCTCGCAATTTCACTCAGTTTATACGGCATCCCCGCGCCACAGGTGACACCCGAGACCAGACCCTTGGTCCGCTCGAGCACACCATGCAAAATCGGCTGCGCGCCGCCCATTTCCCACAGGACATTGATATTGATCGCGCCCTTGCCATTCGAAATATCATAAGCGCGTTTCACCTGCTCGACCGCCCCATCGATGGCATATTTGATCAGTGTTTCATGGCGTTCCTTGCGAGTTCGCTCGGCATAAACCTGTGGCACGATCTTGCCCGTAGGGTCATAGCTATCGGCATTGACCGCGCTGACCGTGCCAATTC
>JAYWFN010000267.1:0-7474 GCA_043778785.1 Sphingomonas sp. | reverse complement strand
TTGATCGATATAATCCATCCCCGCGCGCTTCATCCGCGCATCGGAAAAAACGAATCCGGTCGGTTCAACGATGTCGACACCGACGCCCATGCAGGCGGCAAGACGTAGGACAGCCCCCACATTTCCGGCAATTTCCGGCTGATATAGCGCGATCCGCATCAGACAGCGTAATAATGGGTCAACGATCCTGTCACAAGTGTCAATTCCTGCTTGCAAGCCGCCACAGAGAGAGTATTTGCAGCCGAAGTCCGTATCAACGGACTTAGCACCGCAGTGCCGCGTGCTTCTTGATAAGGGTTGAGAACGAATGGCCGAAAAGGCGCTGGCAGGGGTGAACCCCGATGCCGCTCATACCGACGAAGGCAGTGGCGTTCGTCGGCGCGACTTTATAAATATTGCTGCCGTGAGCTTTGCGGGCATGGGCGCGGGCGTTATCGCGATCCCTCTGGTCAACCAGATGAACCCATCGGCTGACGTGCTTGCTGATGCGACGATCGAGCTTGACTTGTCGTCGATTGCCGAGGGGCAAGCCATCAAGGCGATTTTCCGAAAACAGCCACTTTTCGTGCGTCACCTGACTGGCGCCGAGGTGGCGGCCGCGAACAAGGTGTCGGTTTCGACATTGCGCGATCCACAGACACTGGCCGACCGCACGAAAGCGGGTAAGTCGCAATGGCTCATCACCAAGGGCGTCTGCACGCATCTTGGATGCGTGCCGCTGGGTGCCGCTGAAGGAGAGAACAAAGGCGAATTCGGTGGTTATTTCTGCCCTTGCCATGGTTCGCATTACGACACCGCTGGGCGCGTCCGCAAAGGGCCGGCACCAAAGAACCTTGTTGTGCCCGACTATGCATTCCGTTCGGACACAGCCGTTGAAGTGGGAGTAAAGGCATGAGCTTTCCCTGGGCAAAGGCCTATGAGCCAAAAGCGCCGCTGATGCGTTATCTTGACGAGAAGCTGCCGTTGCCGCGTCTCGTTTATAATGCCGTCGGTGCGGGTTATCCAGTACCGCGCAATCTCAACTATTTCTGGAACTTCGGCGTTCTCGCCGGGGCCGCGCTGATGATCCAGATCGTCACAGGCATTGTTCTTGCCATGCATTTCCGCGCCGACACGAGCGTGGCATTCGCGTCGGTCGAGCACATCATGCGCGACGTCAATGGTGGCTGGTTCCTGCGCTATGCGCACGCAAACGGCGCTTCGATGTTCTTTATCGTGGTCTATCTACATATTTTCCGTGGCCTTTATTACGGCTCTTACAAGCCGCCGCGTGAAGTCATCTGGCTGCTTGGCCTTGTCATTTTCCTGTTGATGATGGCGACGGCGTTCATGGGCTATGTGCTTCCATGGGGTCAGATGAGCTTCTGGGGCGCGCAGGTGATTACCGGCCTGTTCAGTGCGATCCCGCTCGTCGGCGAGTCGTTGCAAACGCTGATTCTCGGCGGATTTGCGCCGGATAACGCCGCGCTCAACCGCTTCTTCTCGCTGCATTATCTGCTTCCGTTCGTGACGTTGGGTGTCATCATTCTGCACGTCTGGGCGTTGCACATTCCAGGATCATCGAATCCCACGGGTGTCAGCGTGAAGGGGCCGCAGGATACGGTGCCTTTCCATCCTTATTACACGGCGAAGGACGGTTTCGGACTTGGGATCTTTTTGATTTTGTTTGCGTCGCTCTTGTTCTTTGCGCCAAACTTTTTAGGCCACGCAGACAATTATATCGAAGCCAACCCGATGTCGACGCCGGCGCATATCGTGCCCGAATGGTATTTCTGGCCGTTTTACGCCATTCTTCGCGCCTTTACGGTCGATTTTTTCTGGATCCCGGCAAAGCTGTGGGGCGTGATCGCGATGTTCGGTTCGATAATCCTGCTGTTTTTCCTGCCGTGGCTGGATACGTCGCCGGTGCGCTCGGGCAATTATCGCCCGCTTTTCAAGAAGTTCTTCTGGTTCGGACTTATCCCCTGCATTGCCGTCCTCGGTTATTGTGGCGGCGCGCCTGCCGAAGAGCCCTATGTGATGCTTAGCCAGCTCGCGACGGCATATTATTTCGCGCATTTCCTGATTATCCTGCCGATTGTCTCGATGATTGAAAAGCCGCTGCCATTGCCCAGCTCCATCACGGAAGCAGTGCTCGGCAAGGGCTATGTCGAAGAAAAATACACAGCACCGACCGGGCTGGGCCATGGCGGGCCACAGCTGGCACCGGCTGAATAAGGAAGTATCGAGATGGTTCGTCTGCTCGGCCCGTTGGCTGGTATCGGTTTTGTCGCAGTTGCGCTGTGGTCGCTGATGTGGGGTGTCATCGCCTATGTGTCGGAACCACATATCGAAACCGCCGAACATTATGTCCGCAAGCAATTCCCGCTAAAAGAAGTCGATTTCTCCTTTGCGGGACCAGTGGGAAAGTTTGACGAGCGTCAGCTTCAGCGTGGCTTTCAGGTTTACAAAGAAGTTTGTTCAGCCTGTCACAGCCTGAAATATGTTGCCTTCCGTGATCTCGAACAGATTGGCTTCAGCAAACCCGAAGTAAAGGCGATTGCCAAGAATTGGTCACTGGAAACACCGACGATCGATCCAGCGACCGGTGAAGCAGCAACGCGTAAACCGGTGCCGTCGGATCGTTTCCCGATGCCCTTCGCAAACGACACGGCGGCGCGCGCTGCGAACAACAACGCGATCCCGCCCGACCAGTCGCTTATTGTCAAAGCCCGCGAAGATGGCCCTCACTATGTCTATTCGCTGCTGACGGGCTATCAAGAGCAGCCGACCGAACTTCTCAAGCGCTATCCTGATGTCAAAACGCCCGAAGGCCTGCACTATAATCCCTACTTCCGTAATTTGAACCTTGCGATGGCGCCACCATTGGTCGCCGATCAGGTAAGCTATGCCGACGGCACCAAGGCGACACTTGAGCAGGAAGCGCAGGACGTCGTGGCGTTCCTGATGTGGGCGGCCGAACCAAAACTGGGCAACCGCATTGTTGCGGGTTGGGCATCGATGATCTATTTGCTGATCTTTACCGGACTAGCCTATGCGGCCTACCGGACGATCTGGGCCGACAAGAAGAAACCGAAAGCATGATTATGGATGCGGATGCGCTGAAATCGCTCGTCCGCACTATCCCCGATTTCCCAAAGCCCGGCATTGAGTTTCGCGATATTTCGACATTATTGTCTGACGGCGCGGGGTTTGCGGCGTCGATTGATGCGATGGTGGCACTGGCGCGGCCGCTGAATCCTGACCGGATTATTGCGATTGATGCGCGTGGGTTCCTGTTCGGCGCGCCGGTTGCTGTCGCGTTGGGGGCCGGAGTCATTCCAGCGCGCAAGAAAGGCAAGCTACCGGGCGCGACGCTTGGCGTCGATTACGCCCTTGAATATGGCACCGACCGCTTGGAGCTTCATGTCGGGGCGGTTCTGCCCGGTCATCGCGCGCTGATTGTCGATGATCTGATCGCGACAGGTGGCACCGCGCTCGCCTGCGTCAATCTATTGCGCGAGGCAGGCGCAGAGGTTGTCGGTGCGTTGTTCGCAATTGATCTGCCTGATCTGGGTGGCGCGGATCGATTGCGCGCCGCAGGAATTCCGGTCAGCAGTCTGATGGAATTTGCCGGGCACTAGCCGCTATCCGCAGTGCTGAGCTTGTCGAAGCACGGTTAACGCGTCGAACCGTCCTTCGACAAGCTCAGCACTGCGGAACCAAGCAATCAACCCGCGTCGGGACGTCGCCGGATCAGGCCAATTGAAATCACCGTCATCACGGCAATGTTGTCCTGATTATAGATTGTCGCTTTAGACCGGAACGAGCCCATGTCGGGGCGACTGCGCGAGGGACGCTTGTCGAGGACTTCGGTTTCAACGCGCAGGATGTCACCGGGATAAACGGGGGTGAGCCAGCGCAGTTCGTCGAGCCCGGGTGATCCCAGTCCCGCTTGCTGGATCGCCGACATATTATCGACCAGCATCCGCATCATCATCGCCGTCGTATGCCAGCCACTTGCGGCGAGTTTTCCGAAATGGGTTTTGGCGGCGGCTTCGTCCGACAGATGGAACGGTTGCGGATCATATTTGGTCGCGAACTCGACTACTTCCTCGCGCGTGACTTCATACCGCCCGAAAGACGATTTCGCGCCCGGCACGATGTCCTCGAAATACAGCATCAGACGTTGAACCGGAACAGCATGATGTCACCATCGACCACGGTGTAATCCTTCCCCTCAGAGCGCCATTTGCCCGCTTCCTTTGCGCCCGCTTCGCCATTGTGCGCGACATAATCGGTGTAGGCCATCGTTTCGGCGCGGATGAAGCCTTTTTCGAAATCGGTGTGGATGACGCCCGCTGCATTTGGGGCCGTCGCGCCCTTGTGGACGGTCCAGGCGCGCGCTTCCTTGGGGCCGACAGTGAAAAAGGTGATCAGGTGGAGCAATTCATAGCCCGCGCGGATAACGCGGGTCAGGCCGGTTTCGGTGAGGCCGAGGTCGGAGAGGAATTCGGCGCGGTCTTCGGCGGGCATGGTCGCGATGTCGGCTTCGATTGCAGCGGAGACGACGACCGCCTGTGCCCCTTCGGCTTTGGCTTTTTCGAACACACGGGCGGAGAGAGCATTGCCGTCCGCCGCCGAGGCTTCATCGACATTGCAGACGTAGAGCACCGGTTTTGCCGTCAGCAATTGCGCCTGCGCGAAGAGGCGCTCTTCCTCGGGATCGGTGATCTTGGTGAGGCGGGCAGGCGAGCCTGCGCGGAGCAGGTCGAGTGCGCGGCCCAGCACGTCGGCAGCGGCTTTGGCTTCCTTGTCGCCTTGCTGACCCTTTTTGATCAGATTCGGGACACGCTTTTCGAGGCTCTCGAGGTCGGACAGCATGAGTTCGGTCTCGACTGTTTCGGCATCGTCGATGGGGTCGACCTTGCCCTCGACATGCGTGACGTCGCCACCTTCGAAACAGCGCAGGACGTGGACGATGGCATCGACTTCGCGGATGTTGCCAAGGAACTGGTTGCCCAACCCTTCGCCGGTGGATGCGCCGCGCACGAGCCCCGCAATGTCGACAAATGCGAGTTGCGTCTCGATGATCTTCGCCGACCCGCCGATCCGCGCAATGTCATCAAGCCGAGGATCGGGCACCGCGACCTGCCCGACATTGGGCTCGATCGTGCAAAACGGATAATTTGCCGCCTGCGCCGCCGCTGTTTCGGTCAGCGCGTTGAAAAGAGTTGATTTGCCGACATTGGGCAGCCCGACGATACCGCATTTGAAACCCATGTCAGTTAAGAGCGTCGGATACGAGATTTGAGAAAGAGATTCCGTTGAACCCCCGGGAACAATTCAGTATTTCCATAATCATAGGTCATTGTTGCCGGTATCTCACTATCTTCGCGTTGAGCGCGATTAGCTTCACAATGACCGTAATAGAACCCCTCTTGTGCTCACGACTCTGCTAAATCGGCTAACTTATGATTCATAAAGTCCCGAAATCCGGCTGAAGGTCTTGCACCATCATCTTCCATATAACTCATAATGTCGGTGATAGTTTTATTGAGGGAAGCCGAAGCCCCCGCACCGCCATCGTAAAACACAATATTACCTTTCGTTTTGGCCGCGCACCGCAATATCATCTATAAAGCGCACATTGTCGCGCTTGGTCTGCCATTCCCGTTTTGTCACGCCCTATTGAATGCACTCATGTGATGTTAGGGCTGCAATTCCAGGCGGCGCTCGATGCGTTCGATCCGTTCCTTGAGCTTGTCGACAGCGTGCCGGTCCGCAATGACCTCGGAAAAATTGTCGGCACCGTCGCGTGCCAGTCGCGCGACCGAGGTTTCGATATGCGCGAGCCTGCTTAAAATTTCTGAATCTCGCTCGCGCGAGGCCGATTGCTCGCCCTGAATTTTCTTGAGATGCTCAAGCACCAGATTATCGACTATCTCTGTCATGAGGCCATTGTATTACAAAAAAGCGTTGCGATGTCTATAATTGGACATCCATTCGCCCATTGGTCCTTTGGGCCACATCATTCATAAACCGCACATCGTCGCCGTTGGCCAGCCATTCCGCCTCGGCGGAAACCGCGCCAAGCAGATGCGCCAAGCCATCCATCTCCGCCTTCGCATAATTCCCAAGGACATGCCCCGTCACCCGGTCCTTATGTCCCGGATGGCCGATGCCGATGCGCACGCGGCGGAAATCTTCGCCGATGTGGGCGACGGTTGAGCGGATGCCGTTATGCCCCGCCGCGCCGCCGCCAATGCGGACCTTGACCTTGAACGGCGCGAGATCGAGTTCGTCGTAGAACACCGTCACGTCGCCGGTCTCGAGTTTGTAAAAGCGTATCGCCTCGCCAACGCTGCGGCCGCTGTCGTTCATGAAAGTCGCTGGCTTGAGCAGCAGTATTTTCTCGCCGGCGATGCGTCCCTCGGCGATCAGCCCCTGGAATTTCGATTTCCAGGGGCCGAAGCTATATTCGGATGCAATCACGTCTGCCGCCATATACCCGACATTGTGGCGGTGCATGGCATAGTCCGAGCCGGGATTGCCGAGGCCGACCCAGAGTTGCATGCGCCTTTAAGACGCCGCCTCTTCGCTTTCCGCCGGGGCGTCGTCGCTATCGCCTTCGCTCGACTTGAGCGCCGACGGGGCAACGATGGTGGCGATCGTATAGTCGCGGTCGGAAATCGCCGACGTCACGCCCTTGGGCAAAGTCACCGCCGAAATGTGGATCGAATCACCGACTTCGAAGCCAGTCAGATCGACGGCGATTTCGTCGGGAATTTCGGCCGCATCGCAAACCAGTTCGAGTTCGTGACGAACGACGTTGAGCACGCCGCCACGCTTGATGCCGGGCGCTGCGAGTTCGTTGATGAAATGCACCGGCACGTTGACCGTGACCTTGGCATGCTCAGAAATCCGCAGGAAATCGACGTGCAGCGGGCGATCCGTCACGGGATGGAACGACACGTCCTTGGGCAGGGTGCGAACATCCTTGCCACCGACGCCGACCATCACGACCGAGTTCATGAAGTGCCCGGTGTGCAGCGCTTTCATCAGCGCCTTTTCTTCGAGATGAACCGTCGTGGGTTCTTCGTTGTTGCCATAGATAACGGCGGGAACGCGGCCTTCACGACGCAGAGCGCGGGAGGCTCCCTTGCCTGCCCGCTCGCGCGCTTCGGCCGACAAAGTCAGCTGATCGCTCATGTTTAGTCTCCAAATTGCCCGCCACGCCTCCAGGGATGACCATGGTCCGGGGAGTGGCGCAAATACGCAGCTATGCGACGAAAGGCAAGTCCAGCGCGTCGGCAACTGCCTGGTGACGGATATTGCCATGCGAAACGTTCAACCCGGCAGCGAAATATGGGTCGGCTTTCATCGCCGCATCAGCGCCGAGATTGGCAAGGCGGACCGCAAAGGGCAAGGTCGCATTGTTGAGCGCGAACGCCGAGGTTCGCGCGACCGCACCCGGCATGTTGGCGACGCAGTA
>JAYWFN010000266.1:0-18191 GCA_043778785.1 Sphingomonas sp. | reverse complement strand
ATGGGCTTCGGCAAATCGCGCGCAAAGATGCTAACCGCCAAGGAAGGCAAAGTCACGTTTGACGATGTCGCAGGCATCGACGAAGCGCGCGAGGAATTACAGGAAATCGTCGACTTCCTGAAAGACCCGACCAAATTCGCACGCCTTGGCGGCAAGATTCCCAAGGGCGCGTTGCTGGTCGGTTCGCCCGGCACCGGCAAGACCTTGCTGGCCCGCGCAATTGCAGGCGAAGCCGGTGTTCCCTTCTTCGCCATTTCGGGATCGGACTTTGTCGAAATGTTTGTCGGCGTCGGCGCAAGCCGTGTCCGCGACATGTTTACCGAGGCGAAAAAGAACGCACCGTGCATCGTCTTCATCGACGAAATCGATGCCGTCGGCCGTCATCGCGGTGCCGGTCTTGGCAATGGCAACGACGAGCGCGAACAGACGCTGAACCAGCTGCTCGTCGAAA
Organism: Sphingomonas sp.; assembly: GCA_043778785.1. Classification (GTDB taxonomy): domain Bacteria; phylum Pseudomonadota; class Alphaproteobacteria; order Sphingomonadales; family Sphingomonadaceae; genus Sphingomonas_O. The sequence continues at coordinate 17,740 of JAYWFN010000266.1, read as the reverse complement.
TGGACGGCTTTGAGACGAACGAAGGCATCATCATCGTTGCGGCCACGAACCGCGCCGATGTGCTTGATCCCGCACTCCTCCGTCCGGGTCGGTTTGACCGTCAGGTCGTGGTGCCGCTGCCCGATATCGAGGGCCGGATTAAGATTCTCGGCATTCACATGAAGCGGACGCCGCTGGCGCCTGATGTCGATCCGCGGACAATTGCGCGCGGCACGCCGGGATTTTCGGGGGCCGAGCTGGCAAACCTCGTCAACGAAGCAGCGCTGCTGGCGGCGCGGCGCGGCAAGCGACTGGTCGCGATGAGCGAGTTCGAAGAAGCCAAAGACAAGGTCATGATGGGCGCCGAACGGCGTTCGATGGTCATGACCGACGAAGACAAGAAAGCGACTGCCTATCATGAAGCCGGGCATGCGCTGGTCCTGATGCACGTGCCGGGCAACAATCCGCTCCACAAAGTGACGATCATCCCGCGCGGTCGTGCGCTCGGTGTCACGTTCAGCCTGCCCGAGCGTGACGTCCTGTCGCACAATATGATCAAGATGAAGGCGCAGCTTGCGATGGCCTTCGGGGGCCGCATTGCCGAACAGCTGATCTATGGCGAAGATGAACTGAACACCGGTGCGTCGAGCGATATCCAGCAGGCGTCAGCGATCGCGCGGGCGATGGTTACCGAATATGGCATGTCGAAGAAGCTTGGCTGGCTGCGATACAAGAACGATGAGGATTTCGGTCCTTTCGGTGGCGGCGGGCGGTCGACGATTTCAGGCGAAACGGCCAAGCTGATCGACAGCGAAGTCCGCGCTCTGGTCGAGGAAGCCGAAATCACGGCGCGCAAGGTTCTGACCGAACGGATTGACGAGTTGCACACGCTCGCCAATGCCCTGCTCGAATATGAAACCTTGTCGGGTGAAGACGCAAAGCGCGTGATCGAAGGGCAGCCGCTGGATCGCAACATTTCGCGTGGCAATGGACCAGCGACAATCGTTGGTGGGTCGTCGATTCCGAAATCGAAGCGCCCCAAGGGCGGGATTGGTGGACCGGCAGCAGCTGGCGCTTAAGCGCGTGCGCTCAATTGTTTTGATCGTGGCGGGCTGCGCGCTGGCGCTGCCTGCGACAGCAAGCGCTATGTCGGTGGCGGACTTCCTCGCTAAAGCTGATGCACTGAACGCAAAAGGCATGGCAGCGATGTTTTCATCCGACATCGGCTTGTTGAAAGCCGAAATCGCAGGCGCATCGACGGCCTATCGCGCTGACGTCGCAGCGGGGAAGCCGCCCCGAAGTTGCCCACCACCGAAGGGATCCGTGAAATTGGGTTCAGACGAGCTGATTGCCAATTTTAGGACAATCCCCACGCCGCAACGCGCAACGATCAGTGTGCGCACCGCGTTTACGAACTACATGGCGAAGCGATTTCCGTGCCGGTAATGCGGCAGTTTAGCGCAGTGTAATCCAGGTCGGCGCGTGGTCGCTGGCCTTTTCACGGCCCCGATGATCGCGATCGACGCCAGCGTCAGTGAGCCGGTCTGCAGCTTCGGCGCTGAGCATCAGATGGTCGATGCGAAACCCGGCATCGCGCGCCCAGCCGTTCATCTGATAGTCCCAGAAGGTCCACATCGGCGCATGGGGATGCCGCGTTTTCAATGCATCGGTCCAGCCCTGGGCGGCCAGTCGGCGAAAAGCAGCACGGCTTTCGGGTTGCATCAACGCGTCCGAAGCCATCGCTTCGGGTTTCCACACATCGGCATCAGTCGGGATGACATTATAGTCACCCGCAAGCACCACGGGCCGCTCGCCTGCGAGCAACAGCGCCGCGCGCGCATTGAGCCGCTCAAACCAACTTAACTTGAAATCAAACTTCGGTCCCGGATGCGGATTGCCATTCGGCAAGTAGATTGAGGCGATGATGACGCCATTCACTTCGGCTTCGAGGTAACGGCTGTGGGTGTCATCCGGATCATCGGGCAGTCCGCGCAGCCGCTCGACCGGGTCATTGCCGCGCGCGAGGATGGCCACTCCGTTGAATCCCTTTTGACCGTGCCAGATTGCACCATAGCCAGCGTCACGGATATCATCTTCGGGAAACGTCTCGTCGCTTGATTTCAGTTCCTGAAGGCAGGCAACATCGGGCTTGGTTTCATTGAGCCATTCGATCAAGCGCGGCAAACGCGCCTTGATCCCGTTGACATTATACGTCGCGATTTTCACTAAACCGAAAAACTCGAACCGCAGCCGCAACCCGAGGCGGCATTGGGATTGGTCACTTTGAACGCCGAGCCACCGAGCGATTCGACATAGTCGACGGCCGCACCCGATACGAGATCAAGGCTCATGGGATCGACCACCAGACGAACGCCGTCGCATTCGGCGACCGCATCATCGCCTTCGACGGTATCGGCTAGGCCGAACTTATACTGGAAACCCGAACAACCGCCCCCTTCGACCGACAGGCGCAGGATCGCGGGCTTGGCTTGCTTGGCAGCAATCGCGGCAACGCGCGCGGCAGCACTCGGGGTTAGGTCAACAGTCATAATACGAAGATAGGCGCGGACGCCCCTGCCAGCAAGGACTGCTTATTTGATTGGCTGTGCAGGACCGCCAACCGCGACGTTACCGCGCGCTTGCATCGCCGTGAGATAGTTGGACGGTTGCAGGAAAGGCATCGGGTTAACGGCACTGCCGTCAAGGCGGACTTCATAATGAAGATGATTGCCTGTTGAGCGACCGGTCGATCCCATGCGGGCAATCAACTGTCCGCGCTTCACACGCTGTCCTGGCTGCACGACAATCGACGACAAGTGGCCGTAGCGTGTCTGTATACCACGGCCATGATCGAGCTCGACAAGATTGCCATAGCCTGCGGCACGACCGGCGCGGCCAACGACACCGTCGGCCGTGGCATAAATCGGCGTTCCATAAGGGCCACGAATGTCGACACCGGCATGCATTGCTGCGCCGCCGCGGAATGGGTCGCTGCGGACGCCAAAACCACTGGTGAAATCAACATCGTCAACGGGTTTTTGTGACGGGATGGCAACGATGCCCTGCTGCAACTGGTCAAGGCGCTGCCACGACTGGAACAGCGAACGGAAAGCAGGATCAGGCGCAGCTTTTACTGCTGTCGTATCAACGGGTTCATAGGGGCCGCCCATCGCCGATTTATCGTTGGAAATGCGCTGCGCCGGAATGCCATATTGCGCGAGCGTTGCTTCGGTCTGGCTATAGCGAGCTTCGATCGCGGCCTTGACGCGTGTTGCCATCGCGACCTGCTTGGCTTCGACTGCATTGAATGGCGAAATTGCATCGGCGGCGCGCGCCGAAACTTTATGGGCTTCGGCGGGAAGCGCAGGCGTTCCCTTGCCGGTCAGCACCGCGTCGAGAAATGCCTGACGCTGCTCCAGTCGTGCTGCGTGGGCCGATGCTTCGGTGCGGATCGCGGCGATATCTGATCGCATCGACGAGATACGCTGCTGCAGTTCAAGGACGGCAACTTCACGCGATACAGCTTGAATCATCGCGGGCGCTGCACCGGTCAATTGTGCCGTGCCAATCACCGACAGCCCGATTGCTGCGGCGATCACGCCAGCGCCAAGCGCCTGAACTCGACCCGAAACATGGACGCGACGCATCGTCGCGCCATCGTGAACAAAAATTTCGCGGGACCGGAATAAGTTACGGGCTTTCGACAAAAAGCCGCTATCCGCAGAAAAACGCATACCAAACATTCCAGTCCCCCGGCGACCAAAGGGGCCACGACGCCATTTTTGACGCCACAGCGGTTTATCGTTTCACAAAGACTGGTTTGCCCACCCGCCTTGTTCGCAAAATGAATGTAACATGTTTGTATTACTGACAAGGCTGTCAGGGCGATGACGGGGCAGGGTGCCGCAACCGTGGGTTGAGTCGTTGAGTTGTGCATTCGACCGCGAGCGATTTGTTCCCTCTTCGCCAAAAAAATCGGCGATTCAATTGATTGCGCGGGATGCTTCGAGCACTGATTCGGCATGTCCCGGCACTTTCACTTTGCGCCAGACGTGCGCGATGGTGCCGTCCGCGCCGATCAGGAATGTCGAGCGTTCGATGCCCATATAGGTGCGACCATACATCGACTTTTCGACCCAGACGCCGAATGCCTCGCACACGCTGCCGTCGCCATCCGAGCCGAGCGCCACCGCCAGATCATATTTTTTGACGAATTTGGCGTGGCTCGCAACCGAGTCCTTCGAAATGCCGACAACGGCCGTTCCGGCTTTTGCAAATTCAGCGATCAGCGCAGTGAAGGCCTGTGCTTCCTTGGTGCAGCCGCCGGTGTCATCCTTGGGATAGAAATAGACGACCAGTTTCTGGCCGCGCCAGTCAGAAATCCTGGCGCGCTTGCCGTCCGCCACGTCAAAAGCTGCATCTGGTGCAATTTGACCGACTTCGACCATCAAATTTCTCCTGCCGCATCCATCACTGCCTGCCAGTGCGCGGTCACGCATTGCCGTGCCGCTGCAACGCGCGCAAGCAGATCGTCCCAGTCGCTTGCGCCGCATGCCCGTGTCACGACAGACCGGGTTGCAACACTGGGCGCATCCATACCGGGCGACACGAGGCGCAGCGTGACAATAAGGCGGGTCAGCAGATCATGCGCCGCACCAAGCGCTGGATCGACGAGGCCTGCCTCAGCCAGCGCGGCAATCGCAGCGGGCAAATGCGGGTCGAGACCAATGCTGCTTGCCAGCTGGTGAAAATGCACGACGAATTCGAGATCGACGAGCCCGCCGCTGCCAAGTTTGACGTCGAGCGGCCCGACCGGCGGCTTGTGCACCGCCATCTCGCTACGCATGGTCACGACGTCGCAGGCGAGCGAATGGCGGTCTCGCGGCTTTTTAAGCACTGATTCGATGACTGCCTCGGTCAAGGCGCGCGCTTCCGCGCTGCCATAAATAACGCGGGCCCGGGTCAGCGCCATATGCTCCCATGTCCACGCGCTTTCGCGCTGGTAGCGCGCAAAGCTGTCAACCGAAGTCACCAGCGGACCGTCACCGCCCGACGGGCGCAAGCGCGTGTCGACTTCATATAGCGCTCCTGCGGCTGTCGGCGCGCTAAGCCCGCTGCTGAGCCGCTGGCCAAGGCGATTGTAATAATGCGACCCACCGAGCGGTTTCGGTCCATCCGATTCTGCGGCATAGTCGCCGGTGAACAGATAGATAAGATCGAGATCGGAAGCATGCGTCAGCAAACCGCCGCCGAGCCGCCCGAGCGCCAGGATCACGAGTTCGGATCCGTCGATGCGGCCATGCGCCGCGACAAAGGGTTCGATGACGGCATCCGCAACGACCTTCACGGCTGCTTCGGCAATCCGCGCATAGCCACCCGCCACCATGATCGGGTCATCGGTCGCTTCGACGATCTGCACGCCCAGCGCAAAGCGGTGCTCGCTGACGATGCGACGAACGTGATCGAGCTTTGCCTCGAGGCCACCACTTAGCGTCATTTCGGCGGCAAGCGTTTCGACATCGCCGACCGGATCGAAAGCGCTGGCATCAAGCAACCGGTCGAGCAACGCCGCACTGCGCCCTAGCGCATCGCCAAGCGTGGGCGCATGGCTGATGATTGACACCAGCAGTGTGAGCAGCGCCGGCTGGGCTTCAAGCAACCGGAACAGGTTCAGCGCGGTCGGCAATCCACCCAGCATCGCATCGAATGCCGTCAGCGCCGCATCGGGATCGGGCGCACGACCAAAGGTATTCAGCAGTGATGGCAGCACAGCCTCGAGCGCGCTGAACGCAACCTCGCTGCGCACCGCGCGCAATTTACCGCTGCGCCATTCGGCGATTCGCGCCATTGCGCGGCCGACGTCGTCAAAACCAGCGCGACGAAGCGAGTCATCGAGAGCGTCGCCATCGCGCGGAGTCGCCGCGCGCGCCGGTCCATCCAGCCCGTCATACAATGCGCCAACCGCCGACACATGCGGCGCGAGCAGATCGAGCAGCGCCGCACCGTCGGTTAGATCGTGCAGCTGTGCGACTGAATCGAGCGCCGCAGCATCCGGGGGCAGGCTGTGCGTCTGGCGATCCTCGACCATCTGAAGGCGATGCTCGATTGTGCGGTACAGGCGATACGCATCAGCAAGTGTGGTGGCGGTATCGGCATCGATCCAGCCCGCATGTGTCAGTGCTGCGATCCCGCCCAGCGTGTCGGCAACGCGCAACGCCGGATCACGTCCGCCGTGGATCAGCTGATGAATCTGGACGAAGAACTCGACCTCGCGAATGCCGCCCCGCCCGCGCTTCAGGTCATAGCCGGGGCCGAACACCTGCCCGCCCGCATGATGCGACCGGATCCGCCTAGACATCGCGCGCAGTTCGGCGACGGCACCAAAATCGAGGCTGCGCCGCCAGATGAACGGCTGGATTGTTTCCAGAAACTGTGTGCCCAAAGCGGCATCGCCGGCGGCTGCGCGTGCCCGCACAAATGCCGCGCGCTCCCAGCTCAAGGCGCTCGATTCATAATGCGAAATCGCCGCATTCATCGGGATCGCCAGTGGTGTCGCTTCCGAGGCAGGCCGCAAGCGCAAATCGACGCGCAAAACATAGCCATCGGCATCGCGCGTTTGCAGCAGATCGACGACACCACGCGCAATTCTGACGGCTGCCTCGCCGGCGTCATCACGCTCGCGTCGCGACATTGTTTCGGGATCAAACAACAGGATGGGATCAATGTCCGAGCTGTAGTTCAGCTCGCGGCTACCATGTTTGCCCAAGGCTATGGCGAAAAAACCTTTGCTGTCCGCCGCCGACACCCGCTGGCGGATCGCTTCGGTAATCGCACTGTCGAGGGCGTGATCGGCAAAATCCGAAAGCTGCTTTACGACCGCTTCGAACGACAATGTCCCGGCCAGATCCCCAATCGCCAGGACGAGCGCAAGCGCATCACGCTGTCGCCGCAGCGTCTGGCGAACGCCGTTGCCCGCCAACGCCCATGCGGACGCCAGCGCCGCATCCAGCGCACCACTGCGAAGCATTTCGGTTAGGTTCGGATTTCGCGCCATTGCACTGTTCAGAAACGGCGCATGAGCGGCAGCTCGGTTCATCGCATTTTCGAAGGAAATAGAGGTCATTTACCGCAACCAACCGGCAATTCGGACGTTACGGAAATATGGCAACGCAGTATCATAAGGCTCGCGAGGATTTGACGGTGCATCCGCATCAAATCGCCTTGCCATATCGCGGCGATGGTGTCGCGCATGCTTTGCGTGACACTTATCTGCCCGACGACGATCATATTCCGGCGGATATGGTAATGCTGCTGGCGGCGATTGACGAGCCGCGGGTGGCTAACGACCGCGGCTGAGCACTTTGACCTGATCCATGATCGTGTCGAGTGCAGACACGCCCTCACTGTCGGGATCGGTTCGTCGCGACGGCAAATCATTGCCCATCATGACGGCTTCGAGCGCCACGCGACCACGCGCCACGCGGCTTTTGATCGTGCCAACGGCAACGCCGCAAATCTCCGCCGCTTCTTCGTAGGCAAAGCCGCCCGCGCCAACCAGGATCAAGGCTTCGCGCTGCGTTTCGGGCAAATATTGGAGCGCGCGCTGAAGATCGCCAAGCTCGACATGCTTGTCCTGGCTGGCAGGCGCAGACAATATCTTGTCCGCAACCAGATCGTCCCATTCCCCTCGAAACCGGTTTCGCCGCATTTGCGACAGGAACAGGTTGCGCAAAATGATGAATGTCCAAGCGCGCAGGTTTGTGCCGGCTTCATACCGGTCGCGCGCGGCCCATGCCTTGAGCAGGGTTTCCTGAACCAGATCATCACCCGTATCACGGTTGCCTGAAAGCGAGCGGCCAAAAGCACGCAACTGCGGAATAACCGCCGCCAACTGCGTCCGGAAATCTTCGTCGGACAATGCGGTCCGTTCGGTGGGGATGCCGTATCCGGTCTCTTCCTCAATCATGCGTTACCCGCTTCACTTCGTCGCAACGCTTAGCCCGCTTGTCGCGTCCCGTCACGCCGCCGGAACGGTTTCGGCGTCGAAAAACAACGCTTGGGCAATTGCGGCCTTCACTGTTGCGCGCTGGAACGGCTTTGTGATGAGAAAAGTGGGTTCAGGGCGCTCGCCCGTCAGCAGTCTTTCGGGAAATGCCGTGATGAAAATGACCGGCACGGAAAACTCGGCGAGAATGTCTTTAACTGCGTCTATCCCCGAGCTGTCATCGGCAAGCTGAATATCCGCGAGGACCAGACCGGGACGTCGTTCACGGACGGCAGCGATAGCTTCATCGCGTGTGACAGCAACGCCGGTCACATCATGGCCAAGGTCGCGCACAATCGTTTCAAGATCCATCGCGATCATCGGTTCATCTTCGATGATAAGAACCGCCGACCGTGTCTGCGCTTCGATCTCGCTCAGCGCTTCGTCGAGCAAGCCCGCGACATCACCAGCCGCAATGTCGAGCAGATAGGCTGCATCCTCATGCGCAAAGCCCTCCATTGCCGTCAGCAGCAATGTCTGGCGCGATAGTGGTGTGATCCGCGCGAGCCGCGCTTGTGCCAATTGCTCGCGTCCCGTCGCGCTTTCGTCTGGGTCGCTGCCAAGATTGCTTGATCCCCAGATAGCGTGAAACGTCCGATACAGGCCAAGCCTGACATCAACGTCACGCGGAAATTCGTCGGGCGCGGCGACAATCGCTTCCAGCGTCGCACGGACATAAGCGTCGCCATGCCCCTGATTCCCCGTCAACGCCCGTGCATAGCGGCGGAGAAACGCGAGATGCGGTGCAATTTGCTGGCCGAGCGACATGGTGTGCGATCCTCCTGAACGATCCGGACTTTCAACTCCCGATTTCGACCAGCGCCGCGCCTTATGCAAGTCGGCAGCGTTCAAATCATTGTCTTTGGTAAACTTATCCGTAAGGTTGGAACAATCGAGCGGTGAATTTGTTTCTTTTGTTCATGCGCGCACGATATTATTCGATAGCGCTCGGGGCTGAAGAACGCAGATTTTGCCTGCTTTCAAAAGCGGCGCGGGGGCGCATGACAAGGGGATTGTTCGAGTGGCGGAAGGGAAAATGTCAAAATCGCCGCCCGCCGGTGGTCGCCCGTCGTCCGTCCAGGCCCGCAATCCCAATAGCGAACGTGACATCGGCAGTGCGCTGCGCGCCGCTTATGACAGCGCTGTCAATGAAGAGATCCCGCCGGAAATGCTCGATCTTCTGAGCAAACTGCGCTGAAACTTTCCCGTTGGAGGTGCCAGTGTCCAGTCTCGTAGATCGTTTCGGGCGCCTTTCCACCGGCATTAAGATTCTGTCGGCCATAACGCTCGCGCTGCTTCCGCTCGGCCTTGTCGCCCTGTTCGCATCGCTCGCGGCAACGCGCACCGCCGACGTTCAGCGGAGTGCAGACCTTCGTGTCGCCCTGACCGAAAGCACGCGCAAACTTAGCGCTGAACTTGCTGGCGACGTCAGTGCAATGCGCAGAGCGGCAAATGCCATTGCAGCAGCGGACGCGCCCGACGATGTTTGCGCGCGTCTGTCGGCCATCTTTGCGGCTCATGTCGGGCGCGTGTCGCAATATGCGGTGTTCGGCGCGGCAAGTGCACCGCTTTGTGCCACGCCTGGCTTTGCGCCGCCACGTCCGTCGACGATCAATCCGGACAGCCAGCCCGATGCAATCCTTAACAGCGAAACACTTGATGTGCGTGTGCCCGCCGCGCGCGGCACGGCTGTCGTTTTTGTGCGATACCCTGCGGCAACGCTGGCTGGCTTTTCGCAACCCTCAACGCTTGCGGTGCCTTATGCTACGACATTGTCGAACGAGCGGTCAAATTTGCCACTTCGCACGCCGAAGCGGGCCTTGTCGCTCGGCTATGAAACCGTGTCGTCCCCGGTCGGTCTGCTCGGGCTATCGCTGTCGATCGCCGCCGCCGATGTCCCTTTTGGCACGACCGAGGCCTTGCTGACGTTTCTGCCGCTGCTGATGTGGGCATCGGCGGCGCTGATTGGTTTCCTGGTTGTTGATCGCCTGCTGATCCGCCCGCTGCGCAGCTTGCGTCTTGCTGTTGCGGGGCATGTGCCCGGCACCAAATTTAGCCTGCCGCCGGTAAGGACGCCAGCGCGCGAGATTCGCGAGCTTGGCGAGACGTTCGCAAAATTCGGCGACGAAATCAGCTTGCATGAAGCGAAGATGGCTGCCGCGCTCGCCGACCAGACCAAGGCAACGCGTGAGGTTCATCACCGTGTCAAAAACAATCTTCAGGTCATCGCCAGCCTGATTTCGCTGCATGCCCGGGGTGCGCAATCGCCCGATGCCGTCACGGCCTATGCGGCCATCCAGCGCCGTGTCGATGCGCTGTCGATTGTTCATCGCAATCACTATGCCGAACTTGATTCAGGGGGCGGCATCGACATCAAGGGACTGCTTGGCGAACTGGCGGCAAATTTGCGCGCGGTGGCCGCCGCCGACGCGACGGCTGCTGCGATTTCCGTCGATTCGCCGCGCTTTGGCGTCAGTCAGGACAATGCCGTCGCCATCGCATTTCTGGTCACCGAACTGGTTGAACTGTCGATCACCGTTGACCCCGCGGCGTCGATTGCCATCACGATCACCGATGGCGATGTGAGCGAAAAAGCGCATCTGACGCTGGCATCATCAGCCTTGATCGCGACGCCCGCAATGACCGAACGGTTGGCGGGACGCTATGCCCGCGTGCTCGAGGGGCTTTCGCGACAGCTCCGGGAGCCGATGACACATGACGAAGCGTTGGGCGCATTTGACATTGATTTCGCCATCTTGCGCCGCCCCGAAACAAACTGAAAAAATCAATGTGCTGATGGGAACCGTTTTTGCAGTCGACCGTTTACTTGTGCGGACAGCGAGCATTTGCCCCCCCGCTTTCGCTGTCCGGAACATGAGCCCGGAAGCGTCGTCAACCCCCAAGACGCGCTTTCGGGCTCAATAATTTATCATCAAGCGGAAAGGCGACATCATGCGCAGATCAGTCATCACCATCAGTCTCCTGAGCCTCGTTGCGCTCAGTGCCTGCAACACGGTCAAAGGCGTTGGCCGCGACGTGGAATCCGTCGGGCGCTCGGTCGAAAAGACCGTCGACTAAGCTGCTTCGGTTTCGGCATCCGCTCCGCGCTTGCGGCGGCGCTGTGTGAACCAGGTTGCAATCAACGTCAGTTCGTAAAGCAAGCAGAGCGGCACCGCGAGCAACAGCTGCGACCCGATATCGGGCGGCGTCAGAACAGCGGCAATCGCAAACGCACCGACAATCGCATAACGGCGTGCGCCGACCAGTTGGTCGCGTGTAACAATGCCGACGGTCTCGAGCAGCATGAGCAGCACCGGCATCAAGAACGAAAACCCAAAGCCGAACATGAATTGCATGACGAATTTCAGGTAATTGCCGATGTCAGGCAGTGCTTCCTGCGTGACGCCGCCGAGATCGCCCTGAAAGCCAAGCAGAAATTTGAGCGCAATCGGAATGGCGATAAAATAGGCAAGGCTTGCGCCCGCCGTAAACAGCACCGGCGTCGCCATCATGAAGGGCAGCATCGCCCGCCGCTCTTTCTTGTAAAGGCCGGGCGCGACAAACAGCCAGATCTGGTTCGCGATGACGGGTGATGCGATCATTATTGCGGCGAAAAACGCGACTTTAAGTTCGACAACGAAGCCGCCGAACACTTCGGTGTTGATCACTTTGGTCTGACCCGCTGCCTTCATCGGCGCGACGAGAAGCTCGAGGATGTGGCGCGCGAAGTAAACGCAGCCTCCAAATGCAGCGGCCAGCGCCGCAACCGACCACAGCAAGCGCCGCCGCAGTTCGATCAGATGGTCGAGCAGCGGTGCCTTGCTGTCGTCAAGCTCTTCACTCATCCCGACCGCCCTGAGCTTGTCGAAGGGTCATGCCGGCTTTTCTTCAACCGGCGCTATCGGCTCAACCGGCGCTTCCAAAGCAGGTATCGGATTGGCGGCCATGATCCGGTCGTTTTCCTCTTTCCACTTTTTTTCCATATCGGCGAGTTCGGATTCGCGGATCATATTGTCAAAGCCGCTGCGGAAATGACGTGCCATGCCACGTGCTTTGCCGACCCATTGGCCGACAATGCGCATGGCTTTCGGCAAATCCTTCGGCCCGATCACGACGAGCGCGACAATCGCCACGAGCAAAAGTTCAGTGGGGGCGACGTCGAACATCAAGGCTCCAAGCCATAAAAAACCGCATCCCTGAGCTTGTCGAAGGGCTGCCTTTCCTTTGTCGGCGATTCAAAGACAAAGACAACCCTTCGACAAGCTCAGGGATGCGGACTGTATCAAACCTCGGTTTTTGCCGACGCCGCTTTTTTCGCTTCGTGCTCGGCAATGATATCAGCTGCCGATTTGCCTTCGATCAGCGGCGCGGGCTTTGCGGGCTCGACACCCTCATCTTCGGCCATGCCCTTTTTGAAGCTCTTCAATCCTTTGGCAACGTCGCCCATCATGTCGGAAAAGCGCCCCTTGCCAAACAGCAAGAGGACCATCACGCCAACAATGAGCCAGTGCCAAATGCTCAGGCCACCCATCACGAATCTCCTTCGGTATTAACCCTATCTAGTCGTCTTCGTCCGCTGTTTCCAGATCACCGATGAAATCATCATCAGAAATCCGGTCGAGCAGCCCCGCCGCGCGCAAATCATCGATGCCCGGCAGGTCTCGACGATCCCCTAAACCGAAATGCGTTAAAAAGTCGGGCGTGGTCGCATAGGTCAACGGACGGCCCGGCACTTGCCTTCGCCCGGCGGGGACAATCCACCCGGCTTCCATCAACACATCAAGTGTGCCTTTCGAGATTTGCACCCCGCGAATGGCTTCGATTTCGGCGCGGCTGACGGGCTCCTGATAGGCGATTATGGCCAGCGTCTCGATCGCCGCACGCGACAGTTTTCGCGAGGCCTCGCGTGTTTCGCGGAGCAGATGCGCCATGTCGGGCGCGGTCTGAAAATGCCAGCGCCCGCCGCGCTCGACGAGGTTAATCCCGCGACCGGCATAGGCTTCAGTCAGTTCCGCCAACGCAAGGTCGACGCCGTCACTGTCGAGCCGTCGCGTGATTTCTTCGACCGCCAGCGGACTCTCGCTGGCAAAAAGTAGCGCCTCGACCGCGCGGGCTTGTTCGGAAACGATCATGCCGCCTTTACCAGTATCGGCCCGAACGCATCGTCCTGCCGAATGTCCACAACCCCGCGCCGCGCCATTTCGAGCGTTGCCACGACAGTCGATGCCAGTGCCGAGCGTCGGAAATCGGGATTGCCGTCCCTTGGCAGAAACGCGGCAATCGCAGTCCAGTCACCAATCCGTCCGAGCATTGCCTCGATCCGCTGCATCGCTGCTTCGAGCGTCATCACCGGTCGCCGGGAAACCTGATGCAGCACCGGCGCGGTCCGTGCATTGACGCGGCTATAAGCGCCGAGCAAGTCGTAGAGGCTCGCCTGCCACAACATCTTCTTGTCCATCGCCAACCCCTCAGGCGCGCCACGCCCGAAAACATCGCGATCAATCCGGTCGCGCGCCATCAAACGCGCGCCCGCCTCGCGCATCGCGTCAAGTCGCCGCAGACGCTGTTGCAAACGGAACGCCAGTTCTTCCGGGCTGGGGTCTTCCTGCTCGGCCTTGGGCAACAAAAGACAGGATTTGAGGTAGGCCAGCCACGCCGCCATCACGAGATAATCGGCAGCCTGTTCGAGTTCGATGGCGCCCGCCCGCTTCAGATACGCAAGATATTGATCGACCAGCGCGAGGATCGAAATCTCGCGCAGATCGACCTTTTGCGCGCGGGCGAGCGCAAGCAATAGGTCAAGCGGCCCTTCCCACGCGCCAAGGTCCAGCGTGAGGCCGTCCTGCTCAGACAAGCGCGAGCAATTCATCGCGCTTGGCGATCAGGGCCGGGATTGCATCATAATCAACAGCAGACGTGATCGTCGTCATCGCTGCCACCAAACGCTCGGCTACGCGGTCGGTCATGTCCGGGATTTTGTCCGCAATCGCGACCATGTCTTCCATCGTCCCCGAACAATGCAGCGCCACATCGCACCCCGCTGCAAGGCAGGCCACAGCGCGCGACGCAATATCACCCGAGAGCGCTGCCATGTCGAGATCATCGCTCATGAGCAGGCCATCAAAGCCGATCCGCCCGCGAATGATGTTGCGGATGATCGTTGCCGACATTGTCGCTGGATTGTCGGCATCCCATGCAGCGAACACAACGTGGCCGGTCAACGCCATCGGCGCGTCGTGCAACCGCTCGAACGGGAGTAGATCATCTGCGAGCTCGGTTTCGCTGGCCTTGACCACCGGCAGATGATGATGCGTATCGACTGTCGCGCGCCCTTGCCCCGGCATATGTTTGACGACGCCGATCACGCCTGCCTGCCGCAAGCCGTCGAGCATCGCCGCGCCGAATGAGGCAACACGAACCGGGTCATCGCTGAACGACCGCTCGCCGATCGCCGCATGCGTTTCGGCACGACGCACATCGAGCACCGGCGCGATGTTCACATTGATCCCGACCTCTGCCAGCATCAGCCCGATCGCGCGCGCATTGACCCGCACAGCTTCAAGCGCCGAAATCGGTGCACGTTCATAAAGGGCGTCGAATAGTGCAGCAGCCGGAAACGCTGGCCATATCGGCGGCCCCATCCGCGCCACCCGTCCGCCTTCCTGATCGATCAGGATCGGCAAAATCTCGCGGCCACGCACCGCGCGCAAGTCATCGGTGAGCGCCCGCACTTGTGCCCGATCAACGATATTGCGTTTGAACAGGATATAGCCCGCAGGATCAGCGGCGGCGAAAAAGCGCCGCTCGGCGGCAGTCAGAACCGGACCGGACAGGCCAAAGATGACGGGCTTCATACGGCGGCTTGTAGCGCCACTTTCTTCTCCCCTCCAGCCCTTGCTGGAGGGGCCGGGGTGGCCGCTTTGTCAAATCAGTGATACCCGATCCAGCAGGAGGACCACCCCCAGCCCCTCCATGAAAGCGTGGAGGGGAGCAGTTTCGCCTAATTCACAATCATGCAATTTTCGCCCGCGATTTTCAGCTTACCACAGATTGTCGAGGCTTGCCCGCCGGCATTCGCGCGCAACCTGTAAACCTGGTTGCCGTTGACTTGGGCCGTCACCACCGATTTGGGCAGCGCCGATAGATAACCGAACCGCTTGGCCAGTGTCGTCCACGCTTCGTTGGCTTTGGCTTCCGAACCGAACGAGCCCAGCTGAACCAGCGAACCACTCGGCGCGGTCATCGCGACATTGGGCAATGGTTTGGCGGGCGGTGCGGCAACGAGCTTGCCACCCGATGCCGGGACAGCCGCCGTTGCGACGGGCTTGGCGGGTGCGCCGCTGAAGCCGGGCTTGGGCAACACCGCCTTGGCACCCTTTACGGGCGTTTCGGACGCTGCGTTGGTATCGATCTTGCCATTGGCTTCGGCACCCTCGGACGCGGCAAAGCTGCTGTCGCCTTGTCCTTCGACTTTCATGCCGCCCGGCGCATCGGGACGAACCTTGTAATCGCCCTCCTGTGCAGCGATCAGCTTGCCGTCACCCGTTGGTCCCGGCTGGCTGCGCATCAACGAGATGCCCGCAATGACCACGCCAAGCGCAATAATCGCCGCGACGGCAAAGCCGATCAGTTTGCCGGTGGAGATCGTTTCCGCATCGCCATCATCATCAACCGCTTCGAGCCAGGGGAGCCTGTCCTCGTCCTGCAAAGGCAATGTGTCGCGGTCGTTATCAGTCATAATTACATCTCCTCCGCAGCGCGGACCCCCATGATCGCCAGACCATTACGGATAATTTGGCCTATACCATTCGCTAAATAGAGTCGTGCCTGTGTCAATTCGGGACGATTAACCATCAGGACGCGCCGGTCAGGCCGATCATTGCCCATATTGAAATAGCCGTGAAAAGCCGCCGCCAGATCAAAAAGATAGAAGGCAATGCGGTGCGGCTCGCGATTTGCTGCCGCCGACTCGACGATACGCGGAAATTGTGCCGCGAATTTAACTATTTCGAGGTCTTCGGCATCGAGCAGCGACAGATCCGGGATGCCCGGTTGTATTTCCGCCTCGACAACCTTGCGCCCCAGCGAACAAATCCGCGCATGCGCATATTGGACATAGAAGACCGGATTGTCCTTCGATGCCTCGACAACCTTGGCGAAATCGAAATCCATCTGCGCATCGGCCTTGCGCGTCAGCATCGTGAAGCGGACGACATCCTTGCCGACTTCCTCGACGACGTCCGCCAGCGTCACGAAATTGCCCGAGCGTTTGGACATTTTCACCGGCTCGCCGTTCCGCAAAAGCCGGACCATCTGGATCAGCTTCACATCGAACGGTTTCCCGCCTGTCAGCGCGGACACAGCGGCACGAATGCGTTTCACCGTCCCCGCATGATCCGCGCCCCAGATGTCGATCAGCGCGTCCGCGGTTTCGCTTTTCTGGAAATGATAGGCCATGTCGGCCCCGAAATAGGTCCAGCTGCCGTCCGACTTGCGGATCGGCCGGTCCTGATCGTCGCCGAACATCGTTGAGCGGAACAGCGGCAACGTGACCGGCTCCCAATCGGGATCGACTTCGCCCTTGGGCGCTTCGAGTTGCCCGTCGTAAACCAGATCCGCCGCGCGCAATACGGCCTCCGCCGCCTCGGGCTTCTTCGCGGCCTGCACCGCCGCTTCGGATGAGAACACGTCATGATGGATGCCAAGCAGCGCGAGATCAGCCTTGATCAGTGCCATCATCGCGGCGACCGCACGTTCGCGGAACTGTGCCAGCCATTCGCTCTCGGGCTTTCCAATATATTTGTCTTTAAAATCAGATGCCAACGCCTGGCCGATGGGCACCAGATAGTCGCCCGGATACAACCCCTCGGGGATTTCCACCGTCTCACCCAATGCCTCGCGGTAGCGCAGGTGCACCGACCGCGCGAGGACATCGACCTGCCCGCCCGCATCGTTGACATAATATTCGCGGATCACTTTGTGCCCAGCATACTCAAGCAAGCTTGCCAGCGCATCGCCGACCACAGCACCGCGGCAATGCCCCATGTGCATCGGCCCCGTCGGGTTTGCCGATACGTATTCGATGTTCACGGTCGTCCCCGCGCCGACCGTCGAGCGCCCATAATCGCCACCCGCCGCGTGGACTGCGGCCAGCTCATTGCGCCAGACGCTTTCATCGAGCCGCAAATTGATAAACCCCGGCCCCGCAATCTCGACCGCGCGCACGCCGGACACCGCTTCGAGCAAGGGCTTTAATGCTTCGGCCAAGGCGCGCGGATTGGTCCCCGCGCCCTTCGCCAACACCATCGCCGCATTGGTCGCAAGATCGCCATGCGTGGCATCGCGCGGCGGCTCGACAGCGACATTGGCGCGATCAAGACCAGCGACCAGCGGCAGCTGGTCGAGCGCGATGTTCAAGTGCGCGGTGTACGTGGCGTAAAGTGTCATACCCGCGTCTTTACGGGCAGTTCGCCGATATGAGAATGACGAATTGATACTGCCCCGGCCAACGCGACCGGGACAGCATCAAATCTTCGCGGCAATCAGGCGAGTTGCGCGATGCCGTGGCGGCGCTGGCGACGAAGCGCCGTGCCGGCAAGGCCGAAGCCGAAGATCATCATCATCCACGTGCCGGGTTCAGGAACCCCACGCACTTCGATGAGGATCTTGCGGCGCAGTGCTGTTTCAAAATCGGCAAAATTTGTGGCATTCAACTGG
>JAYWFN010000265.1:0-3140 GCA_043778785.1 Sphingomonas sp. | reverse complement strand
GCCCGCGCACGAATAATGCACGATCGCCTGTGTTGCCGTATTGGTTATAATAATTCTGTTGCACGGTGTCGTGCCGTGGCGAAGCTGGAGCAAAACCCGTGGATCGCCGAGGCACAGTGTTTTCACCGCTCCACCCCCGTCGAGCGAACGCAATTGCCATTGCCCCGGCTGAAGCGACGCGAGCGCAACGGGAACCGGCACGTCGGCCGATGTTTCGGCTGGCATAGCGGTTGCAGCAAAAAACGCCCCGATGGCGCATAAGAGCGATAGACGTGTCATTGGCCTGCATCTCTATTCAAGAAAGCCGAATTTTCGGCAATTGTGATGGAGCGACCCTTTGTTTTGTCATTAGCGCGTAAATACTAATCACAATATAATATTGGATTACGAGGCCGTTTCGTCAAGCCCCACTGTCGAAACGGGAAATATGCGCGAGCAAAATGCGCAATCGACGCCTATGATGCCGTTCTCGTCAGCCATCGTTGCACGTTCGTCTGCGGGGAAACGAAGCAGGACGTCGCGGATATGGTCGATGTCGCAGCGACACCCCTTGGTCAGCGCCGCGCCACCGATAACACGAACCTCTTCCTCTTCATTGAACAGCCGCCAGACCAAAGTTTCGAGCGGCAGGTCGCGATCAACGAGCTCTGCAGATGATATTGTTTGCCCGAGAATCGCGACATGTTCCCATTCGGGATGGTCAAGCCGCGTGTGAAGCCGCTCGCGACCATCCTCGCCTTCGGGAAGATGCTGAAGCAGCATACCCCCGGCAATGCCATCAGGCGAAACGCCGATGCGGATCAGGCTGGGGATCTGTTCGGACTGCGCGAAATAGCTTTCGGCGGCATCGGCAAGCGACGCGCCGTCAAGCGGCACGATTCCCTGATAGCGTTCCTGCGTTGCCGATTGATCGAATGTAATCGCGAGATACGCCTTGCCAAACAGCGCAAATAGCGTTGGCTGTGTCGGCATTTCGGCGAGGCGTTCGGCATCGAACTTGATGTAACCGCGCAGTTCCCCACCGCGATAGTCGCACACGAGCAAATCAATAACGCCACCTTCGGTCTGCGCCTGAAGCGTCATCTGGCCCGTACTGTCCTTCAGCAACGCCCCGAAAAGCGCTGTCAGCACAAGCGCCTCGGCCAGCAAGTGCGCAATGACCGGCGGATAGGCGTGCGCGCTTATGATCGTGTTGAGCACCGGCCCGAGCCGCACCACCCGACCGCGTGCATGCCGCGCCGGAATGGTGAAACCAAGACTGCGGTCGATGTCGCTCATCCCAGCTTTCCAAATGCCCACAGCAGAATGGATTTCTGCGCATGAAGACGGTTTTCGGCTTCGTCCCACACGGCGGATTGGGGCCCGTCGATGATGTCTGCCGTAACTTCCTCGCCGCGGTGCGCGGGAAGGCAGTGCAGAAACGTCGCGCCTGACTTTGCGCCGGTCATCAATGCCTGACCGACCTGATAGGGCGCCATTGCCGCCAGCTTGGCATCGGCATGATCCTGCCCCATCGAAATCCAGGTATCGGTCAGCACGACATCGGCGTCGGTAACTGCCCGCGCCGGATCGCGTTCGATCGTAACCCGAGCATTGCTGCCGCTGAGCTGCGCATTTGCGGTTTCGACCCATTCAGAGTCAGGGTCAAATCCCTCGGGACAGCTCACGGCCACCGAGAATTTCATCAATCCCGCCGCTTCGATGATCGAATGCAGCACATTATTGCCATCGCCCAGCCATGCCCATTTGCTGCCCGGCAGCGCATGACCGCGCTCGATAGCAGTCAACAGGTCGGCCACCACCTGGCAAGGATGCGAGGCATCGGTGAGTCCGTTGATGACCGGCACCGTTGCATAGGCACAAAGTTCGTCAAGTTTGGCTGGATCGTCGGTGCGGATCATGATCGCATCAACGTAACGCGACAGAACACGCGCCGTATCCGCCACCGTTTCGCCGCGGCCGAGCTGCATCGATCCGCCATCCATGACGATGGTCGTTCCGCCCAGCTGGCGCATGGCCATGTCAAACGACACGCGTGTCCGCGTCGACGACTTCTCGAAGATCATCGCCAGCACATGACCCGCCAGTGGCGCATCGGTGTCGACCTTCCCTTTTGGCCAACCTACCCGCGCTGCCTTGCGATCAATCGCATCGCCGATCATTGCCGCAATCGCATCTCCACCGGCATCGGCTAAGTTACGAAAATGTCGCGTCACGCCGCGACCTCATAGCTCCGCGCCGCTGCCGACAGCTTTTCGATGCATTCGGCGATATGATGCTCTTCGATGTTGAGCGGCGGCAGGATGCGGACGACATTGTCACCCGCTGCAACAGTCAGGAGATTATGATTGTCGCGGCAATGCGCCACAAAAGCGCGGCTATCCGATTTGAGGCGCAGGCCGAGCATCAGGCCCATGCCACGTAGACCGAGAAACAAATGATCATGATTTGGGATCAACTGGTTCAGCGCCGCCCGGAGCCGGTCGCGTGTATTGCGAACTTGCTCCAGAAACTCTTCATTTGCGACCACATCGAGGACGGCGTTCCCCGCCGCCATCGCCAGCGGATTGCCGCCATAGGTCGACCCATGCGTGCCGACGACCATGCCCTTGGCCGCTTCCTCGGTTGCAAGACAGGCACCGAGCGGGAAGCCGCCACCGATCCCCTTGGCAACCGCCATGATGTCGGGCGTGATCCCGTAATGCTCATGCGCAAACAGTTTGCCGGTGCGCGCCATCCCGCACTGCACTTCATCGAGAACGAGGAGCAGACCGCGTTCATCGCATACCGCACGCAAGCCTTTCAGAAACTCCTGACTTGCGGGGCGAATGCCGCCTTCGCCCTGGATTGGCTCGACGAGGAAACCAGCGGTATGATCATCGACCAGCGCCAGCGCCGCTTCCAGATCATCAAAGGGCGCATAAGCAAAGCCAGGCAGCAGCGGCTCGAACCCGTCGCGCATTTTCGCCTGGTCCGTCGCGCTGATCGTGCCCAGCGTGCGCCCATGAAACGCATTGCTGAACGTGATCAGGTTTGTCCGCTCGGGATTGCCGTTCACATAATGATAGCGCCGCGCGGTTTTGATTGCGCACTCAAGCGCTTCGGCCCCTGAGTTCGTGAAGAAAACCGTGTCGGCAAAG
>JAYWFN010000264.1:0-7504 GCA_043778785.1 Sphingomonas sp. | reverse complement strand
AACGCCCGAGGCTCGACATTGGGCGTTGGATTCCCGCCTTCGCGGGAATGACGGAAGGGGGGCAAATATGACCCTCATCCTCGATCATGACCGCGCGGGCGGCTATTGGGGCGCAGTCTACGCTTTCACCGCGATCAAGGGATTGCAGGTGATTATCGACGGCCCGGTGGGTTGCGAGAATCTGCCGGTGACCAGCGTGCTGCATTATACCGATGCGCTGCCGCCGCATGAATTGCCGATTGTCGTCACGGGTCTTGGCGAACAGGAATTGGGCCGCGACGGCACCGAAGGCGCGATGAAGCGGGCATGGGCGACGCTCGACCCTGATCTGCCCGCAGTTGTCGTTACGGGCAGCATTTCGGAAATGATCGGTGGCGGCGTGACGCCCGAGGGGACGAATATCGTCCGCTTCCTGCCGCGCACGATTGACGAGGATCAGTGGCAATCCGCCGACCGCGCGCTGACATGGCTGTGGACGCAGTTTGGCCCCAAAAAAGTCCCCGGCCCGCGCATCCTGCCCGAGGGCGCAAAGCCCAAGGTCAACATCATCGGGCCAATGTATGGCACGTTCAACATGCCGTCCGATCTCGCCGAAATCCGCCGGTTGATCGAAGGGATTGGCGCCGAAGTCGCAATGGCGTTCCCGCTGGGCAGCCACCTCGCCGATGTCCGCAAGCTCGCCGATGCGAGCGTTAACGTGTGTATGTATCGCGAATTCGGGCGCGGGCTTTGTGAGACGTTGGAACGCCCGTATCTGCAAGCGCCAATTGGCCTTGAGAGCACCACGTTGTTCCTGCGCAAACTTGGCGAACTGACCGGCCTCGACCCCGAGCCGTTTATCGAGCAGGAAAAGCACACGACGATCAAGCCGCTGTGGGATCTGTGGCGCTCGGTCACGCAGGATTTCTTTGGCACCGCCAGTTTCGCCGTGGTCGCGACCGAAACCTACGAGCGGGGTATCCGCAATTTCCTCGAGGAAGATATGGGCCTGCCCTGCACTTTCTCGTTCCGGCGCACCGCTGGGGTGAAGCCCGACAATCAGGCAGTGATCGACGCGATCAGAACGACGCCACCGCTGATCCTGTTCGGCAGTTACAACGAGCGTATGTATATGGCCGAGCACGGCACACGTGCGATGTATATCCCGGCGTCGTTCCCCGGCGCGGTCATCCGTCGCCACACCGGCACGCCGTTTATGGGCTATGCCGGTGCGACCTACCTGGTGCAGGAAGTGTGCAACGCGCTGTTCGATGCGCTGTTCAACATTCTGCCGCTGGCGGGTCAGATGGACAAGGTCGAAGCCACGCCTGCGCGGCCACACGCCGAAATCCACTGGAACGACGATGCCAAGGACGCGCTCGACGCCATTGTCGAACGCGAACCCGTGCTCGTCCGCATTTCCGCTGCCAAGCGTATCCGCGACGCCGCAGAACGCGCTGCACGTCGCGCCGGTGAGCCCAGCGTCAGCGCTGAACGGCTGACCAGTGCTCTTTCAGAAAGCGGGGCTGTTTCATGACTGCGCCTGAGCTTTTGTCTGCGATTTCCTCCCCTCCACGCCTTTGTGGAGGGGCCGGGGGTGGTTCTTCTTCTTGGTCGACAAGAAGAAGTGCCACCCCCAGCCCCTCCAGCAAGGGCTGGAGGGGAGCCGAATGCGCTCCTTTCAGGAGCCACACCTATCCTTCGGGCACGTGGCCCGCTGGATGCCGCCCGGGGCGCGTCTTGTCGCTCCTTTTTCCTATGGGCACATTGGAGATGAACTATGAGTGACGGAAACCGAGACGAGCTCGGAACATATTTGACCGCTGCGGAGGCCAAAGAGTTCCACAAGCTTTTCGTAATGAGCATGGGCTTTTTTACCCTGATTGCGATCATCGCACACATTCTTGTGTGGCAGTGGCGCCCCTGGTTCCCCGGCACTGCGCCGTATGAATCAGTGAAAACCACGCTTGTGGCACCGGCGGCGACGCCTGCGCCCACAGCCCACATTTAAGAAGGGACGATAATCATGTTCAGAATGTGGATGATGTTCGACGGGCGCCGCCTTCTTGGTGCGCTTGCTGTTTTCCTCTTTACGCTGGCTGTGTTGATTCACTTCATCCTGCTCAGCACAAATCGCTACAACTGGCTCGACGGTCCGCGACCGACCGCCATGGCAACAGTTGCCGCACCGGCAGCAATGCCCGCAGCAACGCAGTAGCAACAGCGACCAAAGGGCGGGGCAGCTCGGAATTTTCCGTGCGGCCCCGCGCCCAAGGCAGAATTTTTTAAGGCGACCCGAGAGTCGGCCCAAAGGTCTGAATGACCGGGAAAGCGGAGACGTGTCATGGCGTTGTTGAGCTTCGAGCGAAAATATCGAGTGCGTGGGGGCACGCTGGTCGGCGGCGATCTGTTCGACTTCTGGGTCGGGCCATTTTATGTCGGCTTCTTCGGCGTTGTCGGCACGTTTTTCACGATCCTCGGGACCGCGCTTATTTTCTACGCCGCGTCGCAGGGGCCGACATGGAACCCGTGGCTGATCAGCATCGCGCCGCCGGACCTGGAATATGGCCTTGGGCTGGCGCCGCTGCTTGAAGGCGGATTCTGGCAAATCATCACGATCTGCGCGATTGGGGCTTTTGTTTCATGGGCGCTGCGCGAAGTCGAAATCTGTCGAAAACTCGGCATGGGCTATCATGTGCCCTTTGCCTTTGGCTTTGCGATTTTCGCTTATGTATCGCTGGTTGTCATCCGGCCTGCGCTCATGGGCGCATGGCACTGGGGTTTTCCCTACGGCATTTTCAGTCACCTCGATTGGGTGTCGAACACCGGATACCAGTATCTCCATTTCCATTATAACCCTGCGCATATGATCGCTGTGTCGTTCTTCTTCACGACGGTGCTTGCGCTGGCGCTGCACGGATCGCTGGTGTTGTCGGCCGTCAATCCGCCATCTGGCGAAGTGAAGTCGCCCGAATATGAAGACACGTTCTTCCGCGACATCATCGGTTATTCGGTCGGCACGATCGGTATCCACCGTGTCGGCTTGTTCCTCGCGCTCAGTGCAGCGTTCTGGAGCGCGGTTTGCATCATCATTTCCGGGCCTTTCTGGACACGCGGATGGCCCGAATGGTGGACATGGTGGCTCAACCTGCCGGTCTGGGCTTGAGGGGAGAATAGGTCATGGCAAGCTATCAGAATATCTTCACTCAGGTTCAGCTGCGCGGTGCCCCCGAAATGGGGCCAGCTCTGCCGGCCGGAGACGCCGCTCGCACTGGTAAGCCCGGTTTCAGTTACTGGATGGGCAAGCTGGGCAATGCGCAGCTTGGGCCAATCTATCTCGGCACGCTGGGCACGCTGTCGCTCATCTTCGGGCTGATCGCGTTCGAGATTATCGGCCTCAACATGCTGGCTTCGGTCAATTGGGATCCGGTCCAGTTCGTCCGTCAATTGTTCTGGCTCGCGCTTGAGCCACCGGGGCCCGAATGGGGGTTCAGTCCGTTTGTGCCGCTGGCGCAAGGGGGCTGGTTCATTCTTGCCGGTGCGTTCTTCACCTTGTCGGTCAGTCTGTGGTGGCTGCGGACCTATCGCCGGGCGCGCGCGCTTAACATGGGCACGCATGTCGCCTGGGCCTTTGCAAGTGCGATCTGGCTGATGCTTGTGCTCGGTTTCATCCGTCCGTTGCTCATGGGCAGCTGGGCCGAAGCCGTCCCTTACGGCATCTTCCCGCATCTCGATTGGACCGCCGCTTTCTCGATCCGTTACGGCAATCTTTTCTACAACCCGTTCCACGCACTTTCGATTGTGTTTCTCTATGGATCGACACTGTTGTTCGCAATGCACGGCGCGACGATCCTTGCGGTCGGTCGCTATGGCGGCGAACGCGAAATCGAACAGATCACCGATCGCGGGACAGCATCCGAACGCGCTGCCCTGTTTTGGCGCTGGACGATGGGCTTCAACGCTTCGATGGAATCAATCCACCGCTGGGCCTGGTGGTTTGCAGTGCTCACGACGCTGACCGGCGGGATCGGTATCCTGCTGACAGGAACGGTTGTCGACAACTGGTATCTGTTTGCGCAAGAACATGGCTATGCGCCGATCTATCCATCGACCGGGGTCGTCGATCCCGCAACTCTGCCGGGGGCACCGAAATGACCCAGAAGCGCTTAGCAATCCTCACGACTGCCGGGCTCTCGCTTGCGCTGGCGGGCTGTGAATTCGGCCCGAAAGCGACGTCGCAAAACGGCTATCGCGGGACGGGCATGAATCAGGTCGTCAACAATAAATATGTGACACAGCAACAGGCGATCCCTGCCAACGTCTATGAAACGCCCGACGACAGTGGTCCGCGTGCCAGCGAGACATACGAAAATGTGCAAGTGCTTGGTGGCGTCAGCACCGAACGCTTCAATCATTTCATGGCCAACATGAACAACTGGGTCGTGCCCGCGGGGCTGCCCGAAAGCGAGCAGGGCTGTAATTACTGCCACAATCCGGCAAACATGGCGTCCGACGAAAAATATCAGAAAGTCGCTGCGCGCAAAATGATCCAGATGACGCAGAACATCAATGCGAACTGGTCAAGCCATGTGCAGCAGACCGGCGTGACCTGCTGGACCTGTCACCGTGGCAATGCCATTCCGCTCAATCGCTGGTCGCTAGACGGACCCGACGGCAACGGGACGATCACGGGCCGGAAAAACGGACAGAATACGCCCGATCCGCGCGTTGCGTTTGCTTCGCTCCCCAACCAGGGGTTTGCGCGCTACATCCTGAACACAGGCAGCATGAATGCGCGCGTGAACAATACGCAAATTCATCCCTCGCCCGATCATGTCGTGTCGACCAAGGAAGCCGAAAAAGTTTACGGCTTCATGATGCACATGTCGTCGTCGCTCGGCGTGAATTGCACATTCTGTCACAATACGGGATCGTTCCAGACTTGGAACATGAGCACGCCGAAGCGCGCATTGTCGTGGTACGCAATCCGGATGGTTCGCGATTCCAATGAAAAATATGTGACCGTGCTGAACGACGTCCTGCCCGCCAGTCAGAAGGGTCCACAAGGCGACCCCTATAAGATCAATTGCACGACCTGCCACAACGGTATCAACAAGCCGATGTACGGCGTCAGCATGCGCACGGAAAATCCGGTGCTGTGGCCCGCGTCCTACACCGAAACGGACGCGGCACTGATGGGCATGAAAACTCCTGCAGCGGTTCCGGATGCGGCGGCGGCCCGTGGTGGTGGGTCACCGGCGGGCCAGTAAATCGACGTGCCGGTGTTGCTGTAGGCTTCAGCAACCCGGCAACCGGCCTACGCTTTGCGCGGCTAACCGCGATAGGCGGGGATCGACAGTCCGCGAATGATCGCAAGCGCGCGTAAAGCGAACCCAGCGACGGTCCCGATGACGGACGCCCAAAGGATGGGCACGCCCAGCAGGATCAGCCCCACTGATAAAGCAGCGGCAAGTGCAGCGGCGGTCACATAAATCTCGGGGCGCAGGATAATCGACGGCACACCAGCCAGAACGTCGCGGATAACGCCACCGACACAGGCCGTGATAATGCCCATCATGACAGCGGGCAGGGCGGGAATGCCAAGCCCGATCGCTTTTGTCGCGCCGAAAACCGCATAGACCGACAGGCCAATCGCATCGAACCAGTCGATAGCGCGGGCGCGCCAGAATCGCGCCGGAGTGATCCAGGTCAGAAGCGCAATGCCCAGACAGACCGCCGGAACCCGCCAGTCATGGACCCAGAAAACGGGCGCACCAATCAAAAGGTCGCGTACGGTGCCACCTCCGACCCCGGTGACGAGCGCAAAGAAACAGAATGTCACCAGCGTCTGTCGTGCGCGTGCCGCCGCAAGGGCACCCGACGCCGCGAACACCGCAATGCCGACAAGATCAAGGCCATAAACCAGCGGCGCGACGTGGGTAACGAGTGGCGGCAGTGTCATCAAATATGGATCGCCTTGCCCCGAACACCCATCGCTGCTTCCTTGAGTGCTTCTGAATGCGTTGGGTGCGCGTGGCAGGTGTAGGCGATGTCTTCGCTTGTCGCGCCGAATTCCATCGCGAGCGCGGCTTCCGCAATCATCGTGCCTGCAAGCGACGAGATGATGTGGACGCCAAGCACACGATCAGTTTTTGCATCCGCGATGACTTTGACGAAACCGTCCGTGTCGCGGTTGGTTTTGGCGCGGCTGTTTCCGGCGAAGGGGAATTTGCCGACTTTGATCTCGCCCTTTTCCGCGGCTTGCTCTTCGGTCAGGCCGACGCCCGCGACTTCGGGGTGCGTATAGGCGACGTTGGGAATAACGTCGTGGTTGACGATGCCGGTCAGTCCCGCGATGTTTTCGGCGACCGCGATGCCCTCATCCTCGGCCTTGTGCGCGAGCATCGGGCCGGGAACGACATCACCGATCGCCCAGATGCCGGGGACGGTCGTGGCGAACCGCGCGTCGATGTCGATCTGCCCGCGCGCATTTGTGGCAAGACCCGCTTTGTCGAGCGCGAGGCCTTCGGTGTTGGGCTTGCGGCCGACGCTGACCAGCACGACGTCCGCCGCAATCGTTTCCGCTGCGCCACCGGCAGCAGGCTCGACCGTCACGGTGGCTTTCTTGCCCTTGACCGACACGCCGGTCACCTTGGTTGCGGTGCGGATTTCGAAGCCCTGCTTCTTGAAAATCTTTGCCGATTCCTTGCGCACTTCGCCGTCGAAGCCGGGCATGATCTGGTCGAGATATTCGACAATCGTGACTTTCGCGCCCAGCCGCCGCCACACGCTGCCCATCTCCAGCCCGATGATGCCGCCACCGATGACGAGCAGATGCTCGGGCACTTTGGGCAGCGTCAAAGCGCCGGTTGAATCGACGACGACATCGGGCACGAGATCGACACCGGGCAGCGGCGTCACTGATGATCCGGTCGCGATGACGATGTTCTTCGCGCGGTAGGATTTGCCTGCGACCTCGACAGTGTCCGTGCCCGTGAACGCGGCATAGCCCTGTAACCAGTCGACCTTGTTCTTCTTGAACAGGAAGGCGATGCCGCCAGTCAACTCCTTCACCGCCAGCGCCTTTTCGGCATGCATCTGGTCGAGGTTGAGCGTCGCGCCCTTGATGTCGATGCCGAACTTGGCGAGCGCGCCCGAATGCGCTTCCTCATACAGTTCGGAAGCATGGAGCAACGCTTTCGACGGGATGCACCCGACGTTGAGGCACGTCCCGCCCAAAGTGTCACGCCCCTCGACACAAGCGGTTTTCAGCCCCAATTGCGCCGCGCGGATCGCCGCGACGTAACCGCCGGGGCCGCTGCCGATGATGAGGACGTCGTAGTCATAGTCAGCCATCGCTTGGTATCCGTGATCAAAAGAGTCGTTGCCGCGCGCCATAGACACTCAGCGGGTCGGCGCAACCTTGGGTGGTTTCAATTCAGCGCTCGTCGCCTCAAGATAGGCAAGGATTGCGGGTTCGGCGGCGGGGTCGATAGGGGCTTTGTAAACCTCGCGCATTTTTTTG
>JAYWFN010000263.1:0-3145 GCA_043778785.1 Sphingomonas sp. | reverse complement strand
AATCCGCCGAGCACCGCACCACCGATCGCCAGCAAAATCGCCGTCAGTGCCGATGCTGTTTCGCCGAGCGGCTTCGCATCGGGCGGCACGACGCCGGCCTGCGCCGCAATCTGCAAGCCCCTCCCGTCACCCAGTGACAAGATACCGCCCACAGCACTGGCCGCATCCTTGGGCGCCGTCATTGTCAGGATCAACTGATCACCCGAACGACTGAACTGCTGCGGCGCGGCATCGACAATCAGCCCTGGTGTCGCCGGAAAGAAATGCGGCGTCCCGATCTTCGCACCCGCCGGAAACGGAATGGCCAGACGCAGTTGCCCGCCACTCCGCGCAAACGTCGCGCTCGATCCCAATGGCTTGGGTAGTTTGGC
This sequence comes from Sphingomonas sp., assembly GCA_043778785.1. Taxonomy (GTDB): domain Bacteria; phylum Pseudomonadota; class Alphaproteobacteria; order Sphingomonadales; family Sphingomonadaceae; genus Sphingomonas_O. Next base: position 2,774 of record JAYWFN010000263.1, on the reverse strand, counting down.
GCGAAAGCCATCAAACGCCGCCTGCGCATCGCGCGCGCCTTCGCCGACTTTCAAATCAATCGCAAATGTCCCCTTTTCGGGAACACAGACTTCATCGGTGCACACCAGCCATTCGGCATCGAGCCGGATCGGCAACGGCGTGCCCTTGGCCAGTCCCGCCGCGACATCGAATCGCGTGATCAGCGCATGATCGCCTTCGAAAACATAGTTCATCAGGTCGGCGACGATCAGCGTCTTTGGCACGGGAAACACCGGCTCCCCCACCAGCGTCACGCCCCTGGGCAATGTCCATTTGAGGCGCGGCGCAAAGCCCGCCTCACCAGGATTGGACCAGTATCCGTGCCAACCCTTTTCGGTGCGCATGTCGAGCGCCACCGCAACCGGCGCACCGGCAGCAGGCGCGCTGCTTTCCGCGATCAGCCGCAGCTGGATATGCGTCTGCGCCAGTGCGGGCATTGCAACCAGCGCCAACAGCACTGTCACCATCCTGAAACACCATGCGACCATGCGAGACTCCTACGCGACAATGTGCCTAATAGGCGCAGGTTTTTACTTTCGATACGGAGATGTTGATGATCCGCCGCCTGATTGGTTGTGCCGCGCTTGCAATGGGGACGACGGCCCAAGCCGAAACCACAAAACCAACCTTGCTTGTCGTCATTTCGGTCGATCAATTGTCCGCTGACCTCTTCGCCGAATATCGCGCGCATTTCACGGGCGGGCTCAAGCGCCTGAGCCAGGGCATCGTCTTCCCCAGCGGCTATCAAAGCCATTCTGCGACCGAGACCTGCCCCGGCCATTCGACGATCCTGACCGGTGCCCGACCCGCGCGCAACGGCATCGTCGCCAACAACTGGATGGATCTTTCCATCGCGCGCACTGACAAAGTGATTTACTGCGCCGAAGACGAAAGCGTCGCGGGGTCGTCTTCGAAGAAATACACGGTCTCAGCTGTCCACCTCAAAGTCCCGACGCTCGGCGAGCGGATGAACATGGCGGACCCGCGCGTCCGCATCGTCTCGGTCGCGGGCAAGGATCGCGCCGCCGTGATGATGGGCGGCCACCGCGTCGATCAGCTTTGGTACTGGACCGGCAAGAGCTTCGAAGGATCGGCCATCGGCGCGCCTTCGCCTACTGTAGCGCGCACCAATGCGGCAGTAACCGCCGAGATTGCGCGCGCCGCTTCGCCACTGCCGCTCTCGCCCTTATGTGCCCTGCGCAACCGCCCCGTTACCATCGGATCAGGGACGATCGGCACTGGCCACTTCGACCGCAAAGCCAGCGATGCCCGCGCTTTCCGCGCTTCGCCCGCGATGGACGGCGTCACGATCAAGCTCGCGGGCGACATTGCCGATGAAATGAAGCTCGGTCGCGGCCCGCAAACCGACGTGCTCATCGTCGGCGCGTCGGGCACCGACATCATCGGCCATGCCTATGGCACTGGCGGCGCCGAAATGTGCCTCCAGCTGCAAGCGCTCGATGCGCAGATTGGCGCACTGTTCAAGCGCCTCGATGCCGCGAAGATCGATTATGTCGTCGCGCTCACGGCCGATCATGGCGGCCATGACGCACCCGAGCGTAACCGCGAGCTCGCCATCCCCGATGCCATGCGCGTCGATGCCAGCCTGACGCCCGACGCGATGGGCAAAGCACTGGCGGTCGAGATGGGTCTCGCCGCGCCGCTGCTCTACGGCACCGATCCAGCGGGCGATATTTATGTCGACAAGGCCATAACGGGGCCTGCGCGCGACACTGTCATCATCCGCGCCAAAGCCGCCTATCTCGCCCGCCCGCAAGTCGCCGCTGTGTTCTCGGTCACTGACATCGCCGCCACCCCGCCCGCGACAACCCCGCCCGAAGCCTGGACGCTCGCCGAGCGCGTCCGCGCATCCTATGTCCCCGGCCGGTCAGGCGATCTGATCGTCCTGCTCAAAGCCCGCGTCACGCCAATCCCCGGCGCAGTCCCCGGCTATGCCGCGACGCACGGCAGCCCGTGGGATTATGACCGTCGCGTGCCAGTGCTGTTCTGGCGCAAGGGGATGACGGGGTTCGAACAACCCAACAGCATCGAAACCGTCGACATCGCGCCGACGCTCGCGGGCGTGATCGGCTTTGCGCTGCCGACGGGCGAAATCGACGGGATATGTCGGGATTTGGTGGTCGGGATGGCAACCAGTTGTCCGCCCGAACGCAAATGGTATATTGGACTCGAAGGAAAAACTACGCCCGAACAACCCCAACCGCGCTAAACGCCAGCGGCTCGTCGGGCGGCGTATTCGGCTCGCTCAGTGTCTTCTGCCACAGGCCGACATCGACCCACTGGCCGTTCTTGAACGCCACTTCGCGGTAAACCCCCGCGCGCTTGAAGCCGATCGCTTCATGCAACACGATCGCTTTGTCATTGGGCATCGTCAGCGTTGAAATCGCTTGCGTGAAATTCTGCTCGGTCAGCGTTGAAAGCAGACTTTGATACAATATTCGCCGGATCCCCTGTCCCTCAAATTCGCCCGCAACATAGCACGCCGTCTCGACTGCAAAGCGATACGTCGGGCCCGGTCGCGTCGGCTTGGCAAACGCATAACCGAGCACCAGCCCGCTATCCTCGTCGACCGCGACGATCCACGGCAAAACGTCACCCGCCGCCTTGATCCGCGCGCGCATTTCCCTGATCGCCGGTGGCGTCGTTTCAAACGACACGGCATTGGTCACGACATAAGGCGAATAGATGGCAAGTATCGCGGCAGCGTCGTCGGTTGTGGCGGCGCGGAGATTGA
>JAYWFN010000262.1:0-3145 GCA_043778785.1 Sphingomonas sp. | reverse complement strand
CTGGCGATAATCCAACGAAGAAATCGCTGTTCGGGAATGCATCCCAGATCAATGATCCTGCTATACTCGGTTCAGGCTTTCATAACCAATCCGCCGCGTGCGATGTAGCTGAACAATCGGCTGCTTTCGGTGGCAGGTCCTAGCGAGCTAAAGGTCGCCTTTGTTGGCGAACCCCGAAATCACGCTGCAGGGTCAGTTTACGGTTTTGGACGGCATCTCGATGGCGATGAGTTCCGGCGGAAGAATACCGGACTCAATAATTTTTTGAAAAGATGTACTCGCGTCAAAGAGGGTATTTTCCCGGTCTGCCTTTTGCGATGCGCGCGCCAATAGCTGATCGAGCTGCAGCTTTCCGATAATATAGCTAGGACCATAGCCTGGCTGACGAAGGTAAAGCAGCTGCTCAAAGCCAACGAGCGGGCTTTCCGGATTTGACCAATGCCGCGGCGTCCAAGCCGCATGAAATTTGCCGGCTTCTGCAAGGTCTATTTCGTTGGCCTGAACGCGGAGCGAGGCGAGCCCCCGCGCGGCCCGATTTGCAAGCATGATCCAGACAAGTTCCTTGCTGCGAGGCGCATCGTCATAAAGCCCAGCCTGCATGACGATTTCTTCCATCGCGGTTGCAAGGCCTTCGGATCGGTCGGCAAAGATGTTGAACAGGGGCGCGACACGACGGATCGGACTCCTGTGCGGTTCGTGCTTGAGCCGCGCAAGTTCGACCCAATGTATCGAATGCGAGAGCAGCGGCAGCGGATCGAGCGCTGTGACATGCGAAAAGAAATTGCGGCTGGCCGGCGCGACATAGCGGCTCGTTTGCGCGCTCAAAGCTGCCCTGAAATAAGGCTTGTCTGGAACAAGACCAATCTTGACGAGAAAATGATTAAATCGCTCGGTCTGGGCGTCAGCCATTCTTTGATACGCGACCGGATCGCTTGTTGCTGCAAGCTGTGGAAGCGCGCGATTGCGCAATTCTTCGAGTCTTAGAGATGCCAGAGCGCGATCGAGCTCACGCTGCAGCAGCACAATTTGCTGGTCCCACGAATAGGGCGTGAGGCTGACGTTCGTGAGATACCAGTCATAATCGGCTTTGCCGATTCCCGATGGACCCGTCTTTCGCGGCGCTTCAGCAGCAACCCATGCCGCAAAATTATCCGTCGCCAGTTTCGCAGCCTTCACGGCCCGGCGCAGGCCTGTGCTTGCACCAACCAGCGTCGCCAACTGCTCTCCCTCAAGCGTGCGCATTTTCAGGTCACCACGCTCTAGGGATGCAAGCACATCGCTTTGCTCTTTGAATGCCCGGTCGCCATAGCGCCATAGATCAGCGGCGTTGCTATCTGCTAGATTAACCTGGGCCGCCTTTAGCATGGCGGGGACCGCACCGATCAAAATCGTCAGCTTTCGATCGTCGTCCGCCGATAGCGGGTAGCGCATCTTAAATAGATCAATTGTCGGGCTGGCGGACGGTCCCTCATGCGCCGGCACATCACTTTCTTCACCGAATACGGTCTGATAATAGCCGGGGTCCCGAGCCCAGGGCTTGAGCACGCGAAGCATGAAGTCAAACCCGTCCATTTCGGCTTGGACAAGCTTGTGGTCGTTCTGGGCGGCAGCAGACCAGTTGCTCGTGTCGATCGATTTCAGCCGTGATTTGTATCCGGGTAATGCAGCGGCCTTGCGCGCCATCGCCGCTGCGCTGTAATCAGCTATGCCCCTTTCAACTGTAGGCCGCTCGAATGCGCGCCATTCGCTGAAAAGAGCGACAAGCGCATCATAGTTTGCTGGCTGTAAAATTTCTTTCACTGGCGCATTCGTTCCCGCGGTTTGTGCAACACCCGCCACGGGTAACATGAAAGTTGTCAAAAGCGTGCACTGTAACACGTTCCGGAACATTTGCATGGCGCACTCCTGTAAATGATGTAGCGACCATTTTGACGCGCAGGTTTCCTACGCGTCAAGCGATTCAACCTTTTGAATGACTGTGGCCAAGTGACAACACTGCGGCGTTAATCGGCGCAGCGACGCTGTCCTTCGAACGTTTCGGGGTTGGCAATCCCCTCAAATAAGAGAAGCTGCCCCCAAATCTTTGGGAGATCAATCATGACCAGAACAGCTCTTCTTTCGACATGTGCCGTTCTTGCTTCATTGACAGTGTTCGCGAATGGGGAAGCGCTTGCCCAGACAGTCGACGCGCCTGCCGCAATCGAAGCGCAGGCCGGCGAGGAAATCATTGTCACGGGTTCTCGCATTCGGCGTGACCCCCTGAATCAGACTTCGCCAGTCGTGACGCTGGACCAAACATCGCTTGCCCAAACCGGGCTTTCGGCAGTTGCTGACATTTTGCAGCGTCTGCCGAGTGCTGGCGGCAGCCTGAACACCAAAGTGAACAACAGCGGAAACATCGGCAGTCCGCCTGATGGTGGCGGCGTCGGCGCCGGATCGGCAGAAATCAACTTGCGCTATCTTGGCGCCAAACGGACGCTTCTGCTGGTGGACGGCTTGCGCTTCGTGAACGGTGCAAGTGCCAGCGGTATTCCATCGACAGTTGATCTGAACACGATCCCTGCAAACATGATCGAGCGGATCGAAGTTCTCCAGTCGGGGCAATCGCCGCTCTATGGTTCGGATGCTCTGGCTGGCGTCGTCAACGTCATCACGAAATCGAGCCAGAAGGGTCTCCATGCCTCGGCACAATTCGGCACATTTCGGCAGGGTGATGGCCATACCCAAGATTATAATGCGAGCTATGGCATAAACGCCGCTGCGACTTCGGTGGTTTTTGGCGCAAGCTATGTGAAACAGGATGCTGTTAGAACGCGCGACCGGGCGATCTCGCAATTTCCCAACCCGGGCCAGACAAGCTGCACAGATCCGATTGGTGGTTGCAGCAGTGCGCCACTTCTTGGCCGTTATGATGTCAACGGGCAAAGCCTCACGCTGAGGGCGCCAGTTATCGGACGGACACCGATCTATGACCCGACTTTAGTCGGTGGCGACTTTACGGCCTTCACATCGGCGGCCCGATTCAACTTTGCACCATTTAATTATTTCTTGACCCCGTCGGAACGCTACGGTGGATTTGTCAACATCAAGCAGGAGTTGACGCCTGATATAAACCTGCGCGTCAAAGCGGTGTATTCGCATCGCA
>JAYWFN010000261.1:0-18242 GCA_043778785.1 Sphingomonas sp. | reverse complement strand
CTTCGGCCCCTGAGTTCGTGAAGAAAACCGTGTCGGCAAAGGTCAGATCGACGAGCCGTTGCGCCAGCTTTTCCCCTTGCGGCGACCCGTAGAGGTTCGACACGTGCATCAGGGTTGCCGCCTGATCCTGAATTGCTTTGGTCAGGTGCGGATGGCCGTGCCCCAGCAGATTGACCGCGATACCGCTGGCGAAATCGAGATATTTCTCGCCCTGCTCGCCATAAAGATAAGCGCCCTCACCGCGCACCGGACGCACACCACACCGGGGATAAACGGGCATGAGTGGAGTGATGGTCATCGCAGTCGGCCTTTCGAAACGAAAAAGGCGGCCCGCAAAAGGCCGCCCGTTAGCGGGACTGACCCATACAGCCGCTCGATTCGGTGGACAACCCCCAGTCGCTACGCTTTCAACTTCCAGCCGCTGCGCAGCAGGAAGTAGCTTGCGAGCCCAAGCATGATGTTGACCACAACCAGCACAATCAGACCGATCACGACAGGCGAATCCGCCTCGCCGATGAAGCCATAACGGAACCCCGAAATCGCATAATGAAAGGGATTGCCCCGGCTGAACGCCTGAAATGCCGGGGCCAACCGATCAATAGTGTAGAAAGTGCCCGAAAGCAGCGCCAACGGTCCGACCAGAAATGTTGTCACAGCCGCTGCGTGGTCGAATTTCTCTGCCCAGATTGACGTCAGGACGCCCAGGAAGGACAACATCGTCGAACCCAGCAAGCCGAATGCGATAACCGCCCAGATGTGCATCGGCATGACATGCACGTCTGGCCAGAGCAGCATCACGACCCAAACCGCCAGTCCGACGAACAGCGCCCGCGTCACCCCGCCACCAACCATCGCCGCCAGCAGTTCACCCGTTGACAATGGCGGCATCAGATAATCGACGATTGTCCCCTGGATTTTGCCAACCAGCAACGAGAAGCTGGTATTGGCAAAGGCATTCTGCATCATGCCCATGATGATGAGGCCGGGCGCGACAAAATCGGCGAATGGTCGACCCATAACGCTGCTCTTCACACCGCTGAGCGCCACGACAAAGATGACAAGGAACAATGCGGTCGAAATCGCCGGTCCCCAGATCGTCTGAAGCTGCACCTTGAAAAAGCGCCGCACTTCCTTGATATAGAGAGTCTTCAACCCAACCCAGTTGATACTGCGGATGACCGGGACGCCCGGCTCGTTCACGATAGCATTTTGGGGAACGGTGTTCATATCATTGCCGGTTAGGCATTCGAGCGGTTGCCCGCAAGGCGATCCGCGCGAAGAAACAAGGAAAACGCATGTCCTGGACTGACGAACGCATTGATCGCCTGAAAACGATGTGGGAAAAGGGCATGACGGCCAGCCAGATCGCCGAAGATCTTGGCGGGGTCAGCCGCAACGCCGTGATCGGCAAGGCGCATCGCCTTGGTCTGCAATCGCGCCCATCCCCGGTCAAGGCCAACGAACCTTCGGCCGCACCGGCCCCGAAAGCAGCGGCGCCCCGCGTTGCTGCGCCGCCGCCGCCGCCTCCCCCGCCACCGCCTTCAGCGCCGCGTAGCTTTGCACCGGTTTATGTGCCACAGGCTCCGACCGGGCCGACGGGTGCCCAGCTTCGTTCGGTCGGCCCCGGCGGCTTCCTGCGTCAGGGGCCGGGCGATCAGGCACCGCCATCAACGCCCGCGCCGCCGCGCCGCCTTGTTCCTGCCAAGCCGTCGCCGGACATGGCGGGCAAGACGACGCTGCTCGATCTGAATGACAAAATTTGCAAATGGCCGCTCGGCCATCCCGGCGAGCCTGATTTCCACTTCTGTGGCAATGTCGTGAATCCGGGTTTCCCCTATTGCGTCCAGCATTGCGGGCAGGCCTATCAGGCGCAAATGCCGCGCCGTGATCGACGGGCACCACCGCCAATGCCCTTTGGCGGGCCGAGGGTTCGGTAATCGCCCTAAAGGTGCGTGTGATACGGTTGCTGAAGTCGGACAGGCGTCCCGTTAATGGCTGTAAAGGCCCCGCTCCATGCACCGGCGTATAGCGCCTTGAGGTCACTCTTGTCACGTTTCGTCAGCTTGCTGTTGTCGCCATAGTTCATGATGGTGAACTTGCTGCCCGATCCGAATAGCCCACTGGGCCAATCCTGTTCGGAAATGTTGGCGAACCAGTGCCGCAGTCCGAAGACATGACCAAATTCATGTTCGAGCGTTTCGATCTGTTCGATTTTGCTTTGTTGAAAAAAAGTCGGATAAATGACAAATTCGTGGCGTCCGTTGTCGGGGAAAAACGAGCTCGCCAGCACACAGCCACTTGCGTCACAATCGGCGTTCGCGCGAACAACAATTTCGAAATCCACATTATCCCGCTGTTCGCTGAACGTTACAGGTTGCGCGTCGCCCCAGCCCATCAATGCCGCGCCCAAAAGGGATCGAATGCCCTTCTTCGCCGCATCGGGGTCTTGAAACACCGCCATTGACGTCGCCTGAAACCGCCAGCGAAGTGTCACGCCCTTTGCCCAGAGCGGCACAAAACCCAAATGTGTGTCGATCCTGAGTTCGGTAAGATCTCTTCCGTCGGGCGTCGCATGCCCTATTCCGTCTGTCCGGCAAATATGCTTTTCACTTTTGCCGAAACGATGAATATATTTAAACGCCGATTCGGCTGCTTTGGTTTCCCGTAACGCAAACATATTTTTCATTGCCGCCTCCATCACCTAAGTGAGCTGAACCGCGCCCGTATCGTAGATATATCAGATTTTGCGACACACTGATAGGGAAAGGCGTGCAGTCAATGTCGTCGTTGCGCTGCTTGCCAGCGCGAGTCAGGCGCCCCTATAGCACGCACCAATGACTGATCTGTTCGCGTCTTCCTCCGCCACGCCCGCTACCGGTTACGATGCTTCGTCGATCGAGGTTCTCGAGGGGCTGGAACCTGTCCGTCGCCGTCCGGGCATGTATGTCGGCGGGACTGACGAGCGCGCTTATCATCACCTTGCCGCCGAAGTGCTCGACAATGCGATGGACGAAGCCGTGGCGGGGCATGCGACGCGGATCGAAATCACGCTGGAGCCGGGCAATCGCCTGACCGTCATCGACAATGGTCGCGGCATCCCGGTCGATCCGCACCCGAAGTTTCCCGACAAATCCGCGCTCGAAGTCATTATGTCGACGCTGCATTCGGGCGGGAAATTCGATGGCAAGGCTTATGCAACGTCGGGCGGGCTGCATGGGGTCGGGGTCAGTGTCGTCAACGCGCTGTCGTCCGAAACACGCGTCGAAGTGGCGCGGAACAAGGAACTTTACGCCCAGCACTTTTCAAAGGGGCTGACACTCGGCCCGCTCGAAAAACTGGGACCGGTGCAGAACCGGCGCGGGACGAGCGTGTCATTCGTCCCCGATACCGAAATTTTCGGCGAGTTGAGCTTCAAACCCGAACGACTGCACCGACTCGCGCGATCAAAAGCCTATCTGTTCGCCGGTGTCGAAATCCGCTGGAAATGCGCGCCCGAGCTGATCAGTGATGAAACGCCTGCTGAAGCCGTGTTCCAGTTTCCCGGTGGCCTGTCGGATCATTTGCGCGAGCAAGTCGGCACCCGTGAATGCGCCACGGCGGAATTCTTCGCCGGAAGCCAAGATTTCCCCGGCGAAGCGCAGGGCCGCGTCGAATGGGCGGTCGCTTGGCCGCTGTGGAGCGACGGTAGCTTCTCTTGGTATTGCAACACGATCCCGACGCCCGATGGCGGCACACATGAAGCGGGGCTGCGCGCGGCCATCGTCAAGGGGCTGCGCGCGTTCGGGGCGCTGGTCAGCAACAAAAAGGCTGCCGACATTCAGCCCGAGGACGTGATCGCACCGTCCGAACTGATGCTCTCGGTTTTCATCCGCGATCCGCAATTCCAGTCGCAGACCAAGGACCGCCTCACCTCGCCCGAAGCCGCGCGGCTTGTCGAAACGGCGCTCCGCGATCATTTCGACCATTATCTGACCGACAATATGGATCGCGGCCGCGCGCTTCTCACTTATGTCATGGACCGGATGGATGAGCGCCTCGCGCGCAAGGCCGAACGCGAGGTCAAGCGCAAGACCGCAACGTCGGCGCGTAAGCTGCGGCTGCCCGGAAAGCTCACAGATTGTTCGAATGACGGCAATGAAGGCACTGAAATATATATTGTTGAAGGTGACAGCGCAGGTGGATCGGCCAAGCAGGCGCGCGACCGCAAGACACAAGCGATCCTCCCGATCCGCGGCAAAATCCTCAATGTCGCCAGCGCGACGATGGACAAAATCCGCGCCAACAGCGAAATCGCCGATCTGGCGCTCGCGCTCGGCTGCGGGATGCGCGACCGCTGCGACGTGGACAACCTTCGCTATGAACGCGTCATCATCATGACCGACGCCGACGTCGACGGCGCGCACATTGCGACGCTGCTCATGACGTTCTTCTTCCAGGAAATGCCCGATGTCGTGCGCAAGGGGCATCTGTTCCTGGCGCAGCCGCCGCTTTACCGCCTGACTGTCGGCGCAAAATCACTCTACGCCCGCGACGACGCGCACCGGGCGGAGATCGAGGCGGGTGAGTTCAAGGGCAAGACCGTCGACGTCGGCCGCTTCAAGGGGCTGGGCGAAATGAACCCCAACCAGCTGCGCGAAACGACAATGGACCCGAAATCGCGGACGCTGTTGCGGGTGACGCTGCCACAGGAATATGAAGACCGCGCCGGCGTCCGCGATCTCGTCGAGCGCCTGATGGGCAAGAACCCCGAGCACCGCTTTAATTTCATTAAGGAAAATGCCGCGCGGGTGGATGAGGAGGCGATTGATGCTTGATTGATTGAACATCAACCTGAAATGATTGACTTGTCCAATTTTTTGAGCCGTGATTTCACGGCAAGTGTCTCAAGCATCATCCCGTTCATGACTGTGTTCAGTGCGTCTTTGACAGAACGACTTATAACTTCCACTTCACCTTTAGCTCTATCACCGCGAGCAACGAATTCTTCCCACTCTTGGTCGGGGATTGAATGGTCCTCGTCGTGTTGCTCAGTGTGAGCTGGACGGTGAATGTCGCGGAGCGCGTCTAACAACAAATCTAGCTTGCTGAGCAATGCCAACCGTGCGGTTTCAACATCTTCATTGTCGCGCCATCTATATTCATAGCTATACCAAGCCGAGGCATCGGTAAGGCGCTGGTCGTGAAAAAAGGCTTCCTCTTCGGATATAGCTCCTTCGAACTCATACTGATAAAATATACTTCCTAGTGCGTTCAGTGGTTCTTCAACCTTATGAGCCATAGCCGCACGTGACTGCTCAATTTCGCCTTGGCGCTGTGAGAGCATTTCCCGAAGAACGCCGTTGGATTGGGTTTGTAGTAGTCCGATCTGCGTCCAAACTGGCTTAACAGCGATGCGAGCTGCAATCAGGGCGCCTGCTCCAGCAAACAGCGTCTGAAAGTCATAGATGAACTGTCCGATGCCCATGTATGCACTCCAGATTAAGCAAGTAAAAATAGCGTGTAACAGATCGCTTGCCGCTAGTGACATTTATTGGGACAACGCCTCAACCAACGCCCTGACCTTCTTCTGCCGCCACTGCGGCAAGGGCGCGACCAGCCAGTAGCTGCGCCCGTCCTCGACCGTCGCCGCGTCCGCGCCTGCCAACATAACGGGGACGACCGCGCGGCCCAGCCCCGCCAGTGCCGCGTCCATTGCCAGTCCTGCGTCCGCAACGGTCAATGTCACGCTTTCGTCCGACGGGCAGCCCGGCCAGCCAATCGCATCGCCCTCGCCCACGCTCACAAACCCGCTCGGCCCCACGCGGACGCCTTCATGCTCGCCGGGGCTGGTCCCAAAAATGATCGCAAGGTCGAGATTGGCTTGCGTGAAATCCAAGCCCCCATCCCGACTATAGGCGTCGCTCGCCAGCAACTGAAACCGCAATTCGGCATCACTCTTGCGATACGCCGCCAACCGCGCAGCCAGCCATTTCGCCGTAATGTCGCGCGGGGCGGCAATGGTCAGCGATTTCGACGATTGCCCCGCCTGCATCGCGCGCACTGATTCCTCGAAACTAAGAAAACCGCTGCGCAGATCGCTCAGCCCCGCCTCGCCCTCGGGCGTCAGTTCGAGCCCCTTGGGCGTGCGGCGGAACAGGACGGTGCCGAGGGTGTCCTCAAGTGCCCGTATTTGTTGCCCTACGGCGGCGGGTGTGACGGCAAGTTCGTCGGCTGCGCGCGTGAAGGACAAATGCCGTGCGGCGGCATCAAGGACGCGCAGGCCGTTGAGGGGAAGGTGCGTGCGTTTCATGCGATATTACCCTCCCCCCCGAGGGGGAGGCGACTCGCGTCAGCGAGCGGGTGGGGGTGATCAAAGGCTTGAGGGTCGGGCGCCCTCCCCCGCTCGCCGGTGGGCGAGTCGCCCCTCCCCTCAGGGAGGGGGGCTGTATTGCCCTGTTCAATCACCGCGCCGTCACCGGAGCCGTGAGCAGAAACTTCGGAATCGCGACATCGAAACTCGATCCGTCCTCGGCGACCATCCCATACGACCCCTGCATATGTCCCGACGGCGTCGTCAGCGGGCAGCCCGAGACATAATCATAGGATGCGCCGGGCATCACCACCGGCTGATCCCCCACCACGCCGTCGCCTTCAACAAGGTTTTTCGCACCGCGCCCGTCGGTTATTTCCCAGTGCCGCGTCATCAGTTGCGCGGCCATCTGCCCCTCATTCTCGATCCGGATGTGATAAGCCCAAAAATATCGTCCCTTTTCCGGTTCGGACTGTTCAGGCAGAAAGCTGACCGACACGCGCACTGTGATCCCGCGCGTGGTCTCTGCAAAGGGGAAGAGCGCTTTCATCATAACCCGACTTTCGTCAGTGCCTGATCAAGATCGTCGATCAAATCCTGCGGATCTTCGAGGCCGATGTTGATGCGGATCATCCCCTCCTCAACCCCCATTGCGGCGCGCGCGTCGGGGCCGACACTATGATGCGTGGTTGACGCCGGGTGCGTCATGAGCGAGCGCGAATCACCGATATTGTTCGAAATATCAATGAGGGTAAGCGCATTGAGCAGCCCCATCGCTTGCTTCCGCCCGCCATCGAGCACGAAAGAAAAGATCGGCCCGAACGCCTTCATCTGAACCGCCGCCAGATTGTGCTGCGGATGGCTCGGCAGACCGGGGTGAAGCATCTTGGGCACCCGCCCCTCAATAAACTTGCCGACAGTGATTGCACTTTCCGACTGCCGCATCGCGCGCAACTCGAGCGTCTCGAGCCCTTTCATCACGACCCAGGCATTGAACGGCGACAGATTCGGCCCCGTATTGCGCTGAAACGGCAGCAGCTTTTCTTCGATAAATTTTTTTGACCCCGCAACGGCCCCGGCCAGCACCCGCCCCTGCCCGTCCATCATCTTGGTCGCCGAGTAAGCCACGACATCCGCGCCGAAATCGAGCGGTCGCTGAAGCACCGAGGTCGCAAAGGCATTATCCACCACCGACGTGATCCCATGCTCGCGGGCTAGACCGCAAACATAAGCCATATCAACAATATCCATCGTAGGATTGGCAGGTGTTTCGAAGAAAAACACCTTCGTATTGGGCTGGATTGCGGCCTTCCACGCATCATTGTCACGACTGTCGATCGTTGTTGTCGTGATCCCCCATTTCGGCAGCAGGCTATCCGTCAGCCAGCGGCACGACCCGAACGCTGCGCGCGCCGCGACGACATGATCGCCAGTCTCGAGCTGACAGAGCAGCGCCGTCGTCATCGCCGCCATCCCCGTCGCCTGACACCGTGCTGCTTCCGCACCTTCCATCAGGGCAATGCGGTGCTCGAGCATTTCGACAGTGGGGTTCTGAAGGCGCGAATAGGTCGGCCCCTCGGCCTCGCCGGCAAAGCGCGCCGCGACGGTTTCGGCGTCGTCATAGGTAAAGCCAGACGACAAGATGAGCGCCTCTGACGTTTCGCCCCATTCGGACCGCATCGTGCCACCGCGCACAGCTTGCGTGGCAGGGCGCCATTTGGCGGTGAGCTCTCGGTTCTGTCCATCTGTGCGCTTCATGGCTCCCCCTTGCCGCCCCTTTATGCCTATGGTCAACGCCCCATTGCGCGGTCGATACGGTCGATCAGGCGATCACGCGCAGGCAATATGTCAGCACGGCGGTTCGTTAGCAGATTGTCGCGCAGGCGCTGACCATTGCTGATCAGGCCAATGGCTTCGGCATTGCCATAGCCTAGTTCAGCGAGAACCAACGCCTCATAGCCTTCGAGCGCCGTTACCCAACCCCGTGCTGATGGCGCCGCTTCAACTGCCGCGAGCACGCCTTCAAGCGCATCATAAAGTCGCGGATACGGATGCCCTTCGGGTAACGTTACCGCTGCCAGAGCCGTCACCCACTCGATTGCTGCTGCTGCCAGCGGTTCCATCAGCAAAGGTGCCCGGCTTGTGAGCAGTTCGACGCCAAGCGATGCCAACTGCGTTTCACTGCGAGCCCTGAATTCAGCTGCGACAATGTTGCCAACCGACAGGATAGGCTTGATCCGCCGTGATCGCCCGCCGCTTACATAAGCTGACAAAAGCCCTTGATCGGCCGTCAGCGCCCTGACAATTGCGCCATGTTCGCCATGCGAGCGAACCGCAACGATGATGGCTTGCGACCGAATGTGCATCAACGCTCTATGCCATCAATTGTCCGTGCGGTAAGCATTGAGAAACACCATGCCTGCTAACACTCGCGTTACGGGGGCGAAGATGTTTCATTGGGGGTCTGTCATTCCGTCCGTTGGGACCAAATCAGATGTGGCGCGGCTCGACCTGCCGCCACCTGCGAGTGCGCGCTTAAAACTTCCGGAAACGATGGGACCTCGATTCGCGATCTTTGCGGATGCCGAGGAAGAATTTGACTGGAAAGAACCGTTCAAGCGCGAGGCAACATCGACCGAGGCCATCGATGCCCTGCCGCAGGCCAATCATTTCTTTACGCAGCACGGATGCGTCCCGACATATCTCGTCGATTGGCCGGTCGTCGCAAACCCCGACAGTGCGGCTGTCATGCGCGATCTGGCTGCCGACGGCCATTGCGACATCGGCACGCAACTTCATCCGTGGGTCAACCCGCCGTTTGACGAAGATGTTTCCATTTTGAACAGCTATGCTGGCAATCTTGACCGGTCGCTGGAGGCGGCAAAGATCAAGATGTTGACCGACAAGATCGAAGCCGAAACAGGCGTGCGACCCTCTGTCTATCGCGCGGGTCGCTATGGCGTCGGGCCGAATACCGCATCGGTGCTGGCTGATCTTGGGTACCGGCTCGATGTCTCGGTGCGCGCGTCGTTTGATTATCGCGCACAAGGCGGACCCGATTTTTCAAACCATCCGATATGGCCCTGGACGCTCGGCAGCGGACTTTGTGAAGTGCCATTGACGGCGACAACAACAGGCCTGCTGCGCGACAAACTGCGTCTCCAGAATTATGCGCCAGCGCGCGGCTTACTGGCGCGGACCGGACTGTTTGATCGCGTTCCGCTCACACCCGAAGGGGTGCGACTGAACGATGCTCTTGTCGCAATTCGCCAGCTGCTCGACACGGGGCATCAGCTTTTCAGCTTATCGTTCCACACACCATCAGTCGTGCCGGGCAACACGCCCTATGTCCGCAATGCGCGCGATCTCGACAAGTTCTGGGCATGGTGGGACGGCGTTTTCAATCTCTTTGCACAACGTGGCGTTTTGCCAATCCGGTCGGGCAAGATTGTGGCCGCGCTCGAAGCGGCATGAGTTACTCAGCGCATCTTGCTGTGCCTGACGCTGCCGTCGCCGAGATTATCCCGCTGAATGCGATCCCCACCGCGTGGGACAAGGACTGGGCCGACCTTGCGCGCCATGCCAGCGAACCCAATCCGTTTGCCGAAAGCTGGTTCATGCGGCCTGCGATTTGTCACTTTGCAGCAGACACCGACGGCCGGCTGATTGCCGTCTGGCAAGGGGGATCGCTGCTGGGTCTGCTTCCACTCGTATTGGCCTCTAAATATGGCCGATTACCTGTTCGGCATGTCCAGAACTGGGTGCACTATCACTGCTTTTACGGCGCGCCCCTGGTCCGTGCAGGTCAAGAGCATATGTTCTGGGCAGCGGCCTTGACCCTGCTCGATGGCGAAAGTTGGGCGTCAAACTTCCTGCATATCGCCGGCCTTGATCCGAATGGCCCTGTCGTTACGTCACTGCGCGACATACGACAGGCAGACATCGTTCATCGCAGTGCCCGCGCACTGCTGCAAAGTGGCCTTGATCCCGAGCTCTATTACACCGCTAATGTCCGCCCAAAGAAGCGAAAGGAAATTCGCCGTCTCCGTTCGCGGCTCGATGAACTTGGCGCTGTCGAATTTACAACGCTGGAAGCAGACGGTTCGGTTGATAGGTGGATCAACGACTTTTTGATCCTTGAAGCATCGGGCTGGAAAGGTCGCGAGGGATCGGCGCTCAACGACACGGCGTCGACCAAGTCATTTTTTGAGGCTGCCGTTCGCGGTGCGCATCGCGCCAGTAGGCTGGAAATGCTACGGCTGACGCTCGACGGCAAAGTTATTGCCATGCTCGTCAACTTCATGACACCGCCCGGTGGGTTTGCCTTCAAGATTGCCTTTGACGAAGATTATGCCCGCTTTTCACCGGGAGTGCTGATAAAAATAGAGAACCTGAAAGTGCTTGGCCGTCCGGACATCGAGTGGATGGACAGCTGCGCGGTCGAGGATCATCCGATGATCAACAGCCTGTGGACCGAGCGTCGCGAGATTGTTCGCGTCACGGTGCCGCTCGCGGGTGCGCGCCGCAAAACCGTATTTCGCGGTGCGCGTCTGCTCGAACGGACAGCGGCATGGTTGAAAGGGCGGCGATGACTGCCTTTCCCGACATTAGCGACTTCGAATCGATTTATCCCGGGCAGCCCGGATATGTCCGCCATGAGCTGGCCGGTCATCCGCTGTTTACACTCGACTCGCTTGTTGCACTTGCTGGACGAATGCATCCGAAAGACGTCGAGTATAATCGCGGTGATTTGCCAGTGGGGATCGATCTCGATGCGGTACCGGGCAATGGCCTGTCGATTGCCGATACGATCCGGGGGATCGAGGAAAATGGTTCGTGGATGGTCCTGAAATTTGTCGAGCAGGACCCGCTTTATCGAGAATTACTCGAAGCAACATTGGCAGAGCTTGATGCGGCTATTCGCGTCAAAACCGGCCCGATGCTGAAGCAGGAAGCCTTTATCTTCATCTCCAGTCCTAATTCAGTGACACCGCTGCATTTTGATCCCGAACATAACATCCTGCTGCAACTGCGCGGTGCAAAGTCGATGACAGTGTTTCCTGCCGACGATGAGGAAATTGCACCACCCGACGCGCACGAGCGGCTCCATTCGGGCGAAGGGCACAGGAACCTGCCGTGGGATCCTCGCTATGCCGATCGCGGCAAACGGTTTGACCTCCAAACCGGTGACGGGATTCACGTGCCGCTGATGGCGCCGCATTGGGTGCAAAACGGGCCTTATGTATCGATCAGTTTTTCGGTGACGTGGCGCAGCGTGCACAGCTATACCGAAGCTGAAGCGCGGGGGATGAATGCGCTTCTTCGTCGACGCGGTCTGAGCCCTGCGTCGCCAGCGGTGTACCCTGCAAAGAACCTGATCAAATCGACTGCATTCCGCGCCGTTCGCAAAGTAACGGACATCATAGGCCGCCGATGATCAGACCGCTTTGCCAGCGGCCACCCCACTCGCCCATGCCCATTGGAAGTTGTAGCCGCCAAGCCAACCCGTGACATCGACGCCCTCGCCAATTGCATAAAGCCCTCGAACTTTCTTTGATTCCATCGTTTGCGAAGACAATTCGTCCGTGCTGATACCGCCGACCGTCACTTCGGCCTTTGCAAAGCCCTCGGTCCCATTCGGATGAAACGGCCAAGCAGCCAGCGCGCGTTCGATGGCTTCAAGCGCGTCGTCCCGGTGATTCTGCAAATCCCCATCAAGCGCCAGTCGCTCCGACAATGTTTCGGCAAGGCGTGCCGGCAAATGCTCGCCGAGCGCCGACTTCAGCTTCGTTCGCGGTGCTGTGCGCTTGAGGGCGCGCAACCAAGATTGTGGGCAGTCGGGCAGAAAGTCCACATCGATCGTCTCGCCGTGCCGCCAGTATGACGACACTTGGAGCATAGCCGGGCCTGAAAGCCCGCGATGCGTAAACAAGGCAGCTTCGCGGAAGGAAGTTTTGCCAGTCGAAGCCACAACATCGGTGGAAACACCCGACAATTCGCGGAACAAAACTTCGTCACCCCCCAATGTGAATGGGACAAGCGCAGGGCGCGGCTCGACAATTTTGAGCCCGAACTGCCGGGCCAGATCATAGGCAAAGCCGGTGGCTCCCATCTTCGGAATGGATGGTCCGCCGGTGGCAATGACCAGTGACGGAGCCTGCACAATACTATCACCGTAGTGCACCGAGAAAACGCTATCGGCGTGGTTGACTGCAACAACTGGATCACCAAACGAAAATGCCACCTGCCCTGCCGCACATTCGTCCATCAGCATCGCAACAATCTGCTTGGCAGACCCGTCGCAAAACAGCTGACCGAGCGTTTTCTCGTGCCAAGCAATCCCATAGCGATCGACGAGCGCAATGAAATCGGAAGGCGTATACCGTCCAAGGGCGGACTTGGCGAAATGCGGATTGGCTGAAATATATCGCTCGGGAACGGCATTGATGTTGGTGAAGTTGCACCGCCCCCCGCCCGAAATCAGGATTTTCTTGCCCGGTTCATCGGCATGATCGATGACGAGGACGGATTTGCCGCGTTGCCCCGCCGTTGCGGCACTGATTAGTCCGGCGCCGCCCGCGCCAAGAATAATCACATCGTAGCGCGTCGTCACGAAGCAGCGTTCGCGTGATAAAAATCAAAAATCGTCCGCGCGACCACTTCGGAAACGCCAGGCGCTTTCTGCAAATCTTCCAGTGATGCGTTCTTTACCGCCCGTGCCGTGCCGAAGTGCATCAGCAATGCCTTTTTGCGCGCGGGGCCAATGCCGGGAACATCATCAAGCGTCGATGTGACCAGCGCTTTCGCCCGCTTCGCCCGGTGCGCGCCGATGGCAAACCGGTGTGCTTCGTCGCGCAGGCGTTGCAGATAAAACAGCACCGGATGATTCATCGGCAGATTGATCTCGCGCCCGTCGATCAGGTGAAACGTCTCTCGCCCGGCATTGCGATCCGGCCCCTTTGCCACCCCGACCAGCAGCACATCCTCAACGCCCATCGCGTCGAGCACGCCTTTTACCGCCGACAACTGCCCCTTACCGCCATCGATCAGCAACAGATCGGGCCATGTGCCATTCTCGCGATCTGGGTCTTCTTCCTGCGCGCGTGTGAAACGGCGTTCGAGCACTTCGCGCATCATCCCGAAATCGTCACCCGGAACCGTGTCGGGGTTCTTGATATTGAATTTGCGGTACTGGCCCTTGATGAAGCCTTCCGCGCCCGCAACGATCATTGCGCCGACCGAGTTCGTCCCCTGGATATGACTGTTGTCATAGACTTCGATACGCTTGGGCGGTCCTTCAAGCTCAAAGAGTTCAGCGACATCGCGCAACAACTTTCCCTGCGTCGTCGATTCAGCGGCGCGTCGGTCGAGCGCTTCCTCGGCATTGCGTGTTGCTTGTTTGACGAGCCGGACCCGGTCACCTCGTTGCGGCATGGTCAGCACGGTCTTGCCGCCCAACGCTTCTTCGAGGAGCGTTGCTTCGGTGAGTATGCGATCAAGCAAGATGGTACGCGGCGGCGGCACTTCTTCATAAAATTGCATGAGGAGACTCGACAGCACCTCATCTTCGGGAACATCAGCCGTATGTGCGGGAAAGAAAGCGCGATGGCCCCAATTTTGCCCGCCACGAATGAAGAAGGTCTGCACGCAGGTCACACCAGACTTGCAAGCCAGCGCCCAGATGTCGGCATCACCGACACCATCGGCGTTGATCGCCTGTGACCCCTGAATGAACGTTAGTGCCCGTAGGCGATCACGATAAAGAGCCGCGCGCTCGAAATCCATCGCGCCCGCTGCTGACTCCATTGCCGACCCCAATTTCGCCTGAACCGACGTCGCCTTACCCGCGAGGAAGGACTTCGCATCGCCGACAAGCTCCGCATAGTCTTCAGGCGAAATACGGCCCACACATGGCGCCGAACAACGCTTTATCTGGTACAGCAAGCAAGGCCGGTCGCGATTGTTGAAGAAGCTGTCGGTGCAACTGCGGAGCAGGAATAGTTTTTGCAACGCATTCAGCGTCGTGTTGACCGAACCGGCGCTGGCGAACGGACCATAATAATTGCCCTTCGCCCGTCGCGCGCCGCGATGCTTCTGAATGCGTGGGAATTCGTGATCGGAACGCAGCAGGATAAACGGAAACGACTTATCGTCGCGCAGCAGGACGTTATAGGCGGGTCGATAACGCTTGATCAGCTGCGCTTCGAGCAGCAGCGCTTCAGCCTCGTTATTGGTCGTGACAATCGTCATGCCGCGCGTCTGCGCCACCATGCGTTGCAGACGGCGTGGGAGACGGCTGACTTGCGTGTAGTTGGTCACGCGATTGCGCAGCGACCGCGCCTTGCCAACATACAGCACGTCGCCGCGCGTGTCGGTCATCCGATAGACCCCCGCTTTTTGTGGAAGCGTGTTCAGGACATTACGGATCGCCGCGACACCAGTCTCAAGGTCGGGCACCTCGCCGCCCTTGACGGTATAGGTCGCCTTGTCTTCATTGAAACGGTCAGGCGATTGGGGCAACGACATAGGCGTCACTTAGGGTCTGCAACCCGTGCCGTCACCCCATCGGCTTATTTGATTTCCGCAAGCGCTGTCTTGAGCTTTGCAATCGCTTCGTCGGTGATTTTGTCCGACGCCATTGGCTGAAGTTGGGTCAGCGACATGCCCTTGAACTGGTCGTACATGGCATGCGAGGTCAAGCCGGGCAGACTGGCTTCCAACGCTGCTTTTGCAGCAGGATCCGCTGCGAGCGTTTCGATCGACATATCGACATTGAACTTGGGAGCTGCGGCGGGTGCAGCGGTTTCGGCATGCGCGACCGACCCAACAAGCACGGTCATCAGCGCAGCAGCAATAGCATATTTCATTGTCGTCATCCTCTCTTCGAGCTCAGTTCAGGCGCGATATAGCACCGTCAATCAGCGCCTTGTCGGCGTTAACGTTGTGCGATTGAGCGATCACATGCGCGGCGATGCCAGCAGCGGCAGCAGCGGCCGTGGCGCGAACGTCGGCAACCGCACTGCGCTCGGCGGCTCCAATTTTATCTTCGGCCATTTTGGCGCGGCGTGCGGTCAAATCTACCGCTTGCGTCTTGGCTTGGGCAAGCAGTGTTTTGGCTTCAGCCTCGGCATGGCCGATAATTGCCGCGGCATCACCCGCACTTGCCCTGCTTTGCGCCTGCGCCTTGGCAAGCAACGCTTCGGCTTCGGCGCGGATCGCTTTAGCCTCGTCTAGAGTCCGCCGCGTCTCGGCAATACGGGCATCAAGCGCGTCGGTGATGATCTTTGGTGCTTTCGCGACAAAAATCGCGAGCAATATGAAGATCGTCAGGCCGACATAGACCCAGCCTTCGGCGCTGAGGCCGAGCAGCTCCGGGCCATGTTCGCCACCATAGGCTGCGCCATTGGCCTCAGTTGTTGCGTGGGTTTCGGTTGCCATGATTATGCCACCAATGCTGTTTTGGCGGCCGCAGCGACCAGCTTAGGCTCGGGTCGCTTACCAGTAAGCCGCTCGACAATGTCCGATGCGGCATCGGATGCGACAGTTTCGATTTCGCCCAGCGCTTTGCTTCGCGCCTTATACAACGACGCATCCGCCGCTGCCGCCTTTTCTGCTATTACAGCGTTACCCGCTGCAACAGCCTTTTCGACGCCGGCGGCTGCCTTCGCTTTCGCCTCGGCAATCGCGGCCCGTGCCGATTTATGCGCATCTTCGATGCCCGCAGCATAGGCCGCAGCCATTTGATCGGCTTCGCCTTTGGCGCGTTCGGCGGTCGCAATATCATTCGCCACCTGACTTTCGCGAGCATCCAGCGTTTTTGCCAGCTTCGGCAATGTCAGCTGGACGATCCCGAAATATAGGATCAGGAACGCAAGCGCGAGCCAGGCAAGCTGCGCCCAGACGATTGGATTGGCGAAATCAAACTGGGGCATTGCGGCCGTCCGCTCCGATCAGGACTTATGAGAACGCGAGCGCGAGCGCGACGACGGCTGCGATCAGGCCAAGCGCTTCAGTCACAGCGAAACCGAAAATCAGGCGTCCGCCCATCTTAGCGTCGGCTTCAGGATTACGCAGCGCGCCATTGAGATACTGACCAAAGATCGAACCCACACCGATAGCGGCAAGGCCGGCACCGATTGCAGCCAGACCGGCGCCGATTACTTTTGCTGAACCGAGATCCATTATTTTATTCCTTTACAGTGATTTACTAGTGGAGATTGATAGCATCGTTAAGATACAACGACGCCAAGAGAGCGAACACATAAGCCTGAACAACGGCGATCAGAACCTCAAGCGCCGACAGCGCAACATTCACCGCCAGCGGCAATATGCCGAACACATACGGCAGCGCCCCAAACGATCCGAGTGTCACGACAAATGTACCAAACACCTTCAACAAGACATGTCCTGCTGTCATGTTCGCAAACAACCGGATCGCGAGTGTAAACGGACGACTAAGAAAGCTCAGGAACTCAATCGCTGCGACGAACAGAGCGAGCACAGGGTTCACACCCTTGGGCCAGAACAAGCTGAAAAAATGAAAGCCGTGATTGGCAAAGCCAACAACGCAAACAATCACAAAAACAAGCATGGCGAGACCAAAAGTCACCACAACATGGCTTGTCGGCGTAAATGCGCCAATCCACGGAATAAGACCGAGCAGATTACAGGCAAGCACGAAGATAAAAAGGCTGAAGATAAGCGGCACGAAGCGCTTGCCTTCGGGGCCAACATTCTCGTCCATCATTTTTCGGACAAAATCATACAGATATTCAACCGCCGCTTGTGCGCGATTGGGAACCATCTGCGGCTTGGCTGTCCCGATGAACAAAAACGCCGCCACCGCGACAAGCGCGATCATCATCCAAAGCGAGGAATTGGTGAAAGAGACGTCATAACCCATCGCACTCATCGGGGCGATCGTGACAATCTCGAATTGTTCCATCGGGTTGGCCATCGGGTCTCTCTTAACTCTTTGGATCAGCGTCGAATTGCTTCGACGTTTGCAGTGCACGACGGGTACCCGCCGCAAAGCCAAGCAATAATAATATGATCATCGCCCACGGACCGGTCCCCGCGAAGCGATCAATCAGCCAGCCAAGAAAGGCAGAAACAAGCACCGCACCAACAAACTCTATCCCGATTGCCCAGCCGCGTCCTTCAGCCTGCGCATCCGCCGTCGACGGGCGCACCGATGCTGCTTTGGCGGCCGCAATGCGGGCGTCAAGCGCGTCCTCTTCGGTTTTGCGGTCGTCGGCCAAGCCAGCGTGCCTTCACATGCAGATAAAGAAACGCCGCCCAGCCCCGGATCAAGTCCGGGGTCGGCGGCTTGGGCTGGCATTTAGAAAAGTGCCTGCCACGAGTCAACTGTTGTGCGGTGCGGCAATTCGCACTGTTTAGCTTGCGCAATAATCCGGCAGGTCAATGGGTGTGTTGCCGTTGCGGACACGCCAGACGCCGTCGCGCAATTGATAGGCTTCTCCCGCACCGACGCGGTTGGCCAGCGTCTTACAACCGACGGCGGCGGCCACATCCTTGACGGTCACGCCGCGCTGTTCGGCAAGCTGGGTATAGCCCGCACGCCGCTTGATATTGATCGCTTCGACCTCGGATTTGAGCGTCGCCGAAACTGTTCCGCGAACGCCGAGATACCCATCGGCTTGTTCGCCGACTGCCCCCGCACCGATTGCTGCGGCGACCGCACTGACCTGAGCGCGTGCAACAGTCGCGATGGCACCTGCCGCGATAGCAAGACCGATAGCAGCGGCAGCAATGAGTTTGGCACGATAGGTCATTTCGGAAACAACTCCGGATTGCTTGTGATGAAATCATCGGCGTCCTTTTGGAGCTTAACGATGACTTCCTGTTTGATGTTGACGTTCAGGTTGATCTCGATCGGCTTATCGGGTGCCTTGATGTTTATGCACCCGGTGCTTGCGAGAACGATGAGAAG
>JAYWFN010000260.1:0-7539 GCA_043778785.1 Sphingomonas sp. | reverse complement strand
ATCATTACCTTCGTGCCCGCGCTCGGCGCTTATCTGACGCCCGATCTGATGGGCGGCACTGACAGCCAGATGATCGCCAACGTGATCGAGCGGCAGTTCAAAGGCGCCAATGACTGGCCGTTCGGAGCCGCCCTGTCGTTCATGCTTATGTACGCAACCTTCATCTTGATCGCGTTGCAGGCGCTGCGTAATCGCAAGGCGGAAGCGCGGTCATGAGCGTATTCACGCGCACAGCGATCGCGCCGCTCGAATATACCAAACGTCTGTGGTTGCGCAGCTGGATCGCGGGTGTTGCGTTCTTCCTCTATGCGCCGCTGCTCGTCCTATTCATTTTCAGCTTCAACGACAGCAAAGCCAATGTCGTGTGGAAGGGCTTTACGTTCAAATATTACGGCAAAGTCTTTCAAAACACATCGTTGATGGAAGCGCTCGGCAACTCACTGACGATTGCGGCCCTGGCGACCATATTCAGCCTTGTGCTAGGCGCGCTGTCCGCAGTCATGCTGTGGCGCTTTCGTTTTCCGTTTAAAGCCGGATTGGAAGGCGTGATGTCGCTGCCCATCGTCGTTCCCGAAATCTGCATGGGCGTGGCCATGCTGGTGTTTTTCGCGGCGATCAAATGGCCCAACGATCTGCCATGGCCGTTCAGCCTCGGCGCAATAACGATTGCGCACATCACATTCTGTTTTCCGTTCGTGACAATGGTGGTGCGCGCGCGCCTTGCGACTTTCAACAAGGAAGAAGAGGAAGCCGCCAAAGACCTGGGCGCGACCGAATGGCAAGCGTTCCGCGATGTCCTGTTGCCGCATATGCGCCCCGGCTTGATTGCGGGCGCGCTGCTTTCGTTCACGCTCAGTCTCGACGATTTCGTGATCACGTTTTTCACCAGCGGGCCGAACACCGTCACTTTCCCCGTCAAAGTTTACTCGATGGTGCGCTTTTCGGTCACGCCCGAAGTCAACGCTGTGTCGTCGTTGCTAATCCTGATTACTGTTGTCCTCACGACGCTTGCCCTAAAGCTACAGGGTAAGGCGACGATTGCCGGAGCCCATCCATGACCCAGCCCATCATCCAGATCCGCAACGTCACGAAACGTTTCGGCGCCATGGTTGCGGTCGATAATGTCTCGCTCGATATTGTCGCTGGCGAGTTTTTCGTCATGCTCGGGCCATCGGGCTGCGGCAAGACGACATTGCTCCGCATGATTGCCGGGTTCGAAGTGCCGACAGAGGGGCAAATCCTGATCGACGGACAGGATATGGCCGGCGTTCCGCCGAACAAGCGCCCGGTCAATATGGTGTTTCAGTCCTATGCCGTCTTTCCGCACATGGATGTCATGGACAACGTCGCCTACGGGATGCGGATCGCGGGCGTCGCCAAAGCCGAACGACGCGAACGCGCTGAAGAAGCGCTTGCCTTGGTCAAGCTCGACGGGCTGGGCACGCGGTTGCCCGATCAGCTTTCAGGGGGACAGCGGCAGCGTGTCGCGCTGGCGCGGTCGCTTGTCATGCGTCCCAAAGTGCTTTTGCTCGATGAGCCGCTATCAGCACTTGATGCAAAGCTGCGCGCGCAGATGCAGTTCGAGCTCACCGAATTACAGGACAAGATCGGGATTACATTCGTCACCGTAACGCATGATCAGGATGAAGCGCTATCGATGGCGTGCCGCATCGGCGTTGTGAACAAGGGGCAAGTGGC
Organism: Sphingomonas sp.; assembly: GCA_043778785.1. Classification (GTDB taxonomy): domain Bacteria; phylum Pseudomonadota; class Alphaproteobacteria; order Sphingomonadales; family Sphingomonadaceae; genus Sphingomonas_O. The sequence continues at coordinate 5,841 of JAYWFN010000260.1, read as the reverse complement.
GCAGCTCGCGACGCCGTCGGACCTTTACGAATATCCAGCAAACCGGTTTGTTGCAGATTTTGTGGGGTCGGTGAATATTTTCGAGGGACAACTGTCAGTGGACGAGCCCGAGCGGGCCGTCGTCGAAACGGCAGACGTTGGTCAGATCCATATCAATCACGGCGTCACCGGCCCGCACGAAGGCACCGTCTGGGTCGCGCTCCGGCCCGAAAAAATCAATCTATCGAAACCGGGAACGTTGCCGACAACCAATGCTGTACCGCCGCAGAATTGTGCTGAAGGAAAGATTGTCGGCAAGTCATATCTGGGCGATTGCACCGTTTACGAGGTGAAGCTCCCGAACGACCGTATCGTTCGCGTCCGCCGGTCCAACATGTCGCGTTTCGATCAGGAAGATTTCACCTGGGGTGATGCCGTGGCGATGGATTGGCATGCCTCCAGCCCCGTCGTGCTTCAGGCCTGACGCCGCATTTACCCCATTGCGCGCAGCTTCGGTTCGGCCGCATCGAGCGCCGCGCGGATCATCCGGATCATGTCGTCGATCTGCTCCAGCGTGATGATCAGCGGCGGGCTCATTGCAATTGTGTCGCGGATACTACGCACCATCAGGCCACTAGCGATGCAGAAATCGCGCACCATCGGCCCCGCTGTCCCTTCGGCCCCGCCAAAGCGCGCGCCGGTCGCTTTGTCCGACGTGATTTCGATCGCGCCGATCAACCCGACCGAGCGCACTTCGCCGACCAGCGGATGATCGACCAGCGACGCCAGCGCGCGGGCAAGATACGGCCCGGTCTCGTTGCGCGTCCGCTCGATCAACCCTTCGCGCTCGATGATCTCGATATTGCGAAGGGCAACGGCGGCACTCACCGGATGCCCCGAATAGGTATAACCGTGCGTAAACTCACCGCCGCGTTTGAGCACCTCGACAATTTCCGCTGATACGGCCGTCGCTGAAATCGGCAGATAGCCCGAGGACAATCCCTTCGCCATGGCGATCATGTCAGGCTGGATGCCCATCGTCTGGTGCCCGAACCATTCGCCGGTCCGCCCGAAACCGCAGATCACTTCGTCACAGATCAGCAGGATGCCGTATTTGCGACATATGCGCTCGACTTCGGGCCAGTAATTGGCGGGCGGGATGATAACGCCCCCTGCCCCTTGAACCGGCTCGCCGATAAACGCCGCGACTTTTTCCGGACCGATCAGCAGGATGCGGTCTTCGATTGCCGCGGCACAGGCCAGCCCGAAGGCTTCGGGCGTCATGTCGCGCCCTTCGTTATACCAATAGGGCTGGCGGACATGTTCGATACCGGGGATCGGCAAATCGCCCTGCTCATGCATATATTTCATGCCGCCCAGGCTGGCCGCAGCAACGGTCGATCCGTGATAGCCATTGTGACGGCTGATGATCACCTTGCGTTCGGGCTGACCCTTTACCGACCAGTAATGGCGCACCATCCGGACGACCGTATCGTTCGCTTCTGACCCCGATCCGTTAAAAAAGACGTGTGGCAGACGGCCGCCGGTCAGCGTCGATATTTTGGCGGCAAGACGAACGGCAGGCGGCGTCGCTGTTTTGAAAAACGTGTTATAAAACGGCAGTTCGCGCATCTGTTCGGCGGCAACATCGGCAAGCTCGTCACGGCCATAACCGATCGTGACGCACCACAACCCAGCCATCCCGTCGAGGATTTTGTTGTTGTCACCGTCATAGATGTAAATGCCGTCGGCATGCGTGATGATGCGGCTGCCGTGCATGTCCTCAATCAGCTGATAATCCTGAAACGCCGGCAAATGATGCGCGACATCAAGACGCTTGAGCTCGGCAATGTCGTAGTTTCTGAGCACTTGTGTCATCATCTTTGTCCTTCGTGATCATTGCCTTGCCCACGCAGCGCGCGCCCGAGCAGTTGAAAATAGCGTTGGGAATCAGGATTGGTCGCGGCATCCCATTCAGGGTGCCATTGCACGGCAAGGACGTCAGAATGTCCGACCCGCGCCGAAAATGCTTCGACCAGACCATCAGGCGCAGTCGCTTCGATGGCCAATCCGGGCGCGAGCGTTCCGATGCCCTGATAATGCACCGAATTCACAGACAGCGTGGCCTTGCCGAACGCGTTGGTGAGTTTTCCGTCGGGGGCCAATGCGACACGATGGTGATGATCAAACATTGCCGCAAACGCCGTATCATCAGGTGCATGGTGCCGGATCAGGTCGTCGCTTTGGCTCGTGTCGCGGCGCAATGTTCCACCCAGTGCGACGTTGATTTCCTGAAATCCGCGGCAGATGCCAAACACCGGCCGACCAAGCCCAACCATCGCATCGATCATCGCCAGCGCTATACTATCGCGCGACGGGTCGAACGGGCCGTCATCGCTTGCCTCGCCATATCGCTGGGCCGCGACATTCGACGGGCTTCCAGTCAACAGTATCCCGTCGAGACGCGGCGCAATTTCGGCGGACGTGAACAGATCTGGCAGCGCCGGGATCAGCAACGCTGCGGCGTCAGCATAGGTCATCGCGGCGCGGACATAGCGGTCCATCACGGCTTGTGCGGTCTCGCTCCCAACGGTGCGATTGCAACAGATGATGCCAAGAACAGGCCGCGCGGCCATCGCGTGCTCCCTAATGCCGGATCATGATGTGACGCGGTGTCGTATAATGCTCGAGGCAATAGATCGACAAATCCGATCCGTAACCCGATGATTTGACCCCGCCATGCGGCATTTCGGTCGCGTTGACACCGTGCGTATTGATCCAGGTAACGCCGTATTGCAGCTTTGACGCAACACCTGTGGCAAGACCAATATCGCGCGTCCAGATCGACGAGGCGAGGCCATATTCACTATCGTTCGCCCATTCGACGACTTGTTCGGCATCGTCAAAGCGCGTTACCGAAATCACCGGACCAAACACTTCGCGCTGGACAATTTCGTCACGCGCACCCGCCCCGGCAATCAACGTGGGCTGATAGAAAAAGCCCGGGCGATCTGCCGCACGGCCACCCGTCACAAGTTCGGCACCGGTGTCGGTCACCGCGCGCTGAACAAAGCCGTCAGCGCGGTCACGTTGCCGCGCTGTGATTAGCGGACCCAGCACCGTTTCTGGCTGTTCGGGATTACCCATCACGATGCCCTTGATTGCGGATTCGAGTGCCGCGACGAGGCGGTCATAAATGCCCGCTTGGGCATAAACGCGGCAGGCTGCTGTGCAATCCTGTCCTGCATTATAGAAGCCGGCGTCGATGATTGTCGCGGCGGCGCTCGACAGGTCGGCATCGTCAAACACGATGACGGGCGCCTTGCCACCCAGTTCGAAATGGGTTCGTTTGATCGTCGGCGCGACCGCTTCCATGATGCGGCGTCCGGTCGCGGTGTCGCCGGTCAACGAAACCATACGAACCAGCGGATGCGCGACCAGCGTTGCGCCAACATCCGCGCCGTTGCCCGTGACGACGTTGACGACGCCTGAGGGCAGAAACTCGGCACAGATTTCAGCCAGCATCAACGCGGTTAGCGGCGTGTGCTCCGATGGCTTCAGAACGACGGTGTTTCCTGCCGCAATAGCTGGCGCGATTTTCCACGCTGCCATCATCAAGGGATAGTTCCACGGGGCAATCCCCGCCACGACACCGATCGGGTCGCGCCGCATCATCGATGTATAGCCGGGGTTGCGATATTCGCCAGCAGGAACGCCGGTCATCGTTCGCGCCGCGCCTGCGAAAAACCGGAACACATCGACGGTATTGCCAACATCGACAGCGCGGGCCTGCGACAGCGGTTTGCCGCAATTGCGCATTTCAGCATCAGCAAGCATCTCGGCCCTTGACTCGATCCGGTCGGCAATCCGCAGCATCCGCACTGATCGTTCGCGGGGTGGCTGAGCGCTCCAGCCAGAAAAGGCCGCCTGAGCCGCGATGACGGTCGCATCGACCTGCGCCGGGCTCGCACCCGCCAGCCCGACAATAAGGTCTGCCGTGCTCGGATTGGTGACAGTCTCGACAGTGCCTGCCCCCTGTTCGGGCCTGCCGTTTGAAAAGATACCACTGAATTCTGTCACCCTGTCCTCGCGATTATGCCTGATGGATCACGCTAAGCTGCCATGCAAACAATCGGAAACACAAAAGGAGCGCCGCAAGCGTTCGGAATATCCGATGGTGCGCCCGTCTTGCAAGAAATCATCGCTCAAATATCTTCAAATGACCAACCAACACCATAGCAGCATTAGCGACGCTGAGAGCCGTCCCCGATGACAACGACGCAGCAGGTGCAAGCTGGACGGGCGCAAACGCATTGTAGCGATACACCCGAACGCCGATGACCTCAGACGCGTTATCCGAAACCGGTCATACAGCGGTCATTTGGGTAGCTTTAGTCATATGGTCCCACATTCGTCTCAATTCACGCTTAAGACGGCCAACACTGCGCGTGAACCAGGTCTCGATGCCGCGAGCAAGGACGCCGCGCCCGGCTTCGGGAAACCAGTGCGCGCGGGATCGTGCGATGGATGTCGACGAGCAACCAGGTACCCGACACGGGATCGCGCTGTCCGCCTTCAGCAGGAGTCAGATCGATGAAGACCCCCGCTTTTTAACCCAAAGACGCTTGGCGGTTGGCGCGTCCACGCACATGACAGCTTCGGGCGCTTGGCGTATAATTCCGCGGTAATGCCCGGTGCGATAGCCCGTCAGCGGATCAAAATCACCCGCCCACGTTGCGGTCAGCGCCATCAACAATGCAAGCATGACGCCCTCGCGCGCTCATCCTAAGGCCGCATTTAAGAATGGCGCTGCCCATGTGTATCTAGTCCCTTGGGAGAATTGCCGTGCCACGTTCGATAGCACTGTTGTTCGCTTGTCTTGCCAGTCCGGCAGTTGCAGGGTTGCCGCTACCCGTGGACCCGTTGAATTCGCCCGAGTGGGAAGGGCTTGGTGCGTTGTATTTCGAAGGCGCGCCGGTGCAGTTCGATCCGCACCTGAAGATTGATTTCCCCGAAATTGGCGAAAACCAGCGGTCGTTACCAGTTTCTATCGATGCGCGCGGTATTGTTGGCGTGACGCGGGGCTGACGCGGGTGCGCCTCGCGTTCCGGCATCCGATGGATACGGGCATGGTCAGCAACATCGCGGCCTATGTGGTCCGTCGATACGCTATACTGCGGCGCTGAAGGCGACCGTGAAGACATTGACTGGCAAGCCCATCGTCCGCGTTTACCTGACGCACCTTCACCCTGACTAAATCTATGCCAGCGCGGCGTTCGATCCCGCTGGAACGGGCGAAATGGCGATACCACTTCGATTCGCATCAATGAAAGCTGCGCGTTATGAGTTCCAGCGGACAGTGACGCATCTGTATCCCGAGCTTGAAGCGCGCCTGCTGCCGCGTGTCGACCAGGCTATTTGAGCGTTTTCAGATAAGCGATCATGGCTGCGCGCTTGACCGGGTCTTTATAGCCCGGAAACGACATGCGATTGCCCGGAATATAGGTTTTTGGACTGGCAAGATAAGCGTCGAGTTCGCTCTCGCTCCACAATACGTGAGAGATGGGGACGATCGGCGCGGCCAATGCTGGCATGGCAAAAGTGATCAGAAATGTGACGGCGACAAGGCACCTGAAAACGCTCACTTTCGTGGTTTATGTTGCCTGTCTGCACGGCGCGTTTTTATTTTACTATGCGACCTTGGTCGAATCACCCCGCCGAAATGCGATTTGCGATGAGGTCATTGACCACCGAGGGATCGGCGAGGGTTGATGTGTCGCCGAGCGTTGAGACATCGCCTTCGGCAATCTTTCGCAGAATGCGGCGCATGATTTTCCCTGACCGGGTTTTGGGCAGCGACGG
>JAYWFN010000259.1:0-18390 GCA_043778785.1 Sphingomonas sp. | reverse complement strand
TTCACGCGTCCGGCGCCCGTGCCCGAACGCCGCCCCGAACCCGTGCGCCCGGCACGCGGTAAAATGGGTGACGACCGTCGCCAATCAGGCAAGCTCACCGTTACGCGCGCACTCGACAGCGATGGCGAAGGCGCGCGGGCACGGTCGCTCGCCGCGCTCAAGCGTGCCCGCGAAAAGGAACGCCGCGCGCATGGCAGCGGCCAGATTCAAGCCAAGCAGATCCGCGACGTCGTCATCCCCGAATCGATCACGGTCGGCGAACTTGCCAACCGCATGGCCGAACGCGGCAGCGACCTGATCAAAGCACTGTTCAAGATGGGCGTGCCCTCTGCAATGGGTGACAGCATCGATCAGGATACGGCCGAGCTGCTCGTCACCGACTTCGGTCACAATGTCACGCGCGTGTCCGAAAGCGATGTCGACATCGATGTGGCAGACGACATCGATGCCGAAGACACGCTCATGACGCGGCCGCCGGTCGTTACGATCATGGGCCATGTCGATCATGGCAAGACGTCGCTGCTCGATGCCCTGCGCGGGACCGATGTCGTGCGCGGCGAAGCGGGCGGGATCACCCAGCATATCGGCGCTTATCAGGTGGCGATGAAGGACGGGGCAAAGATCACGTTCCTCGACACGCCGGGCCACGAAGCCTTTATCGACATGCGCAAGCGCGGCGCGAACATCACCGACGTCGTCGTGCTTGTCGTGGCCGCCGATGACAGCATCAAGCCGCAGACAATCGAAGCGATCAATCATACCAAAGCGGCGGGCGTACCGATGATCGTGGCGATCACCAAGAGCGACAAGCCCGAAGCCAATCCGCAAAAAGTGCGCGAGGCACTGCTGCAATATGAAATCGTCGTCGAGGAAATGTCGGGCGATGTGCAGGATGTCGAAGTCTCGGCACTCAAGAAAACCGGCCTCGATACGCTGATCGAGAAAATCCAGCTTCAGGCCGAATTGCTCGAACTGAAAGCCAATCCCGACCGTGCCGCCGAAGGCAGCGTGATCGAAGCCAAGCTCGACAAGGGCCGCGGGTCGCTTGCGACGATCCTCGTCCGGCGCGGCACGCTCCGAGTCGGTGATATTGTCGTTGTCGGTCAGCAGTCGGGCAAAATCCGTGCGATGATCAATGACAAGGGTCAGCAGATCAAGGAAGCCGGCCCCTCGATGCCGGTCGAAATCCTCGGGCTGTCGGGTGTCCCGTCGGCAGGCGATCCGATGTCGGTTGTCGAAAACGAAGCGCGCGCGCGCGAAGTGGCGCTGTATCGTGCCAACCTCGCCACCGAAAAGCGGACGGTTTCGGCGCCCGTCGACATGGAAAATCTGTTTGCCAACCTGAGAGCGGTCAAGGCGATGGAATTTCCCATCGTCGTCAAGGCCGATGTCCAAGGATCGGCCGAAGCGATCGTCAATGCCGTCAACAAGATTTCGACCGATCTGATCAAAGTCCGCGTGCTGAGCGCGGGCGTTGGCGGGATCACCGAAAGCGACGTGCAACTGGCCGCCGCCTCGGGTGCGCCGGTCATCGGCTTCAACGTCCGCCCGAATACCAAGGCAGCGGCGCTGGCAAAACGCGACCGGGTCGAGTTCCAGTATTTCGACGTGATCTATCATCTGACCGATCAGGTTCGCAATGCAATGGCGGGCCAGCTTGGCCCCGAAATGATCGAGCATGTCGTCGGCCGTGCCGAAATCAAGGACGTCTTTGCGGCGGGCAAGCACGGCAAGGCGGCAGGGCTCCTCGTGACCGAAGGCGCGATCCGCAAGAACCTCAAGGCGCGCATCACCCGCGCCGATGTCATCATCTATAACGGCCAGATCAATTCGCTGCGCCGCTTCAAGGATGACGTGGCGGAAGTGCGCTCGGGGTTGGAATGTGGTGTCACCTTCGATGCAACAAACGACATCAAGGCGGGCGACTTCCTCGAGACGTTCGAAGTCGAGGAACGCGTACGGACGCTCTGATGGCTCAGTCGAGGAACGCATACGGACGTGGTGAGCGTGTTCCGATTTCCGGAATTGTCTTGACGCCCATATTCAGCGCTATATGCAGCTCTTGTGGAAATACGAATTTCGAAAGCGGCGGGAAAATCGCTTCGGAAATCGAATAAGCGGGAAATTCTGACCCGGAAAATACTCGAATTGGCGTCGTCACCTGACCAGTTAAGCGCAAATATTCTTCGCCTGACGGGTAAGCGCGAATATCGCCTGCGGGTGCAGGATTGGCGAATAATCTTTCGCATTGAGGGCAATACGCTTGTCGTGGAAGAAATCGAACCACGAGGTTCGGCATATGAGGACAGGTCATGACTGCACAGATTGTTGAAATCTCCGGACAGAAAATAGCGATGCTCCCGGCGGCAGATTACGAGCGCCTGCTGGACATCGTTGAAGAACGCGCTGACATCGCTGCAGCGGAACGGGCAGCGAAGCGGCGCGCGGACGGCGAAGAGTATATTCCATTCTCTCTGGTGAATTCGATCATCGACGGAGAAAATGCCCTCCGCGCCTGGCGTAAATACCGGGGCCTTACGCTCGCCCATCTGGCAAAGGCCGTCGACGCGCGCCAAGCCATGCTATCAGACATCGAGAACGGCAAAGCGCAAGGTAAACCCGCATTGTGGCGGGCCCTTGCGCGCGAACTCAATGTGGACGTTGATGACATCCTTCCCGACGCATGAAAACCGCAACCCCCGAAACACGCTCAGTCCGCCTCCTCCGCGTCGGCGAATCGGTGCGTCATGCACTGGCGGATATCCTCGCGCGCGGCGATGTGCATGATGAGGTGCTCGCCAAGCATGTCGTCAGCGTCACCGAAGTGCGCATGTCGCCCGATCTGCGCCACGCGACGGTATTTGTGAAGCCGCTGCTCGGCCAGAACGAGGAGGCGGTGATCAAGGCGCTGCGCACCAACACGGCCTATCTGCAAAGTGAAGTCGCGCGGCGGGTGAACAATAAATATGCGGCCAAACTGAAGTTCCTGTCGGATGAGAGCTTCGACGAAGGCAGCCATATCGACAGCCTGCTCCGCGCGCCGAAGGTGGCGCAGGATCTCGATTCCGGCTGATGGCCAAGCTCTATTTCTACTACGCCGCGATGAATGCGGGGAAATCGACGACATTGCTGCAGGCGGCGTTCAACTATGCCGAGCGGGGCATGGCGACGATGCTGTTCACCGCCGCCGTCGATGACCGCGCAGGGCCGGGGCGCATATCATCGCGGATCGGGCTGGACGCAGCGGCGACGCCCTTTGATGCAAACACCGATTTGCGCGCTTGTGTCGCCAACAGCCAAAAGCCCGATTGCGTGCTGGTTGACGAGGCGCAGTTCCTGACGCGGCGCCAAGTATTACAGCTGGCGGCGATTGCCGATGAGGATAGCATTCCCGTGCTGGCTTATGGTTTGCGGACTGACTTTCGGGGCGAGTTGTTCGAGGGGTCGGCCGCGCTGCTCGGGCTTGCTGACAATCTCGTCGAGCTCAAAGCGATCTGTGCGTGCGGGCGCAAAGCGACGATGAACTTGCGCGTGGATGCGGACGGCAAGGGGGTGCGCGAGGGCGACCAGACCGAGATTGGCGGCAACGACCGCTATGTCGCGCTGTGCCGCAAGCATTTCATGGAACGGCAAGCGGCCCGGTAGGCGCAGCGAGTCACCACCGGGCCGCCGACGCCGCTACCAGAAACGGTTGCGGTAAACACGGATGACATAGCCATTGCGGATATCGATGAGCAGCGCGTCGCGCCCATGGCGGACCCAGCGCTGATAGCTGTAGGGCCGGGCATAGCCATAACCATGCCAATCGCCGATGTGGTGGCGAGGCTCGTAATAGCTGCGCGGTGCCCGCCAGCCGCCGCCCCAGTCACGCCGCCCATAATCACGCCGGGCATCTCGATAATCCTGACGATATTCGCGACGGGCATCACGCAAGTCATTGCGCTCGTCACGGATGTCGGCGCGGTCACGGCGTAGTTCGCGTGCTTCGCCACGGTCATACCCATATTGCGCCTGTGCTGCCGCCGGGAGCAGCGATGCCGCCATGAGGCCGGCCACAATAAGATTACGCATGTCAAACTCCTTCACGTCTCTTTCGAGGACAATGAGAGCATTACGCACGTTGGACTGAATGCCTTCGAAATGAAGTTGTCAGCTATTTGAAAGAACGCGGTCGGCGACATAGGGGTTGGTCGCGCGCTCATGGGCAAAGGTTGACATCGGCCCGTGGCCGGGGACGAAATTGGTCTCACCGCCCAACGGCCAGAGCCGCGTGACGATGGCATCGAGCAAGTCCTGATGATTGCCCATCGGAAAATCGGTGCGCCCGATCGAGCCCTGAAACAGGACATCGCCGACCATCGCGACATGCGACGGCGCGTGGTGGAAAATGATATGGCCGGGGGTGTGGCCCGGGCAGTGATAGACGTCGAGCGTCAGCTTTCCGACGGTGACCTGTTCGCCATTGGTCAGCCAGCGGTCGGGCTCGAATATCTTGCCATTGACGCCGTAGCTGCGGCCGTCATCCTCGAGACGGCTGATCCAGAAACGGTCGGCCTCATGCGGCCCTTCGATGGGCACGCCGAGTTCCTTCGCCAGCGTTCCCGCTTCGCCGCAATGGTCGATATGGCCGTGAGTGATGAGAATCTTCTCGATCGTGACACCGTGTTGTGCCGCCGCTGCTTTGAGTTTGGGCAAGTCGCCGCCGGGATCGACGAACGCGCCGCGCATGGTCTGCGTGCACCAAAACAGCGTGCAATTCTGCTGGAGCGGCGTCACCGGAATGATCGTGGCGCGAAGGGGCGCGGAATCGGTCATTTAACGTCGACCGTCGCCATCGACGGCGGCATGTCTTTCATTGACGCCGCCGTTGCTTCCGCCCCGCGCATCACGCGCAGGATGTTGCCGCCTGCGAGTTTGGCGAGGTTTGTGTCGCTCCACCCGCGCCTGATGAGTTCGGCGAACAGGTTTGGATAGCCCGCAACATCTTCCATCCCGACAGTGGTGAAGGGCACGCCGTCCAAGTCTGCACCGATACCGACATGATCATAGCCCGCCATTTTCACGACATGCTCGATATGGTTGGCCATCACGGCGATCGGCGAGGACGGGCGGATGTTGGCTTTGTCCCAGTCGGCCAATGCGACCTTGCGGCGCTCGGCCTGTCCCGGGAACACGCGTGCGAGCCGCGCTTCCTCGCCCGCGCGCGCACCCTGCCAACCGATCACCGTAGGGTCATTGTGGCCGGGATAGGCATTGACCATCACGACGCCGCCGTTCGCGGGCAGCCGTTTCAGGATGGCATCAGGCACATTGCGCGGATGGTCGCTGAGCGCGCGGACGTTCGAATGCGAGAACATCACCGGCGCTTTGGTCACATCGAGCGCCTGCGCCATCGTGGCTTCGGAGACGTGGCTCAAGTCCACGATCATCCCGATGCGGTTCATTTCGGTGACCACCGCTTTGCCGAACGCGGTCAGGCCATTATGTTTGGGCTCGTCGGTGCCGCTATCGGCCCAGTCGTTGTTATTGTTCCACGTCAGCGTCATGTAACCGACGCCGGCCGCACGATAGGCACGCAGCGCGGCCATCGAATTGCCGATCTGGTGCCCGCCTTCGGCCCCCATCAGCGAGGCGATCCTGCCCGCCTTGTGGATGCGGACCACGTCGGCAGCAGACACAGCGCGTTCGAGATCGTTCGGGTAAGCGCGGATCAGGCGGTTGACGATGTCAATCTGTTCGAAGGTTGCCTTGATCGCGCGATCGCCGGTAAATTCGGACGGCAACCACACCGACCAGAATTGCCCGCCGACATGTCCTTTGCGGAGACGCGCCATATCGGTCATTGTTGGCTTGGGCAGCTTGTCGCTGTTGACCGCAAGCCCCTCGACGCTGAATTGATGATTGTCACGAACTTCCCACGGCAGGTCGTTGTGGCCGTCGATCAGCGGCGTTGCTTTCAGGATGCGATCGATCCGTGCTTGGGTGGCGGGGTCGATCTGCGCGTATGCCGGCGCGGCGAAAGTGGCGAACATCGCGCAGAGGAGCATCGGGAGCACGCGGGCGAAGGTTACAAAGGTTACACTATGGGGGTGTGGCGAAATTTTTTCGGACGGGCAGATTTGGAAGGCGCGCGCGGGCAGCGTGGCGGCGGGATTAGTGTGGATCGTCATCCGTCGAGCTAAGCACAAGCGTTGCGTGTAGGACAGCGGTTTTTGAGGAGGCGAAAAATCAACGCGCGAACCAAACAATCGTCATCAAAACAATGCCAACAGAGACCGCAAGCACGAGAATAACGGCTGCCCAAGCTGCAACAACGCCGTATTCCTCCTCGATCCAGCCAACGAAGTCAGACATCGCGGAGTAAATCTGCTCCATATCCCTTATCTCCCTCTCCCCGCTCGCGCTGCGGCGCGAGTCGCCCTCTCCCTCAAGGGGAGAGGGTTTGGTTCACTGCCCCAACAATGTCCGTTCCCAGAACATCAGGCCGGTCCAGAATTCATAATCCTGGTTCTCTTTCTTCGCAAAGCCGTGGCCCTCATTCTGGCCGAGGAGATGCCAGACGGTGCCGCCTTTCGCGCGGATCGCTTTGACGATCTGATCGGCTTCGGAAGCCGGGACGCGCGGGTCGTTGCCGCCGGTGACGATCATCAGCGGGATGTTAAGCTCGTTCACGCGCGTCAAAGGCGAGATTTTGAGCAATTGCGCGCGCTGTTTGGGATCGCGTTCGTCGCCATATTCGACACGGCGGAGATCGCGGCGATAGCTTTGCGTGTTTTCGAGAAACGTCACGAAGTTCGAAATCGCGACGACGCAATAGGCACCTTTCAGCCGCGGCCCGTAAGAAATCGCACTGGCATAGCACATATAGCCGCCATAGCTGCCGCCGTTGACCGCAAAGCGCGATTTGTCGAGGCCCGGATCGGTTTCGAGGCGGTCAAGGAAGGCCGCAATGTCCTTCACCGAATCCTCGCGCTTGAACGGGCCGTTGTCGAGGCCGACAAAGCGTTTGCCAAAGCCCGTCGAGCCGCGGACATTGGGGTAGAAGATCGCGATGCCGAGTTCGTTGAGCATATAATTGCGCCGTCCCTGAAAGCCCGGCGTCGACTGTCCTTCGGGGCCGCCGTGGATGCTGATGAGGAGCGGGCGCTTGCCGGGGAATTTGGCGGGGTCGGGACGATAGAGAAAGCCCGAGACGGGTTCCTTGTCGAAACTTTTCACTTCGACAAATTCGGGTTCGACATTGGCGGCGGCATCGAGCCCGCCGGTTTCGCTTTGCGTCCAGCGCGTGACGGCAAGCGTTTTGGGGTCGATGGCATAAGCATCAGAGGCGCTTTTGGCGGAATTGAACGTGAGACCAATCGTGCCCCACGGTGCGATCTCGACACCGCCCGCGCCGCCCGCCGGGAGCGCGGTCACGGTGCGCACGGTGCCGCTGGCGATGTCCATGATGCGCACGCGGTCTGTGCCTGCTTCGTTGACAGTGTAAGCAATGAAGCTGCCGTCAGGCGCGATATCGAACGTGTCGACGTCCCATTTCTTTTCGGGGCTGCGCGGGGTGAATTTGCCGGTTTTCGGATCGAGCGTGCCAAGGCGCTGAAAGTCCGCGCCTTCGTCGCTGGTCACCCAGAGCGTGCCGTCGGGGGCCGATTGCGCGCTGCCATAAGCGATGGTCTTTTTGTGGTCGCCGATGGGTGTCATCGCGCCGCTGGCGAGGTCGAGCGTGTAAAAATCGGTCTTGGCAATCGATATGTAATTGCCGACGATCGCGGTTTTTCCATCGGGCATGAAATCGGCAATGCCCCAGCCGCCACCCTTGACCTGCGCCACCAGACGGTCGGTTTTGGGATCGCGCGGGTCCATCACGTAAAGATCGGTATCGGCGCCGTTGCGACGGGTGGACGTGTAGCCGATCAGCGTCCCATCCTGATTCCAGCCGTTGAAGCTGTTGCGGCTTTTGCCATCGGTAAGCAGCGTCAATTGCCCGTTCTTCAGTGTGTAGATCTGGAAGAATTCGCTGCCGCCGGTGTCCTTGTTGACGACGAGGGTGTCGCCTTTGGGCGACCAGCTGCCGCGCACCGGCTCGGCTTCGAAGCTGATCTGGCGGCGGTCCATCATCGGCGCGGCGACACTGTGCAGCTGTGCGACATCGCCGAAGCGTGTGCTGATCAGCATCGATTTGTCGGCCACGTTCCAGCCCGAAAAGGATGCGGTGCGGAACTCCATATAGGCCCGCGTTTTCGCCGCGAGCGCAACGGGCACAGCAGGCGCGCCGTCGGCCACGATAGCGGCAGGCTTGGGCATGTCGGCAAATGCGGGTGTGGCGATCAGGGCGGCAGCGAGAATGAAACGCTTCATGATGGCTCCATGGAAAATTGCTGATGCTTGTCTTGCGCAAGTTAATTGCGCTGGCAAGAGGATCATTCCGCTGGCAGGAGCGACGCAATGATGCGCCGCCTGCCCCGCACCGACACGCCGTTCGTGCTGCTCGACGATGCCCGCGTCACCGGCGCGGCAAAGGCGCGGCTGTATGTCGATCCGGTCGAGATTGTCGTGACGCGGCGGATGGAGGACATCGCGACGGCACTCGAGGCCTTGCGGACGGCAACGCGCGGCGGGCTGCATGCAGCGGGTTATCTGGCGTATGAAGCGGGGCATGCGCTCGAGCCGACGCTGACGCCGCTGGTGGCCACGACGACCGAGGCACCGCTGCTGTGGTTCGGGCTGTTTCGCGGGTTTGAAGAGATTGCCCCCGAGGATGTTGCGGCGCTGCTGCCCGATCCGGCGGGGGCATGGATTGGCGCACCGACGCCCGACATCGACCGCGCCGGTTATGATGCCGCGATGATGCAGGTTCAGGCGCTGATCGAAGCCGGTGACATTTATCAGGCGAACCTGACATTTGGTGCGACCGTGAAGACCGCGGGGCATCCGCTGGCGCTTTATGCGGGGCTGCGGGCGCGGGCGCGGGCGGGCTATGGCGGCGTCGTCCACACGGGGCGCGACTGGATGTTATCGATGTCGCCCGAATTGTTCTTTGCCTGCGACAGCGCGCGGGTGTGGACGCGACCGATGAAAGGGACGGCGCTGCGCTCTACCGACCCCGACGAGGATCGCGCGGCGGCAGAGACGCTCAAGACCGACCCCAAGCAGCGCGCCGAAAATCTGATGATCGTCGACCTGTTGCGCAACGATCTGTCGCGGATTGCCACGCCGGGGAGCGTCGCGGTGCCCGACCTGTTCCATGTCGAAACCTATCCGACCGTGCACCAGATGACATCGACAGTGACCGGCGATCTTGCCGAAGGAAGCGACGCGATCGACATCATCCGCGCCATCTATCCTTGCGGGTCGATCACGGGTGCGCCGAAAATCCGCGCGATGGAAGCCATCGCCGACATCGAAGCGCGGCCACGCGGGGTTTACACCGGGAGCATCGGGCGGATCGATGCGGGCGGCATTTCGGCCGCATTCAATGTGGCGATCCGGACGCTGCGTCTGGGTGAGGGAGCGGCGCGACTCGGCCTCGGCTCGGGCATCGTTGCCGATTCGAACACGCGCGACGAATGGGCGGAGTGTCTTGCCAAGGGCACGTTTATCGCGAGCCCACGTCACTTTGACCTGATCGAGACGATGGCATTCGATCCGATCGAGGGAATTGCGCGGCTGGAGCAGCATTTGGTGCGTCTGAAATCCAGTGCTGCGACTTTTGGACTTGCTTTTGATCGGCATGCCGCGCGCAATGAATTGCAGGCCGCGACTTTTCATCTGCGCGAACCGCGCCGGGTGCGCCTTGTGCTGGCGCCCAGCGGGGCCATGGCCATCGAAACACGACCGCTGCCCGATCCGCCAACGGGCGATGCAATGGTTGCGCTGGCCGCGCTGCCCGTGGACGCAGATGATTTCCGCTTGCGGCACAAGACGACCGACCGGCGCTTTTACGATGCGGCGCGCAAGGGCATATTTGAAATACTGTTCATGCATCCGGACGGGTTTCTGACCGAGGGGAGCTTTACCAATATCTTTGTGGCCGACGGTGACATGCTGCTGACCCCGCCGCTGTCGCGTGGCCTTCTCGGCGGTATCTTGCGTGCCGAACTCATCGAGACCGGCAAAGCCATTGAGTGCGATTTGCGCGCCGATGATCTGGCGCATGGTTTTTTCATCGGCAATTCCTTGCGCGGGCTGTTGCCCGCGCGACTTTACAGAAAATAGGGCGTGGGCTGTTGCCCGCAAAGTTGGTCGCGCTATAGGCGACCCGTCACATAGGGATTTGCCGTGCCCCAGCTTTCCGCCGCCATCGACCGGATCAAACCTTCGCCAACGCTTGCGATGACCAGCCGCGTGCTGGCAATGACGCGCGAGGGGATCGACGTCATCGGCCTTTCCGCCGGCGAACCCGATTTCGATACGCCCGATTTCGTGAAAGAGGCCGCCATCGCAGCGATCCGCGCGGGTAAAACAAAATACACCAACGTCGATGGCACGCCCGAACTGAAAGCCGCGATTGCCGCCAAATTCCTGCGCGACAACGACCTGACCTATGCCGCGAACGAAATCAGCGTGAACGTCGGCGGCAAGCATACGTTGTTCAACGCGCTGGTCGCCACGGTGGACAAGGACGACGAAGTTATCATCCCCGCGCCATACTGGGTCAGCTATCCCGACATCGTGAACTTCGCGGGCGGGACGCCAGTGATCGTCAGCGCGGGCGCGAACCAGCTTTACAAGATTCTCCCCGCACAGCTTGATGCCGCGATCACGCCGCGGACCAAATGGGTGCTGCTCAATTCGCCGTCGAACCCGACGGGGGCGGCTTATTCGGCGACCGAATTGCTGGCGCTCGGCGAGGTTATCCGCCGCCACCCGCATGTCATGATCATGACCGACGATATGTACGAGCATGTCTGGTATGCCGACACGCCGTTCAAGACGATCGCGCAGGTTTGCCCCGATCTTTACGAGCGCACGATCACGATCAACGGCTGTTCGAAAGCCTATTCGATGACGGGCTGGCGGATCGGCTTTGCGGGCGGGCCAGCGTGGCTGATCAAGGCGATGAGCAAGTTGCAATCGCAGTCAACGTCGAACCCCTGCTCGATTGCACAGGCAGCGGCGACGGCGGCATTATCAGGCGACCAGTCGTTTCTGGCCGAGCGCAATGCGGCATTTTTGAAGCGGCGTGACCTGGTCGTGCGCATGCTCAACGACGCGCCGGGGCTGCATTGCCCGACGCCCGAGGGGGCATTCTACGTTTATCCCGACGCCACCGGCTGCATGGGCAAGACGACGCCGAAGGGCAAGCGCATCGAGAATGACGCCGACCTGATCGATTATTTCCTCGACGACGTTCGCGTAGCGGCGGTGAATGGCGAGGCGTTCGGCCTCGGCCCCGCGTTTCGGATCAGCTATGCGACGTCGGAAGCGATTTTGACCGACGCCTGCACGCGGATTCAGGAAGCATGCGCGGCGCTTTCATAGAACAGAACCAATCCCGTCATTCCCGCGAAGGCGGGAATCCAACGCCCAATCTTGAGCCTCTGGAGATGGACCCCCGCCTTCGCGGGGGTGACGAAGTTGGAGAAATCTGAACCTCAGCTAACCACCGCGTTCAGCGTGCATGAAACCTTTTGCGGGCAGTTTACGTCTCTGTAACATCTCCCCTGCGAAAGGCCTGCCATGCGCCATGCCCTGAAGTCCGATTTCACGCAGCTATTTCTGGGCGGTTTCGCCGTCGCTGCCGTTGCCATGCTCGCGCTTGTGCCCGGTTTGCTGTAACCAGATCACGCGATGGACCGAACAACGAGCATGACCATGAAAGCAACACTTGCCGCTGGTGCGCTTGGCGCGCTGGCCCTTTTTGCGCTATCAAGCGGGACCACGGCCGCTGAACGCACGGTGCTTGTCCCGATGCCCGCCGTTGACGCAGCCCCGACAGGAAGCCGCGCGACCGCTGTGCTCGCGGGCGGATGCTTCTGGGGCATGGAAGCGGTGTTCAGCCATTTGAACGGCGTGGTCGCAGTTTCGTCGGGCTATGCCGGAGGCAGCGCAGCCGACGCGACCTATGACAAAGTCAGCACCGAAACCACACGCCATGCCGAAGCGATCCGCGTGACCTATGATCCGCGCAAGATCAGCTATGCGACGCTGCTGCGTGTTTATTTTTCGGTGGCACATGATCCGACGCAGTTGAACCGGCAGGGGCCCGACAGCGGCACCAGCTATCGCTCGGCCATCTTCGCGCAAACCCCCGATCAGGCCCGCGTTGCCCGCGCTTACATCGCGCAGATCGGCAAAAGCGGCGTCTGGGGCGCGCCGGTCGCGACAAGAATCGAGTCGGGCGGCTTCTTTCCGGCGGAAGCCTATCATCAGGATTTTGCGTTCAAGAACCCGAACCACGGCTATATCCGCCGCTGGGACGCGCCGAAGGTTGCGGCGCTGAAAAAGACGTTTCCGGCGCTGTGGGTGGCGAAACCTTCGGCCTGATCGCCGAAGGCAGATTAGATTTTTTCACCCAAAGGACCAAAGGGAGTGCACGCACTAAGTCCGTGCACTCGCTTTGGTCCTTTGGGTGAAACCTATCTGGCTCAAGCGGCCAGCGGGAAGCTCAGAAGCCGGTCGTTAACGGGAATAAGGGCGCGCGCGCCGCCGCCGACGGCTTTCACAATTTCGGGATGTCCCGCATCCAATCCGCCGGTCAATGATCCGAACGCAGGCAGGATCAGCTTCGTTGCGCTTGCCACAAAGCAGCGCCGCGCGACGTTGCGGCCGCGGATGGCGACGCGCAGTTTCGGGTGGAAATGGCCCGACAATTCGGGGCGCGGATCGGCCGGATCGGCTTCGTGGCGCAGGACCAGGCCATCGACTATCGCTTCGTCGACAATGCGCCCGCCAAAGGGATCAGCAAGCGCATGGTCATGATTGCCCGTCACCCAGACCCAATCGACCCGCGCCGTCAGGCCGCGCAGCATGGTTTGTGCGCGCTCGGGCAGACGGCGCGCACCGGCGCTGTCGTGGAAACTGTCGCCAAGGCACCACAATTCGGTCGGGGCGGTCGCGGCAACCAGCGCCGTCAGGTCAGCCAGCGTCGCGATCGAATCATAAGGCGGGAGCATCTGGTGGCCGAATTTGGCAAACCAGCTCGCTTTTTCGAAATGCAGGTCAGCCACGATCAGGGCGCGGCGGGCGGGCCAGAAGATCGCGCCCTGCGGCAAGGCATGCAGCGTGTGACCCGCAAATTCGAATGCGCTCATCCAAGCGTTCCGGGCGGCAGGAAACGAACCTTGCGCTGGGCGAAATCAACCGAAACACGGCGGAAACCGCGCAGCGTGTCCATGCCGAGCAGCATCGCCGGTTTGTTGAGCAGGCCATAGCGCTTGAACGGATGCGCATCGGCAAACGCGATTACGGCATTTTCGACGCGGATTCCGGCGATCCGGATATGCCCGACGGCGGCATATTCGACGCCGAGCCTGCCACCCGTCACATCGATGAGTTCGGTTTTGAAAAACTGCATCTTGCGGTTGCGCTTGGCAAGCAGCGCGCGAAGCGGCGCATTGCCGATGGTATTTTCAGCGCCCGAATCAATGATGACAGTAATCGGTGTGCCGTCAACATCGGCATCGACAAGGACCAGCTGGCCGTATTTCGACCGCGCCGTGACCACGATGGTGTCGGGATCGTAACTCTCTTTTTCGCCCGCACGCAGGACGGTCAACGTGCGTTTGGTGAAATCCATCACCACGCGGCGGTTTTTCAGCGTGTCGATGCCCAGCAAGCCATGGCCGCCGAGATAGGTCTGCAACAGGGCGGGGGCATTGATCCCAAGCGTTGTCTGCCCCGCGACCGTCAGGCTCGGCACTGTTACGGTATTGGCGGGGGCAACGCCGGTCATGCTGTGCATCGTCACCGTTTCGCCGGCCGCCAGTTTCAGCAGCGTCGCCAGTTCCTGCGAAACGACGGTGCGGTCGGAGCCGGTATCGACGACGAACTGGTAAGGGCCGCGCCCTTCGATGGTCACGGGCACAGTCATGCGCATCGCAGTATCGGTGCGCGTGGCGACCGTTGCCACAACATCGGGCACAGTCGGCACGGGTTCGGCTTGCGCGGCGAGCGAGACAGTGAGCGCGAGCATAGTCAGAGCGTAACGCATCGGGATCATCCTCTTGCGCAGAACATGCCACGAACAAGCCGCTGCGGATAGCGGAAATTGTGGCCCCCGATTGCGTCCGGGAACCCATGTGCGCATGATCGGCGGTATGAAACGGATCGCATTCATTCTTTTGCTGGCGGGGGCAATGCCGGCGGCGCACGCGCAGGATGCCGCATCGCTGCAAAAACGCATCGAGGGGCAGCTGGGCGTGGCGAGTCCCGGCACGCGCTTTGGCGTGGTCGTGACCGATCCGGACGGACGCGAGATTATCGCGATCAATCCCGAGGGGCGGTTCATTCCGGCGTCGAACACAAAGATCGTGACGACGGCAGCGGCGTTCATGGCGCTGGGCGGGCTGGATCAGCCCGACGTCGATGGCGGAACGCGGGTGCGGATCACGCGTGATGCCAAGCGCAAGAGGCATGTCGTGATCGAAGGACGCGGCGATGCACGGTTGTCATCGGCGCCTGATTGTGTCGCCGATTGCCTGGCGATGCTGGCCGATGCCGTCGCGGCGGCAACGCGCAAAGTTTATGATGTTGTCGGCGACGACACCCGCTTTGCCGACCAGCGCTGGAGCCCGGGCATGAGCTGGAACAATATCCCCGGCAAATCGGGGACGGCAGCGTCGGCGCTAAGCATCGATGACAACGCGATCACGATGACCGTGACGCCGGGTGCCGAGGGCACGAAGCCGACCGTCAGCCTGCCAGCCTATTACAGCATCGACAATCGCGCGGTGACGGGCGCGGCGGGCAGCGCCTCGACGCTGGCCTTCGACCGGGCGCCAAATGGTTTCGTGATCAGCGTGACGGGCAGCATCGCCGCCGGGGCGTCGCCTGAAACACTGGTGCTGAGCGTCGATGATCCTGCTTATTATGCGGCGTGGCTGATGCGCGCGATGCTGGTCGCGCACGGGGTCAAGGTGAAGGGGCAGGTCAGCGCGCGCCACCGTCCGGCGGACATGCCCGCAGCGCCCGCATCCCAAACGCCGGCGCTTGCCGCACTGACGCCGCCGCCGCTGAGCGAAGACCTGACCATCATCAACAAGACCAGCCAGAATCTCCATGCCGAACTGATCCTGCGACGGTTGGGCAGCCCGACGGCGACAGGCTCGATTGCCGATGGGTTAAGCGTGGTGCGGACGATGTTCGACCGTGCCGGAGTCAACCCGCGCCATTATGCTTTTTCCGACGGCAGCGGCATGTCGACCTATAACCGCATCGCCCCGCGCGCGATGGTAACGCTGCTGCGCTGGATCGCGGCGCAGCCGTGGGGTGCGCGGTGGCGGGCGACATTGCCCGTCGGTGGTGAAGGAATGCTGGCGCGGCGCTATGCGGGCACGGCGCTGGCCGGTCGGATTTTCGCCAAGACCGGGACGCTCAACGCGACGTCGGCGCTCTCGGGCTATCTGATCGCAAGGAGCGGCCGGACGCTGACCTTTTCAACTTTTGCCAATGACGTGCCCGATGGCGACAATGCAGCACGCGCGGTCGATGCCGCGCTGATCGCGATTGCCGACGCGAATTAGAAAAGCCCCCGCCCGGATGATCCGGACGGGGCTTTTCTTAAGCGGGATCCGACCCGGCCAAGCCGTGTCGTCGGACGGGTTCAGCGGGGCTGACCCGCCGTCCGGGCTTGCGTCTGTCGGCGTGCGGGGCGCACGCGCGCGACGCTAAGCCGCGTGCGCCAGCGCCGCCAGCAACAACAACGCGACAATGTTCGTGATCTTGATCATCGGGTTGACGGCGGGGCCAGCGGTATCCTTATAGGGATCGCCGACGGTGTCGCCGGTCACGGCTGCCTTATGCGCTTCGCTGCCCTTGCCACCGTGGTTGCCGTCTTCGATATATTTCTTGGCATTGTCCCATGCGCCGCCGCCCGACGTCATCGAGATGGCGACGAACAACCCGCCGACGATGACGCCCAAGAGGAGCGCCCCGAGCGCGGCAAAGCCCTGCGCCTGACCGGCAACCGCCGTAATCATGAAATAGACCACGATGGGAGCCAGAACGGGGAGCAGCGACGGCACGATCATTTCCTTGATCGCTGCCTTCGTCACCAGATCGACCGTGCGCGCATAGTCAGGCTTGCTCTCATACGTCATGATGCCGGGGTTCTTCGCGAACTGGTCGCGGACGTCCTTAACGACTTCGCCGGCGGCACGGCCCACGGCGGTCATGCCCATCGCCCCGAACAGATAGGGGAGCAGCGCACCGAGCAGCAGCCCGACGATGACATAGGGGTTCTTGAGGCTGAAATCGACATCGAGGTTCGGGAAGAATTCGTCGAGATCGGTGGTGTAAGCCGCAAACAGCACGAGTGCGGCGAGACCGGCCGACCCGATGGCATAACCCTTGGTCACGGCCTTGGTGGTGTTGCCAACCGCGTCGAGCGCGTCAGTTTTCTGGCGAACGCTGTCGTCGAGGCCTGCCATTTCGGCGATGCCGCCGGCGTTGTCGGTCACCGGACCATAAGCATCGAGCGCGACGACCATGCCCGCCAGCGCCAACATCGAGGTTGCCGCAAAGGCAATGCCGATGAGGCCCGCAAGCTGATAGGCAATGATGATGCCCGCACAGATCACGAGCGTGGGCAGTGCGGTCGATTCAAGGCTGATCGCCAGACCCTGAATGACGTTGGTGCCGTGGCCGGTTTCCGACGCCTTGGCGATACTGCGCACCGGGCGATAATTGGTGCCGGTATAATATTCGGTGATCCAGATCAGCAGACCGGTGATGACGAGGCCGAGGAACATGCAATAATACAGCATGCGGCCGGTGAACCCGCCGGTGCCGTCGAGGCTCGCGCCCATCACAGCTTCCATGTCGCCGAGCGCATATTGCGTGGCGAACCAGATCACGACCGCCGACGAAACGGCGGTTACGATAAAGCCCTTGTACATGGCATTCATGATGTTGGTGCTTTTGCCCAAGCGGACGAAATAAGTGCCGAGCACCGATGTGATGATGCAGACGCCGCCGATGAGCAGCGGGAGGCTCATCAGGGGGAGCAGCGCATCGCCCGCGCCCTTCACGAGCAGCGCGATCAGCACCATCGTCGCGCCGATGGTGACGACATAGGTTTCGAACAAGTCAGCCGCCATGCCCGCGCAATCGCCGACGTTGTCGCCGACGTTGTCCGCGATGACCGCAGGGTTGCGGGGATCGTCTTCGGGGATTCCGGCTTCGACTTTGCCGACGAGATCGGCGCCGACGTCAGCGGCCTTGGTGAAGATACCACCACCGAGACGGGCGAAGATCGAAATCAGCGACGCGCCGAACGCCAGCGCAACCAGCGCGTCGATAACAACACGGTCGTTGGGAAGGTGGCCCGCCGGGCCGATGAGGTAATAAAAGAATCCGGCAATCGCGAGGAGCGCAAGGCCCGCCACGAGCATGCCGGTGATTGCACCAGCGCGGAATGCCATCGTCAGGCCTTCCTGAAGACCGACCGACGCCGCCTGCGCCGTGCGGACATTCGCGCGCACCGAGATGTTCATCCCGATAAAGCCCGTCGCGCCCGAGAGGATCGCGCCGAGCAGAAAGCCGACGGCCGACGTCAGCCCGAGGAAATAGGCCACCAGCACCGCAACGATCACGCCGACAATCGCAATCGCGCGATATTGGCGCGACAGATAGGCTTGCGCGCCTTCCTGAATCGCGGCGGCGATTTCCTGCATCTTGGCATTGCCCGCGGATGCACGAAGAACCTGCTGGCTGGTGAGCGCTCCATAAAGCACAGCGATGAAGCCGCACGCGATGGCGATAAGAACGAGATTCATGAGCCGGAGTTCCCCTTATGTCGTCGGCAGGCCAAGCTTCAGCGCGGCAGTGATTGGGCGCGCCTATAGAGGGGACGTGTGGCGCAATGCAACCTTATCCGTGCGTGTAGCCAAGCCTTTGCGGCAAAGCGACGGGGCCGTCGCCGTTGCAGAGCGTAAGACCAGTGCCGTCGGAGAACTGCCCGATGCGCGCGGCGGGCACGGGAAGCATCGCATCGGGCGCAGCGGCAAAGAGCAGTTCATAATCATCGCCCGCCGTGATCGCGGCCATGATCTCGCCGACATGCGGCACGGCATCGAGATCAATTTCGAGCGCCAGGTTGCTCGCATCGGCCATCCGCTGCGCATCGATCAGGAGTCCGTCGGACACATCCATCATCGCATGGACGATGGGCGCGAGGGCTTGGCCTTCGCTGAGGCGCGGGGTGGGGCGGCGGTAGGCTTGAAGATACCCGCA
>JAYWFN010000258.1:0-3187 GCA_043778785.1 Sphingomonas sp. | reverse complement strand
TCGTATTCTGCAGATCGATGGCGATCGTCGAGGCCGAGAAGTCGGAATCGCTGGTGCGGTTACCGGTATAGTCGACATAGCCGGTGATCGAACGGATCGTGCTCGGTCCGATGTCATAACTCATGTCGAGTGACGTCTGGAACTGATTCATGTTCCGAAAGGTGTGGTAGTCATTGTCGACGACATAACGTTCGCCGGGCTTGTAGATCGGGATGCCCAGATCAACGCCGACGCCTGTGGCGCGGGTTGGCGTGGCGGCTGTGGTGGTGCAATCGTTCACCCCGTCACGGTTGTTGCCGCGCGTGTTGAGAAGCAATACCGTGGCATTGAACAAAGCTTGGCAGGTGGCGGGATCAACATAAGTGCCGATCTGCTTGTAGCCGAAAGCCGAATCGCCATTACCGCCGCTGTGCGAATATTCAGCGCGAAACACTGCTTTAAAATCGCCGGACTGATACTTCAGTGATCCGCGAACGAACCGCTGGCTGATATCGAACAGGTCGGCAGCCGGGTTATAATCGTCCTTCACATAGCCGCGCTGGTTTTCAAATGCACCGGCGATGCGCAGTGACAAGCCTTCGCTGAGCGGCGTGTTGACGAAGCCTTCGGCCCGAACGCGGTGGAAGTTGCCGACAGTGACGGTCGCTCCAGCGGCAATCCTATCGCCCGGCTCATTCGTGGTCACCGTGATGTTGCCGCCGATGGTGTTGCGCCCATAAAGCGTTCCCTGTGGGCCGCGCTGCACTTCGACGCGCGACACATCAACGAAACCGAGCAGCGCTTGGCTGGTACGCGACTGATAGATGCTGTCGACATAGTAGCCGATCACCGGATCACCGGTCACTTCGTTATTGGCGGTGCGAATGCCGCGCATCGCGGGGCGTGCGTCGGAGCCAGTGCGCCCGAAATTGAAGCCGGGAACGAATTTTGCGAGTTGCGACACGTCGGTGACACCGCGCGAGGTTAGGACGTCGCCGGTAACTGCAGTGACGGCGACGGCTACGCGCTGAAGATTTTCCTCGCGACGCTGCGCCGTGACGACAATGTCGGCGACGCCTGCCGCATTGGCTTCGGCGGTTGCCGCTGGTGGCTGCTGCGCATGAGCGACGGTCGCTGACAATGCGAGCGCGAGCGCCGATGCGCCGCCAAGATATACGTTCCTCATTTTATCCCCCAGTAGTGTCAGCCCGCATGTCGCCGCAGCCATTATCTACAGACTACCGCCGTCGAATCGGAAAGTCACGCAGATTTTTGCATCCGCATCTAAGTCGTTGCTGTCGAACTAACATACTGATTTAAGGTAATTGTAACTAGCATCTTTTCGGGTTGTAGCTCCGTTTCAGTTCTTTTTGTTGGTTTTGCAGTCATTGACACGCTTAAATTGGGCGCGCACTTGTCGGACTAGGATTTGCCGCAGGGTAGCCAGAGGGGAGATGACGCATGACCGACACGATCGTGCGCGTAGCCGACGCCTCAGCCGGTCCACTCGAAATTACGATGTATCCGCCCCTGCGTCGCGCGCTCGTCGCTTTCGGATTCCTGCTTGTGGCCGAGTTTTTTTATGCCTGGTCATGGAACACCGTCGATGTACTCAGGCCCTTCATCCGTGAGTCGCTCGGCCTGACGCTGACCCAGGCAGGCTCGGGCTATTCGGCACAGAGCGCGGGCGCGCTCATCGGCGCGATCGTAATGGGCCAGCTCGCCGACCGATTCGGACGGCGTCCGATGCTGTTTGCCATCATGGTCGGCTACGGCACCAGCGCGATTCTTGGTGCGTTCGTCGAGAGCTATCCGCAATATCTGCTGCAACGCGGGGTGCTGGGGTTGTTCCTCGGCGGTATCTTCCCGATCGTCGTCGGCACCTATGTCAGCCTGTTCGAGGGACCCGTGCGCGGCCGCCTCGCGTCATTCGTCAACGCGGTGGCGAGCGGCGCGATCGCTGTGCTTGGGCTCGCAAGCAGCACGTTTGCTGAGCATGACTGGCGGTTGCTGCTGTGGGTTGGTGGGGCACCGCCCGTCGCACTTGCGGTCCTCGCCTTCGTCCTTATTCCAAAAAGCGTCGACCATCGCAAAGCAAGCGCCGCCGATACGCGACTTCCAGTCATGGAGCTGTTCACCCCCGCCTTGCGCCGGAGAACGATCATGCTGGCCGCACTGACCGGTCTGAATTTCTTTGCCTACCAGGCCTATAGCGGATGGTTGACGACCTATCTTCGCGACACGCGCGGCCTCGCCGCCGGTCCCATCGGACAGTTGGTGGCTTGGCAGTTTGCGGCAAACATCGTCGGTTGCTTTTTCTGGGGATGGGCAGGCGACCTATGGGGGCGGCGGCTGCCCGCTTTCGGCTTTCTCGCCGCCGGAATCGCAATTGCGGCCTATTTGGCCGTTCCGACGAACTATGTGCTGCTCGGCGTCATCGGCGCCACCTACGGCTTCATGCTGTCGGCCAGCGTGATCTGGGGCCCCTGGCTGACCGAACTCTATCCCCCTCATCTGAAATCGACTGCGGCGTCGATATTCAACTGGGGTCGCGTCATCAGCTTCTTTGCGCCATTGATTACCGGCCAGCTTGCCGCCAGTTTCGGTCTCGGCGCGACAATGGGCGTGGCCAGCGCGACGTTTTTGATCGCCGGCCTGTTGTGGCTATCCCTGCCCGAAACCCATGTTGCGCCATTGCTGACGGGGCTGCGCCGAAGCGCGAGAAAGACGTGATAGGCGAACCGGCAATAAGCCACCGACTATCGGGGAGGTAAAGTGAGCGACCTTGTCAGCTTCCTGAAGATGGAAGACGGAACCCGCGAAGAATATGAAATGCTCGACCGGCATGAACGCAACTATGCGCGCGGGCTGCCCGACAAGGTTCTGAATGCGTTGGGCGCGCTCGATGTTGGGATGGGAGGTTATCGCCTATCGCGGCTCGATCACTCACTACAGACCGCAACCCGGGCAATGCACGACGGGGCAGACGAGCAAATGATCCTCGGCGCACTGATCCATGATATCGGCGACGAGCTTGCCCCGTATAACCATTCCGAGGTCGCGGCCGCGATTCTTCGCCCCTATGTCCGCCCGGAGGTCTGTTGGATCGTCGCACATCACGGGCTGTTCCAGAACTATTATTATGTTCACCATCTCGGTGGCGATCGCAACGCGCGCGATCAGTATTGCGAACACAAATGGTATCAAG
>JAYWFN010000257.1:0-7599 GCA_043778785.1 Sphingomonas sp. | reverse complement strand
GCGAAAATGTCTTCGGTCGTCCGAAGTCGCCCGTCAACAAGCGCGAATATGGCCCCGGCCAGCACGGCCAGCGCCGCAAGGGCAAGGTTTCCGACTATGGTCTCCAGCTGAAAGCCAAGCAGAAGCTGAAGGGCTATTACGGCGAAGTCACCGAAAAGCAGTTCAAGAAGCAATACACCGAAGCCGCACGGATGAAGGGCGATACGTCGCAGAACCTGATCGGTCTGCTTGAGCGCCGCCTCGACGCGATTGTTTACCGCGCCAAGTTTGCGCCGACCGTATTCGCTGCGCGCCAGCTCGTTTCGCATGGCCACATCCGCGTCAATGGCGTGAAGTGCAACATCGCCTCGCGTCGCTGCAGCGTCGGTGATGAAATCTCGCTGGGCACCAAGGCGCAGGAAATGGCGCTCGTCATGGAAGCACAGTCGCTCCCCGAGCGTGATATTCCTGAATATATCGGCATCGACGGCACGGCGAAGGCAACCTTCACGCGCGTCCCGACGCTCGACGAAGTGCCGTATCCGGTGAAGATGGAACCGAACCTGGTCGTCGAATTCTATTCGCGCTAAACGCGTCAAACTTCACAAACTTCACCCATATCGATCACGGGCGCGCACCTTTGGTGTTGCGCCCGTTTTCATTGCTGCCCGACGATTCAAAAAGAGCCAGCACGGAACATAACAGGATCAAAAGCTGTAGGACAGGGGTTTCTGACGCCCGTTAGAGCAACGCCCCCTGTGCACCGTCGTCGCCCTGCGCCGCCGCCGATTTCACCGCGTCGGCGCGGGCCATTGGCAGGTCGAGCCGGCCACCGCGCAGGATTTCGGCCACGGTGATCACCTGGATACGGTCATCCTCGCGGTTGAGGAGGGGGTGTTTATATTTCCCCGCCGCCGCGATTTCGTCACGCATCGCTTTGGTCGGCAGGTCCATTGTCAGCAGATAGCCGAACTCGGCCTTTTCGCGCTGGCGGTCCGAATTGAGCGTGGCGAGCGTCGCGCGGTTCGAATTGCCTGATTTGACCTGAAAGATGGCTTTACCGTTGGTATCCTTGTCGATCAGGAAATAGGCGATGCCGTCGATCCGTGCGTCAGCGCCCTTCTTTTCGTTGATGCGCGCCTGATTGTTCGAATAGGTGAGCACGGCCCATTTCTCGAATTCCTTGCGCGTCTTGTCGTCCTTGCGGTTGGCCAGAGCCACAGCAGACGCGAGATCGCGCGGGACGCCGTCGAGCAGGATGTCGGCCTCGATTTAAGGCCAGTCGGCAGGGTATTTGTCGGCGAGGCGTTTGAGGATCAGCGAGATCGACTGATAGGTGATGTCGCTCCCGATCCAGCACCGCCCCAGCCGCTGCGCCACCGCCACCGCCACCGCCACCGTCGTCCCGCAATAGCGCAATAGGCATTGAGCACGGTATCGCCTTCGTTTGAGAAAAACAAATCCGAGCGTTAATCGAAATGCGTTTATGCCCTTGACGTTTCTATCAATATACGATATTAAACGCATTAGGAGATTGACATGTCAAACCGTTCACTCGATTCCCTTCTCGTCCATCTTGATTATCTTGCAGCAAAAGGGCTGGTGCCAAGAAACACCATCGTTGGCAGGAAAGCGGCTTGCAACAAGGTGCTGGGTATCCTTGATCCGGAAGAGCAGACGGACATCGCTGCAATCGATTTAGACAATGTGATGGGGCGTTTCATTAATCTCGAAGGCAGAAGCTACAATCCCAGCAGCCTCGGCGTTTACAAGAGTCGGGTTGCTACAAGCATTGCGGACTTTCTCGCTTATTTAGACAATCCTAGCGGCTACAAGCCCCAAAACCGTCCGAAGGCAGGCGCTGCGGAAAATGGAAAAAAGCAATCCGCTAAAAAGGCTGAAAACAAACCTGTGTCGAGGAGCGAGGCGCCTCGTCGCGAGGAGCCGAGCGTGCATCAGCCCGCCAACGTATTCCCAATACCAATTCGCGCCGACGTTGTAGTTCGAATTATGAATCTACCGTTCGACCTGACACAGATCGAGGCTTCAAAAATTGCCGATGTCGTGAAGGCCCTGGCTATGAAGTCGGAGTAGATTTCTCCCCCTTCCACAAGGGGAGATGTGTCAGCGAAAGCTGACAGGCCCGGGTCCGCTGGAGCGAGTGTCCATAACTCGTTTCCAGCGGCCCATTTCGGTCTACTATCTGTTCGTTATTGTTCCATCAACAAAAACTACGATTGTTGGGTTCCACCGCTTCGTCGCCCCATTCCCAGGTATCGACAAACGCCTGCGCCTGCGCCCGGTCTTCGCCGCCTTGGTTGTCGTAAATCTGGAAGTAATTGCGCTTCGAATTGAACGGCGGGTCGATGTAGCAGAGATCGACGCTTTCGGATGGTATCTTGCGGCGCAGGACGTCGAGATTGTCGCCGTAGTAGAGTTCGTTTTTTGGCACGCACGTTCCCCCGATACCGTTTGGGCTGAGCTTGTCGAAGCCCTGCCCTTTCTTGCCGGTTAGAAGAAGGACAACCCTTCGACAAGCTCAGGGCAAACGGTTAGGGGTTGAGCATCGGCCCTATATCCGGAGACTCCCATGATCCGCCCCCTGCTCCTCGCCTCGACCATCCTCATCGCTGCCCCCGCGCTCGCCAAGCCCGACCCCCAAGTGCCCGTCCGCACGTTGAAGGACGTGACGCGCACGCTGTCGTCGGACGCTTATGCCGGTCGTGCACCGACCAGCCCCGAGGAAACCAAAACCATCCAGTATATCGCCGCACGCCTTGCAAAGGCGGGGCTGAAACCCGGCAATAAGGGCAGCTGGTATCAGGATGTGCCGATGGTCGAGATCAACGCCACGCCATCGCCACTGACGTTTACCGGCGGGAAATCACCCATCGCGCTCGCTTATAAAAGCGACATGGTGATCGGGACGAGCCGGGTCGTGCCCAAAGTCGAGGTCGAGAACAGCGATGTCGTCTTCGTGGGCTATGGCATCAACGCGCCGCAGCTGGGGTGGAACGACTATGCGGGGATCGACGTCAAAGGGAAGACCGTCGTCATTCTGATCAACGATCCCGATTACCAGACGCCGACACTGACCGGCACGTTCGGCGGGCGCGCGATGACCTATTATGGCCGATGGACCTATAAATATGAGGAAGCCGCACGACAGGGCGCAGCGACCGCCATCATCGTCCATGAAACCGAGCCCGCCGCTTATGGCTGGGATGTGGTCGTCTCAAGCTGGGCGAAACCGCGCCTTGGCCTTGACGCCGCCGACAATCACATGAGCGACAGTGCCGCGATCGGCTGGATGACCAAGGACGCCGCAACGCGGCTGTTTGCCAATGCAGGGCAGGATTTCGATGCAATGAATGCCGCGGCAAAAGTAGCGGGGTTCAAGGCGGTGCCGCTGGGCATGAAGATGTCGCTGTCGATGGACAATAAAATCCGGCGGCAGATGTCGAAAAACGTGATCGGCATCCAGCGCGGGCGGACGGCACCCAATGATTATGTGCTGTATTCGGCGCATTGGGACCATCTCGGGCGCTGCCTGCCGGTCAAAGGCGATGGCATTTGCAATGGCGCGGTTGACAATGCGAGCGGGACAGCGGGCCTGATCGCGCTGGCCGAAATGAACGGTCAGGCAGGACGCCCTGCGCGCAGCCAGATTTTCCTGGCCGTCACCGCCGAGGAATCGGGGCTGCTCGGCTCAAAATATTACGCGGAAAATCCGGTTTATCCGCTGGCCCAAACCGTCGGCGGCGTGAATATGGACGGGCTGAATGTTGTCGGCGCGACGAAGGATGTCGTGGTCGTCGGGCCGGGCCTGTCCGACCTTGACGACTATGTCGCGCGCTATGCCAAGGCAGCGAACCGCGTTGTCGCGCTCGATCCTGATCCCGAAAAAGGCTATTATTACCGGTCGGACCATTTCTCGTTCGCGCGGCTTGGCGTGCCGATGATGTATGCGTCGGGCGGCGAAGACTTGGTTGTCGGCGGGAAAGCAGCGGGGAAAGCGGCGGCGGATGATTATGTCGTCAACCGCTATCACAAGCCGCAGGACGAATATGACGCCAACTGGAACTGGGACGGCGCAGCGCAGGACCTGACAATGTATTACGGCATTGGCCGCGAACTGGCGCGCGGCAACAGCTGGCCGAACTGGTCCCCAACGGCGGAATTCCGCGCGATCCGCGACAAGGACCGGGCAGGGAAATAAAAAACCGTTCGGGCTGAGCTTGTCGAAGTCCTGTCTTTTCTTTTCGCCATTGCAGACAGAAGGACAACCCTTCGACAGGCTCAGGGCAAACGGAGTTTGATTGAGAATGCCGCACTTTCCTGCCGAATGGTCTCCGCACAGTGCCTTGTGGATCGGGTTTCCGTCTGCGCCTGATCTGTGGCTCGAAGACCTTGAGCCGGCACAGGAACAAGTCGCGGCGTTTGCCCGCGCCATTCGTGCGGGGGGCAAGGGCGAAGTGGTGCGCCTTGTGTGCGCCAACGAAGCGGCGGCGGACCGGGCGGTCGCGCTTCAGACGGGCGCAGAAATCCACATGGTGCCGTTTTTCGACATCTGGCTGCGCGACACCGGGCCGCTGGTGCTCAGCGACGGAACCGCACTCGATTATCGCGGCAATGGCTGGGGCGGGAAATATCCGTCGGTGGTCGACGACGCGCTGGCGGGGCTGCTCTGCGCGTCGGCAGACTTGCCGCACTATCCGCGCCACATGATCCTCGAAGGCGGGGCGATTGATGTCGATGGCGCGGGGATGCTGGTGACGACCGAGCAATGCCTGCTCAACCCGAACCGCAATCCGATGATGACGCGCGGGGACATCGAAGCGCAGCTGATGCTCGATCTCGGCGTAACGCACGTGCTGTGGCTCGGTGACGGCCTGCTGGGCGATCATACCGACGGGCATGTCGACAATCTCGCCCGCTTTGTGGGGCCCGGTGTGCTGGCGCTGCCCGAAGCGGCGGGGGCGGATGATCCCAATGCCGCGGTTTATGCCGATGCCTGGGGGCGGGCGAAGGCGTTTGGCGTCGATGTGGTGCCACTGCCCTCACCCGGGCGGATCGAGATCGATGGCGACGTCGCGGCGGCCAGTTATATGAACTTCTACATTGGCAACGAGACGGTGGTCGTGCCCACGCATGGCGCGGCGAACGACGAGGCGGCGGTGAAAGCCACCGCTGCGCTGTTCCCCGACCGTAAGGTTGTTGGCCTGCCGACCGATCATATCCTCACAGGCGGCGGGAGCTTTCATTGCATCAGCCAGCAAGTGCCTGCTTGATACGTTCTTCTTCGTGACTTTGTGTCTTTGTGTGAAACGATCTTTTCTCACACAAAGACACAAAGCCACGAAGACGTTAGAAAGAAGATATGACGATGACTCAAAATATCACCGTTGCCGCCATCCAGTGCGCGCTTCCCGGGCCGCTTGCCGCCAACCTCGCCACGGTCGAGGCGCATGTCCGCGAGGCGGCGCAGATGGGCGCAAAGATCATCCTGCCGCCCGAATTGTTTGAAGGGCCGTATTTCTGCAAGGTGCAGGAACTGGCACCGTTTGCGACTGCCGCGCCTGTTGCCGAGCATCCAAGCGTGGTTGCGATGCAGGCCCTTGCGAAGGAACTGCAGGTCTATATCCCGACCAGCTTTTTCGAGCGTGATGGGCAGCATTATTACAACAGCCTTGCGATGATCGACGATGCGGGCGCCATCATGGGCGTCTATCGAAAAAGCCACATTCCCGACGGGCCGGGCTACAGCGAAAAATTCTATTTCCGCCCCGGCAACAGCGGCTTCAAGGTGTGGGACACGAAATATGGCCGCGTCGGCATCGGCATCTGCTGGGACCAATGGTATCCCGAAACCGCGCGCGCGCTGATGCTGATGGGCGCGGACATCTTGATGTTCCCGACCGCGATCGGCGACGAGCCCGAGGCAGAGGATCTGGATACGAGCCGGCTGTGGCGGCGGGCGATGGTCGGGCACGCGGTGTCGAATGTGGTGCCAGTGGTGGCGAGCAACCGCATCGGGCGCGAGGGGGATCAGACCTTTTACGGGCACAGCTTTATCGCGAACGAACGCGGTGATTTTGTCGGGGAATTTGGGGCGGCGGAAAGCGGGGTGCTTGTCGCGACGTTCGATCTGGCGGAGTGTGCAAAGAACCGCGCGGCATTCGGGTTCTTCAGGGACCGGCGGCCGGAGCTTTATGGGCGGTTGGTGGAGGATGTTTGAGGCCAAGGCGGAAATAAGATAGGGTTTAGTGTTTCCGCGATATTTCGAAGAAGTTCACTGGCAGCCCGTTGGCGCTCGTGAATTTGTGTCATCGAGTAAGTTTCGTTTTCCAGCGTAGGCACGGTCCCCTTCAACGTCAGCTTCTGAAATCGCCAGATTGGTTCACCTCTTCGATTCAGTCGTATGCTTACGCCATGCACGATCATGTGACGAAAATTCCGCTCGGTTCCAAGACCTACTACCCACGACGCAATTTTGCTTTTTATGTCATTGGGTAACCTACCATCCTTGCTAACAGTCGACAGATATTTGATCTTATCAGCGAGGTTTGTCGGCAGTGATGGTTGAGACATCAGTGAACCAGCAAAAGGGTGATAGTGCGCAATAAATGTATTCAGAATGCCCTCTATCGAACCCCAAGTGTTTAGATACACGCCTACAGTGGTCATCAATGCCATGTCATTGGCGCGAATAGCCTGATAGAGTCGGGCACGTGTAGTTTTGAGATCAATCAAAACTAGGCGTCTAATAATTTTTGATCGCCTAAATACGCGCTGAACGGTACTAAATCGTGGCATATTCAATCGCCCGCGCAAACACCGCCTCGAACATCTCGCGCGTCAAGCGCCCCGTGTTCTGGTTATACCGCGAGCAGTGATAGCTATCGATCAGGATTTGCCCGCCCGGCACCCGGTGTTCGGCCAGATGCGCAAACTTCGCTTTGGGGAGCCGCCCGCCGAGCACTTTGACCGCTGACTGGTGCGCGATCTGGCCCAGCGCGACGAACACGCGGGCGTTGGGCAGTGCCTCCACCGCGCGGTCGAGGAACGGGCGGCAGGTGCGGATTTCCTCGGGCGTGGGCTTGTTTTCGGGCGGCAGGCATTTGACCGCATTGATGATGATCGCACCTTTCAGTTTGACGCCATCATCGACCTTTGCGTTGAACACGCCTTCGCTTAAGCCGAATTTGCTGAGCGTTTCATAGAGCAACGGCCCCGCCGCATCGCCGGTAAACGGCCGCCCCGTCCGGTTCGCGCCATGCTTGCCGGGGGCGAGGCCGATGATCGCAAGCCAAGCATCGGGGTCGCCGAACGCGGGCACGGGCGCATTCCACCAAGGCGGAAACTCGGCGCGGCAATGTTCGCGGAAGGCAACGAGACGCGGGCAGAGCGGGCAATCGCGATCCGGTTCGCTTGTCGGGATAGGGCTTTCGATGATCATCGCCTGCGGTTAGGGCGAGCGCGTGGGCACGGCAACCTATCTCATTGGCATCGGGTCGAACATGCGGACGAAGTGGGGGAGTCCGCGTGCGTTGGTATCTTCCCTTCTCCGCGCCTCCGCGTCTCCGCGTGAAACATTGCCGGGGTTCACGCGGAGACGCG
>JAYWFN010000256.1:0-18453 GCA_043778785.1 Sphingomonas sp. | reverse complement strand
GTCGGTCCGACCGGCCTGTGCTTGCTGGACTTCGGGTTCGACAACCGGCGTGGGATTGAGCGCTTCGAGACGCGCGGCTTCTTCGGCAGCGAGGCGTGCCGCTTCTTCGGCCTTGCGGTTTTCTTCTGCGCGGCGCTTTTCGTCTTCGCTCGAATCATTCTTTGCGCGGTCCTCGCGGCGGCGAGATTCTTCCAGCGCGTTCATCCGCGCTTCGTCGGCTTCGCGCAGCAGCTTGGCCTGAAGTTCCTGACGCGACATCAGGCTCGATGGCGGCGGGGCAGGGGGCGGGGGCGGTGGTGGCGGTGGTGCCGCGACAACGGGGGCAACGACTTCGACCTGCGGTTCAGGCGCAGTCTCGACTTCGCCCGGACGCCCGATCATCCGCCGTTTTTTCACTTCGACGACAACCGTGTTCGACCGGCCGTGGCTAAAGCTCTGCTTTACCTTGCCGGTTTCGACCGTGCGCTTGAGGCTCAAAGGGGCGCGCATGCCCAGTTTCGGTTTTTCGGTATCGCTCATAATCTCGTTTTAAACCCTCTAAACCGTCGTCGTTGCGCCAAGCGGCCCTGAACCTTGCGAACCCGTTTCGCAAGGCTCGGCCTCTGGCTGTATTTCGATAAACCCGTGCCACCGGTCGATCGCGGCCGCCACGCGTGCTGCCGCCCGCGCATCGGTGACCCCGATATGTACCACATTTTCGCGCCCCAACGCTACCGACAAGATCGTGCGGTCAACGCTGAGTATCAACCCCTGCTTGCCTGATCCCTCATCGTTGCTGCCGACGCGCCAGGCCTGATTGAGTTTGCGGTTGCCGTCGAGCGCGGCATCGGCGGCGTGATAAAGCAGGTGCAACAGCCCTTTTCGCGCGGCTTCCTCGATCCGTTCGGAGCCGGTGACCACGGTCGACGCGCGCGCCTCAAGACCCAGACGGTCAAGCGCATTGCGGGCGAGGGCATCCTCGATCCGCTGCGGCAGGTCGTCGGCGATAATGATCTCGCTCGTCTTATAGGCGCGTGCCAGCGCGCCTTTCAGCTTGCCCTTGGCAATCGCGACTTCCAGCGCCCGACGCGCAACGCCGATCCACGCCCCGCGACCCAGTGCCTTGGCGCGCACATCGGGCAGCACTTGGCCGTCGGGCGCAAGCGCAAGCCGGATCAGACCGTCACGCGACGCACGTTCGCCGCTCAGAACGCAGCGGCGTTCCGGATCATGCGTGGTTTCTGGCGAACCTACCGTGTCATTCTGGGGAGACCGCAAGTGCGTCCTCCTCTTCGGACCCCGGCGCAGATGCGCCATCCTCGTCTTCGAACCAGTGCGCGCGGGCCGCCATGATGATCTCGTTGCCCTGTGCTTCGGTCAGATTGTAATCGGCAAGCACACCGCCCTTGGGCTCGTTTGCTGTGGTCGTTGCCTTGCGGCGCGGCTCGACGCGGCGCTTCTGGATCAGCTCGTCGGTCGCGAGATCGGCGAGATCGTCGAGCGTCTTCACCCCCGCCTTGCCAAGCGTCACCAGCATTGCCTCATTGAGATGCGGCATGGCGGCCAGCGCATCCTCGACACCCAGCGAGCGGCGCAGTTCGCGGTTGGCTTCCTCGCGCCGGTCGAGCGCTTCGGTTGCGCGGTTCTGGAGTTCGGCACCGAGCTCATCATCGAAGCCTTCGATTTCGGCGATTTCGCTGACATCGACATAGGCAACTTCTTCGAGGCTGGTGAAGCCTTCGGCGACGAGCAGCTGCGACAGCGTTTCGTCGACGTCGAGTTCCTTCTGGAACAGGTCCGACCGCTCGACGAATTCGCGCTGGCGCTTTTCGCTGGCGTCGGTTTCGGTGAGGATGTCGATCGCTTTGCCGGTCAGCTGACTGGCGAGGCGGACGTTTTGCCCGCGACGGCCGATGGCAAGCGACAACTGATCATCGGGCACAACGACTTCGATGCGGTCTTCTTCCTCGTCGATCACGACGCGGCTGACATTGGCGGGCTGGAGCGCATTGACGACGAAGGTCGCAGTATCTTCGGACCACGGAATGATGTCGATCTTTTCGCCCTGCATTTCCTGCACGACGGCCTGAACGCGGCTGCCCTTCATGCCGACGCAGGCGCCGACCGGATCGATGCTGCCGTCGCGGCTGATCACGCCGATTTTGGCGCGGCTGCCGGGATCGCGCGCAGCGGCCATGATCGTGATGATGCCGTCATAGATTTCGGGCACTTCCTGCGCGAACAGCTTCTTCATGAAATCGGGATGCGCGCGGGACAGGAAAATTTGGGGCCCGCGCGTTTCGCGAACCACTTTCAGGATCAGCGAGCGGACACGATCACCGACGCGGACCACTTCGCGCGGAATCTGCGCATCGCGGCGGATGACGCCTTCGGCGCGGCCCAGATCTACAACGACATGGCCGAACTCGACACGTTTGACGACGCCGGTGATGATCTCGCCGCTGCGGTCCTTGAATTCCTCATATTGCCGCTCGCGTTCGGCATCACGGACTTTCTGGAAGATAATCTGCTTCGATGCCTGCGCCTGAATGCGGCCGAATTCGATCGGCGGCAACGGATCGACAATATAATCGCCGATGCTGGCGCCCGGCTGCAATTTCTGCGCCGCTTCCACATTCACTTGCTTGTAGAGATCATCAACCAGCTCGACGACTTCGACAACGCGCCACAACCGCGTCTCGCCCGATTGCGTATCAATCTTGGCGCGGATTTCCATTTCTGACCCATAGCGCATCTTGGCCGAGCGCTGGATCGCGTCCTCGAGCGCTTCGATCACGATCTCGCGATCGATCAGCTTTTCCTTGGCAACCGAATCGGCAATTGCCAGCAGTTCGGCCTTGTTGGCGGAAATCGAAGTCGCCATTCGTCTATCCTTCTTGCAGAATTTTATCAGCGCCGTCGGTCGAGAGCGGCGCGGTTGCGTGTATCAGTTTGTCGGTCAGAACGAGCTTTGCCGATGCGATCCCATCATAGGGAATGCGCATCGCGCCGTGCTTGGCGATGACGACGACAGTATCATCGCCTTCGACGCCTTCGAGCCGCGCGTCAAACATCTTGCGGCCCTCGATGGGCTCGACCAGCTTCAGCCGCGCCTCATGCCCCGCCCAGTCGTCATAATCGGCGATGCGCGTCAACGGGCGATCAATGCCGGGCGATGAGACTTCGAGGCGATAGGCGTCTTCAATCGGGTCAAGCTCGTCAAAAATTTCGGACAAGCGCCGCGACAGCGTTGCGCAATCATCAAGCGTCAACTGCCGCGTGTCGGGCCGCTCGGCCATCACCTGCAGCGTTGGATCGGACGTTCCGCCGAACATCCCGACACGCACGAGTCGCAGCCCGAGCGCTTCGGCTTCGGGTTCGATGAGTGCAGTTAGGGAGGCGATGTCGACCAAAAATCTCTCCAATATGGCTTTGCCGCGTCCGGAGCCGGTTGGCTTCGAACCTAAACAAAGTTACCGATGTAAGGAATACAAGTGCGATATACGCAGTTGTGCATCCATCGGCAAGTCACTTCATGGAGCTATTGATGATCCGCACCTCCTTTGCCCTCGCGTTCGCGCTGACCGCCTGTTCGTCGCAGGTCGCGCCAGCGCAATCGGCCAAGCCTTTCGTGGCCACCGCCGTTGCAACTTTCGATTCGCCGTGGGCAATGGTGTTCCTGCCGGGGCGCGGCGTGGCGATGACCGGTGCGGCACTGATTACCGAGAAAGCCGGGCGGCTCTGGCTTGTGGACACGGCGACGGGCAAGCGCACCGCGGTGACGGGCGTGCCCAAAGTCGATGCCGGTGGGCAGGGCGGCCTGGGCGATGTGATTGTCCACCCCGACTTTGCCGGCAATGGCATGATTTATCTCAGCTGGGTCGAGGCCGGGGATCGCGACACGCGCGGAGCTGTTGTCGGTCGTGGCACGCTGGTGCTGGACGGCGCGAGCGCGCGGATTGACGGGCTGCAAATCATCTGGCGTCAGGAACCCAAAGTCACGGGTCGCGGCCATTTCGGCCATCGCCTCGCCTTCGGGCCCGACGCGATGCTGTATATCAGCAGTGGTGAGCGCCAGAAATTCACCCCCGCGCAAGACATGACCGCCAATCTCGGCAAGATCATCCGCCTGACCGACGGTGGCATGGTCCCCAGCGACAATCCCTTTTACGATCAGGGGCGCATCAAATCGCAAATCTGGTCGTTCGGCCACCGCAATCCGCTGGGCATCGCTTTCGATGCAAAAGGGCGATTGTGGGAACAGGAAATGGGGCCACAGGGCGGCGATGAAGTCAATCTGATCGTCAAAGGCAAGAACTACGGCTATCCGATCGTCTCGAACGGCGATCATTATGATGGCCGCGATATTCCCGATCACGCGCCGGGCGATGGCTTTGAAGTGCCCAAGGTCAGCTGGAACCCGGTGATCTCACCGGCGGGCCTGATCGTTTATTCGGGCGCGATGTTTCCGGCGTGGAAAGACAATATCTTCATTGGTGGCTTGTCATCACAAGCGCTGATCCGGGTTGCGGTCGACGGGGATACGGCGAAGGAAACCGAGCGTTACGACATGGGCACGCGCATTCGTGAAGTGGAGCAGGGGCCCGATGGGGCCCTCTGGCTGTTGGAAGATGAAGGGCAGCTGCTGAAACTGACGCCTAAACTTTGAGGTAACGAAAATACCAGACCTCATGTCCGTAAACTGTTCGTGCTTTGCGTTCGTATCGGGTTTCGGTCCAGTCGGCGGGGCGGTTCAGGAAATCTGCCGATGACTTGACCTGCCAGTCGAAATCAGCGCGCCCGTTCATGATCATCATGGCGTGGCACACATAGATCGGGTGATCGGTACCAAAGCGGAATTCACCGCCGGGTTTGAGCTTCGCGGCGATCAGGTCAACCGGCCCTTTGTTCATGAACCGCCGTTTGGCATGGCGCGCTTTTGGCCAGGGATCAGGATGAAGCAGATACACCCGGTTCAGCGAGGCATCCGGGAGGCGGTTTAACACGTCAATCGCATCGCCCATGTGCAAACGAATATTGTCCAGCCCGCCGTCCTGAATATGCTGTAGGGCGCTAACGACACCGTTCAAAAACGGCTCGCAGCCGATAAAGCCGTGTTCGGGTCGCACTGCCGCTTGCGCTGCAAGATGCTCGCCACCGCCAAAGCCGATTTCGAGTTCGAGCGGGCGTGGGGCACCGAACAACGCGGTCACATCCAACGGCCCGTCAGGGATGCTTAGTGTTGGCAACAGCGCTTCGACCAGCGCTGCTTGCCCCTCGCGCAGCTTATGTCCGGCACGGCGGCCATAAAGGCGGCCGATGGTGACGGGGTCGCTTATGCCAGTGCCGCCTTCAGATCAGCAACAAGGTCGGTTTTTTCCCACGGGAAGAAATCGCCCTCGGCTTTTTGTCCGAAATGGCCATAAGCCGCGGTCCGGCGATAGATTGGTTTGTTGAGACCCAGATGCGTGCGGATGCCGCGCGGGGTCAGCCCGCCGAGCTTCGCTATACTCATGATCGCGGTTTCGATGACATCATCACCCACGGTGCCGGTTTCATGCGTGTCGACATAAAGCGACAGCGGCTTTGACACGCCAATGGCATAGGCAAGTTGGATCGTGCAGCGCGTGGCAAGGCCCGCGGCGACGATATTCTTGGCCAGATAGCGCGTGATATAGGCTGCCGAGCGGTCAACCTTGGTCGGATCTTTCCCGCTGAATGCGCCGCCGCCGTGCGGGGCCGCGCCACCATAAGTGTCGACAATGATCTTGCGCCCCGTCAGCCCGGCATCGCCATCGGGGCCGCCGATTTCGAAGCTGCCGGTCGGGTTGATATGATATTCGGTTTCGGTGAGCAGGTTGGCGGGCAGGATGTCGGCCACAACCTTCCTCACATAAGCGTGGAGTTCGGCTTCGTTCGCGCCTTTGTCATAGCCTTTGCCGTGCTGGGTTGAGACAACAATTGCGGTCGCGGCGACGGGAATGCTGCCTTCATAGCGCAGCGTGACCTGGCTTTTGGCATCGGGTTCGAGGAAGGGCGCGGCGCCCGAGTGGCGGTCTTCGGCCATGCGCTTCAAAATCTTGTGCGAATAATAAAGCGTGGCGGGCATCAGGTCGGGCGTCTCGTCGGTGGCATAACCGAACATGATCCCCTGATCGCCCGCGCCTTCGTCCTTGTTTCCGCTCGCATCGACGCCCTGCGCGATATGGGCCGACTGGCCGTGGAGGTTGTTCATGAAGGTCAGCGTGTTCCAGTGGAACCCGTCCTGCTCATAGCCGATTTCCTTGACAGTCCGGCGCACGGTCGCTTCGATTTCTTCTTTGGCACCGGCGGCCCATTCGCCGTTTTCATACACGCCTTTGCAGCGGATTTCGCCGGCGAGCACCACAAGCTGCGTCGTCGTCAGCGTTTCGCAGGCGATTCGCGCTTCGGGATCTTTCGACAGGAACAAGTCGACGATGGCGTCCGAAATCTGGTCCGAAACCTTATCCGGGTGACCTTCGGACACCGATTCGGACGTGAAGAGATAATTGGCACGCATGGGCGGATCCTGTCTTGAGATATAAAGATAGCTTTATGTGTGGATTGCGCCCTTAGCGAGGCCAGCGGCGAAGGGCAACGGCAAAGCCGACCAGCGTTAGCGCAAAGCCGAGCGGGAGCAGGTTGCCGAAGCGCGCGAACAGTGTTGGCGCGGCGGGGGCGGGGAGTTTGGTCTGGATGATCCCCGCTTTGTTCATCGGCAGCGCGACGACGATGGCACCGTTCGCATCGATCACTGCCGAAATGCCGGTGGGCGTCGATCGGATCACCGGCAATCCTTCCTCGATCGCGCGCAACCGTGCCTGCGCCAGATGCTCGGGCGGGCCCCAACTGCCGAACCAGGCATCGTTCGAAGGGTTGAACAGGAAATCAGGACGATTGTTGCGGTCCGCGATATGGCCCGAAAAGATGATTTCGTAACAAATCTGGACACCGATTTTGCCAAAGCCCGGCAGCGTGATGCTCTGCGGCCCCAGCCCCGGATTGAAATCGATGTCGCCGGGCACGAGCCGTGACAGACCAATAGCGGACAGCAGCGACCGCATCGGCAGATATTCGCCGTAAGGGACGAGGTGCGCCTTGTCATAACGCGCGCGGACAATGCCCCTGGCATCGAGCACGAAAGCACTGTTGGTGGCGGCGACCCCGATTTCCTCGATGCCCGCGCCGCTCTGCCGCCGCGCATATTCGATCCGCGTGCCGCCGGTGATAAGCAGGTCGCGCGGGCCGAGCAGCGATGCCAGATCAGCGCGCAGACGCTCGTCATAATCGATTTCATACGCATCGTTCAGCGCGGCTTCGGGCCAGAAGAGCAAGCGGGATTCGGCGCCCGGCGGGCCGCTCAACCGCGCAATTTTTTCGAGTCCCGCGCGGGCAACAGCGAGGTCGCGGCCTTCGTTCAGGCCGATATTGGGCTGGATGACACGGATGTTGGACGCTGTTTGACCCGGATCGCCTGCTGCAAAAGTGGCCAGCCACCCCGCCAGCAAAGCGCCTGCGAGCGTCACCGGAAATGCAATCAATCGCCGCGCGTGAAAAAGCGCACCCGCGATCAGGATCACGCATCCCGACAAACCATAGGTGCCGACAAGTTTCGCCAAACCGTCCACCGGCGTCGGCACCATCACGACCCCCAGTGGATTCCACGCAAAGCCGGTAAACAAGCTCGCGCGCAGATATTCGGTGACGATCCAGGCGGCGGCGAAGAGCAGGACATAGGCCGCTTTGTTCGCCCGCCCCCATCGCCACGCGAGCCCGGCTGCGACCGCCGGATAGACCGCAAGATACAGCGACAGCAGCACGACCGCCACAGTGCCGAGCCAGACCGGCATCGCTTCCTGATAGCGAAAAGCGCCCGCAATCCAGTTCATCCCGACCACGAAATGGCCAAGGCCAAACCACCATCCCCGCGCCAGCGCCGCCCGCCTGTCAGGGGCGTCGGCAACGATCCCCATCCACAGCGCAAAGGCAGCGATTGTCACGGGCCACAGATCGAGTGGCGCAAAGCCGGTTGCCGAGATCAGCCCCGCGGCAAGAGCAAATGTTTTGGGAAAACGCATCACGCTGCTGCTATTGCCTGCCCGTGTGACAGGCGCAATGGCTTGCGCTAACGGGCAGCGCATGATCCTGTTTGCTCTTGCGGCCGTCACGGCACCGCTGCTTCCGCCCGAAATCGCCCGCGACCTGCGCTGTGTTGCCATTATCGGCGTCGCGCGCGATCCAGCGCTGTTCAAGGACGGCGCGCTTTATGCGGCGATTGTCGGCGCGCGCGCGATGGATGCCACCGGGCAAAGCCGCGAGGCCGTCCGCGATCTTATCTTCGATCAGGTCCGCATCGTCCGCAAAGCAAAGCCTGCCGCCGCTGAAGTTACGACATGCACCACCCAGATGCGCGCGCGGATCGCGCTCGAAGGGGTCAAGCCATGAGGCCGTTTCACCTCGCTTTTCCCGTCCATGACCTGAACATTGCCCGCGATTTCTATGGTCGCGTGCTTGGCTGTCCCGAAGGGCGCAGTTCGGACGAATGGATTGATTTCAACCTGTTCGGGCATCAGATCGTCGCGCACCTGTCGGCGTCCGCGCATGCCGTCATGACCAATCCGGTCGATGGCCATGACGTGCCCGTCCCGCATTTCGGCGTCGTCCTGACAATGGATCAATGGCATTCACTGGCAAGCCGCCTTGCCGCGGCGGGCACGCATTTCGCCATCGCGCCGACGGTCCGCTTCAAGGGACAGGTCGGCGAACAAGCCACGATGTTTTTCTATGACCCGAGCGGCAATGCCCTCGAGTTCAAGGCCTTTGCCGACGATGCGCAGTTGTTTGCTATTTAAGACAAATCCGCAGTCCTGAGCTTGTCGAAGGACGGTTCACGTGCCGAACCGTGCTTCGACAAGCTCAGTACTTCGGACCCGCTTAAGGCGACTCAGCCCCAGACTCAGCCGTCGTAATCGCCGCCAAGATTCTGGTTGCGCGGCGGCGCAGCGGCGGTCAGGCGCAGAGCTTCGGCCGACTGGCTGAGCGAGCCCATTTCGTCGACGACATCGTCATCGTCGATCTGCACGCGCTGCATGTTTGTAATGACGGCTTCGCGCAGTTCCTCTGGGACGACCAGATCATCAGCGATTTCGCGCAAGGCAACGACCGGATTCTTGTCGCG
The DNA here is from genome assembly GCA_043778785.1 of Sphingomonas sp. Lineage (GTDB taxonomy): Bacteria > Pseudomonadota > Alphaproteobacteria > Sphingomonadales > Sphingomonadaceae > Sphingomonas_O. The sequence goes on along the minus strand of JAYWFN010000256.1, from coordinate 9,275 downwards.
ATCGCGGTCCAGAAGCAGCTCTGCACCACCCGAGATTTGCCGCGCGCGCTGTGCGGCAAGCAGGACAAGGTCGAACCGGTTGGGAATCTTGTCGACACAATCTTCGACTGTTACGCGCGCCATCGAACGCTTCCTTCAAAATCTTGCTGCTGAATGCAAGCGCGGCGCTTAGCAAGCGCGGCTTGCAAAAGCAACATCGCCCGCGCAAGGGCATCGCTATGGCCCCAGCGTTCGACGTCGACGGCAATCATCTTTCGCTTTTGACCGACGGGCCCGAACGGCTTGATGCGCTGGTTGCGCTCATCGATAGCGCGCAGACCAGCCTCAAGCTGCTCTATTATATTTATGCAGACGATGCCGCCGGGCAGCGTGTTCATAATGCGCTGCTCGCTGCGGCTGCCCGCCAAGTGACGGTCGCCCTTATCGTCGACGGCTTTGGCAGCGATTCGTCGACCCATGACGCATTCTTCATGCCGCTGACTGCCGCAGGGATCGACGTCTGCGCTTTCCACCCGCGCTGGGGACGACGCTATTTGCTGCGCAATCATCAAAAGATGGCGCTTGCCGATGATGCGCGCGCGATTGTCGGCGGGTTCAATGTCGCGGCGGATTATTTCGCGAGCGCAGGCGAAAAGGCGTGGCGTGATCTCGGCCTGATGGTCGAAGGCGAAGCTGCCAAGCGGCTGTCGGGTTATTTCGATACGCTGCAGCGCTGGACCAAGCGCCCCAAGGCCAAAATGCGTGACTTGCGCAAAGCGCTGCGCGACTGGAGCAATCCGGCGGGCAATACGCGCTGGCTGCTCGGCGGGCCGGTGCGGCGGCTGTCGCCGTGGGCGCGCAGCGTGCGCGACGATATGATGACTGCCAAAAGCCTGTCGATGATCGCTGCCTATTTCGCGCCCAACCCGGCGATGCTCCGCCGCCTCGACCGCATCGGTCAACGTGGCACGGCACGGATCGTGACGGCGTCGAAAACCGATAATATGGCGACCATCGGCGCGGCGCGATTCACCTATCCCGGCCTGCTGCGAAAAGGCGTCCGCATCTTCGAATATGCGCCCTCGCGGCTGCATACCAAGCTGATCCTGATCGATGACCTTGTCTACATCGGCAGCGCCAATTTCGATATGCGCAGCTTGTTTCTCAATCTCGAAGTCATGCTCCGCGTCGATAATGCTGCCTTCGCCGCGCACGTCCGCGCCTATATCGACGGCGAAATCGGCGCTTCGGTCGAACAATATCTTCCCGACTATACCGGGTGGCGGACGTGGACAGCAAAGCTGCGCCGCGCGCTCAGCTATTTCGTGGTTGCGGTCATGGATTATAATGTCGCCCGCCGCCTGAATTTCGGCGCTGAATAGCCGTCACAGCGCCTTTTCATAAATGCGGTAGACTTTGTTGATCTCGCCATTGATCGCTTCGCCGACCGACCGCATCGGGCCATTGTCGTCGAGCACCCAGCCGAATTCGCCGCGACTCGCGCCATATTTTACGGTCGCATCGCGGCGGGTGAACTCGACGAGCATCAGCGCAAGCTGGCTGGCGAGCCGCGTTGATTGCAGTTTTTGCAACACACCCATCAGCGGCACGCGCATCGTCCTGACTTTCGGTGCGCGCAGCCACCAGAGCAGTTTTGCCCAGTTGAACGGAAACAGGCTGCCGCCATATCCGATCAGCTTCTCATTCAGATCGGGCAGGGTGATCATGAACGCGACGGGCTCGCCATCGACTTCGGCGACGCGGATCAAGTCTTCATAAACAATGGGTTTGAGCTTCTTGCCGACATGCGCAATCTCGCTGTCGGTGATCGGCACGAAGCCCCAGTTTCCGCTCCACGCATCGTTGAGGATGCCAAGGATGAGCGCTGCTTCCTGATCGAAACGGCTCTTGTCGACATGGCGGATGACGATGCGCGGATTGCGCTCGCCCGACTGGATGATGCGCTGCACCAGTGGCGGAAACTCGACCGTGATCGGGATTTCATAGGTCAGCAGATCTTTGACGCCTTTATAACCGGCGCTTTCAATCCACGCTTCATACGCAGGGCTGTTGTGACCCATCATGACCGTTGGCGGATGATCAAATCCCTTCACCAGCAGGCCGGGCTCATCCCACATGCAAATGCTCAATGGCGCGAGGACGCGCGTCATCGCCTTGGCGCGCAGCCAGTCCTCGGCTTTCGCAATCAGCGCCGTTGTCGTCGCGGCGTCTTCGGCTTCGAGCAGCCCCCAGTTGCCCGTGCCCGGCCCCATCCCCTGCTCGGGCGGCTGGGCGAGCGCGAGATGATCGATATGGGCGGAAATCCGCCCGGTCACCCGCCCGGCGGCTTCAGCCAGATAAAGCTGCGCTTCGCCGTGTTCGAACCACGGGTTCTTGCCCGGCGTAATCAGCGCGTGGACTTCATCCTTCAGCGGCGGCACCCAATTGGGATCATTGGCGTAAAGCCGGTATGGCAGATCGACAAAGCCCTTGCGGTCGGCTTTCGTGATGACGGGGCGGATTGTGGTCAAACGTCCTCCGTGGATTGGCATGGGGTGGTAAAGTAACGGCTCCGCCCCTATTTAGCAGCATCGAGCAAAATATGGATAGCATCTTTTCCCTTGACAGATCCGATGCCGGATCGCCCGTGCAGATTGCCGCACCGCCGGTACGCACGCGTATCGCCGACGACGTCGCGATGTTGCGCACGGCGGCGGAACTGACGCGCGATATCAATGTGGCGCGGCCTTTGGTTTACTGGAGTGATTTTCTGGGGTCGGCCGTGCTTGGTTATGCGGGGCTGGCAGGCGCGATCCTACTTTCCGGCGCGGGAGCGGTTGCCTCGGCGATTGTTGCCATTCTGGCACTCTATCGTGCGGGCAGCTTCATTCACGAATTGACCCATGTCCGCCACCGCGAGCTGCCGTGGTTCCGCTTCGGCTGGAACGCGATTGTCGGCGTCCCGCTGCTTGTGCCGTCGTTCATGTATGAAGGGGTGCACAACCTTCACCACAATCGCACGCGTTACGGCACGGTCGAGGACCCCGAATATCTCCCGCTCGCGCTCATGAAGCCGTGGACATTGCCGCTGTTTGTTGTCACCGCAGCGCTGGCGCCGGTTGCCTTGCTGGCGCGCTTTGCGGTGCTGACGCCGCTGTCGCTGCTGATCCCGCCGCTACGCCGCCTTGTTGTCGGACAGTTTTCGGGGCTGCAGATCAATCCGAAATTCCGCCGCCGCGCACCTGAAGGTGAGTTGGCACGGCAATGGTTCTGGCAGGAAACCGGTGCGAGCCTGTGGTCAATCACGCTGATCGTGCTGGTGATTGGTGGCGTCATCCCGTGGCGTGCGTTCGGGATTTATCTTGCCATCGTGTCGGGCACGATGCTGCTCAACCAGACGCGTACGCTCGTCGCCCACCTTTGGGAAAACGAAGGCGACGCGATGACCGTGACCGCGCAATATCTCGATTCAGTCAACGTGCCGCCGCCCGCGACGCTGCCCGCGCTGTGGGCGCCTGTCGGCTTGCGCTACCACGCGCTTCACCATCTGCTGCCCAGTCTGCCCTATCACTCGCTCGGCGAGGCGCACCGGCGGCTGACCAGGGCACTGGCGGCGGACTCCCCCTATCACCGGGGCAGCTATTCGGGGCTGCCGCACCTCGTCGGGCGGTTGGCGCGGAATACCATGCGTTAATCCCTTCATGCGATGCCGCTTGACGGCCAATCTGCGATTCGGCAGACATTGGTACGGGCAAGTAAATAGGGGGGTCGCATTATGAAAAACTACGCACTGATTCTGGCTGTCGCATCGGCGTTGCCGACGATTACTTTTGCGCAGACGACAGAGCAAGCCACCGCACCAGCACCGGCTGCTGTTGTGACACCTGCGGTTGTCGAAGCGCCAAAAATGATACTGCCACCGAATACCGAAGTGGCTGTAACACCAAACGACAATCTGACGACAAAAGGCACAAAGGAAGGCGATACCTTCCTGCTCAGTACTGTGTTCGACGTCATGTATAATGGGTATGTCGTCATACCGCGCGGCACACCGGGACAGGGCACGATCGTCTGGCGCACTGGTAAAGGCGCGTTCGGCAAATCGGCAAAGATGGAAATCCAGTTTGATTGGCTTGACTTGAATGGCCGACGTATCTCGCTGACTGGCAAGCATCGTCAGGAAGGCGAAGGCAATACCGGCGCAGCGATTGGTGCTGTTATCGCGGTTGGTGTGTTCGGAGCATTTGTGACGGGCAAATCCGCGAAGGTTCCCCACGGCATGCAGCTTTCGGCGCGCACGGCGGAAGCGCTTCCCATCATTTTGCCTGCTGGCGCTGTTGCCCAGTCGGTTGCGTCGGTTGGACCAACTTCGGGAGCAACTGTTGCAGCGCCAGTGCCGGCACCAACGTCAAAATAGGCACGCGAGGACTGGGCGCTTAATCGCGTCCGGTCACTCCTCGGTCCTGATAAGGACCGCTTCGCCGATCAGCAGGAACAGGAAAAACGGCCCCCATGCCGCGAGCAATGGGGGATAGGCACCGAGGTTGCCCATCGCGAGGCCGAAATTGTCGGCGACGAAGTATAAAAACCCCAGCGCCATGCCGATGACAGCGCGCACGAACAGCTTGCCCGATCGCGCAAGGCCGAATGCCGCAACAGCGCCGAGCAATGGCATCAGAACCGTTGAAAGCGGCCCCGAAATCTTGTGCCAGAGCGCAGCCTCGACCGAAGCTGTCGGGCGTCCGGCTGCTTTCAGATCGCTGATCGCGGTTTGCAGTTCGCCGAACGGGAGCCCCGCGCCATCGACATTGGCAAGGGTAAACTGATCGGGGCGGACTGTCGGCGCAACGATGACCGTGCCCAGCGAAGATTTAATGCCGCTCGCCACATCAAAGGCTTGAGTCTTTTCGAGCTGCCAGCCAGTTTTGGTCACACGCGCCCGGTCGGCCATGACAATTTTCGACAGCGTCCCGCCCGTCCGGTCATAGACGCTGACGCCGGTCAGCACTGTCTTTGCCCCGCGCCCTTCGACAATGTCGGCGTGGATCAGGTCATCGCCTTCGCGGACCCAGACATTGCTCATCGCTTCGCGCCCGCTGGGCATTTTGCCATAATCGGCCGCCTCCCACAGTTTGAGCGTGGCGGTCGCGCGCGTTACAATGCGCTCGTTGAAGGCAAACGAAACGCCCGCGATAACCAGGCTCGCGACGATCAGCGGTGCCAGCACCTGATGCGCGGACAGCCCGGCCGCTTTCATCGAGACAACTTCGCTGTTCTGGTTGAGCGTCGCCAGCGTGATGATCGTGCCGAGCAGGACGCAGAAGGGCAGGAAACGCTGGATGATGCCGGGCATACGCAAGCCGATGTAGGTCAGGATTTGCCCCTGTCCATTGCCAGGAAAGCGCAGGATCGCATCGCTCTCGCCGAGCAGGTCGAGGACTTGCAGGACAATGACAAGGAGCGCGAGCACGGCAAACGAGCGCACGACAAACATCTTTGCCATATAAATCGTCAGCGTACGCGACGGGAAAAAGTCGGGCATCAGCGCGCGCCTTTCAGGAACAGGCCAGCAAAACGCTTGACCAGTCCGGTGACTTTGCCCGCGAGCTTGTCGATGCCGCTGATCGGCTGTCCGCCGGGCACATAGGCCAACGTGCGGAACATCCAGATGATGAGCGCAGCAAACACCAGAAAGGGCACCCACAAGGCAATGAACGGATCGATCTTGCCGAGCTGCCCCATGCCCGTCGCATATTCGCTGATCTTGTAATAGGTCACCACCGCGATCACCGCCACGAAGACGCCGATGGCCGAGGTCGAGCGCTTCGGCGGCACCGCAAGCGCAACAGCAAGCAATGGCAACAGCATCATGATCGCCACTTGCACCACGCGGAAGTTGAATTGCGACCAGCTTTCGTTTTTCAATGTCTGTGTGCTCTTTGCATCGCTGCCCACCGCGACAAGTTCGGGCAGCGTGAGTTCGCGGTCCGCGCCGCCGCGCCCACGGAAGGATTCGATCTTGGGCAAGTCGATGGGCAAATCATGCGCATTGAAGCTCAGCACACGCGGCGCGCGGAAATCGGGCGCATTATGTGTCAGCGTCCCATTGGTCAGGCGCAGGATGATCACATCGGGATCATCGGTCGCCATGAACGCGCCCCGCTCTGCCGTCACGGCAAGGCTGCGGCCGCCCTTTTCGCGCGCCATGACGAAAATGCCCGTGAGCTTGCGGCCTTCTTCGGTGCTTGATTCGATGCGCAGCGTCATGTCCTTGCCGAGCTTGGTAAACTCGCCGACCTTGATCGATGCGCCGAGCGCGCCCGACCGCAATTCAAAGCGCAATCGTTCATAGGCATAGCGCGCGCGCGGCTGGACTACGCCGACAATGATCAGATTGATGACCGCAAAAAAGACTGCATACAGGAACGGCACGCGCAGCAACCGCCAGTATCCCTGACCCACCGCTTGCAGGACATCGAGTTCGGACGACAGCGCGAGCTTGCGGAAGGCAAGCAGGATGCCGAGCAGCACGCCGATCGGAATACCCAGCGAAAGATATTCGGGGAGCAGATTGGCGAGCATCTGCCAGACGATGCTCACCGGGCCCCCTTCGCTCGCGACGAAATCGAAAAGGCGCAGCATCCGGTCGAGCACCAACAACATCGCGGCGATCACCAGCGACGATAGCAGCGGCACGATGATCAGCCGGGCGAGATACCGATCCGTTGCAGAGAGAAAGTTCGCGAAAATGATGATGCCGTTTGTTGTTGTCGCGCAGGCTTTACCCTGTCCCATCGGCCTTGGGAATCATTAAGCGGCCCGGACCCGCGCCTTTCGCACCGGATCGTTGGCGAGGAGCGTCCCGACGGCCTTGCCCAGTGAAGCGAGGGTGAACGGCTTGCGCAAAACCATGTGCCCGCCAAATGCCGCCGCGCTGTCAATGTCGCCGGCATAACCCGTCACGAACAGCACCGGCAGTCCGGGGTAATCCGTGCGGATTGACGCGATGAGTTCGGGGCCGGTCATGCCGGGCATGAGGACGTCGCTGACAATCAGGCCAATGTCGGGATTTTCGCGCAGACGTTTGCCGGCGTCGCGGGGACTGAGGCAGCGAACGGTGCGCAGGCCAAGTTCTTCAAGCGCGTCGCCGGTCGCCGCCAGAACGCGCGGATCATCCTCGACAACCAAGACAGTGGTGCCGCGGCGACGGGGCAGGGTGGAAACGGTGGACGGCACATCGGGTTCCGCCATCGGCTCGGTCGCGCTGCGCGGGAGGTAAATCGACACCGTCGTGCCGCTGCCGATGTCGCTGTCGACAGTGACGGCCCCGCGCGACTGTCGTACGAAGCCGAAAATCTGGCTGAGGCCAAGGCCGGTCCCCTTGCCCGTCGGCTTCGTCGTGAAAAAAGGCTCGAACGCACGTTCAAGCACGTCGCGCGTCATGCCTGTGCCGGTATCGCCGACGCTCAGGCGGATATGCGCGCCAGCATTGACGCCTTCGATCTCGCCATCCGAGAGCATTACATTGGCGGTTGCAATGCTTAACGTGCCGCCTTCGGGCATGGCGTCGCGGGCATTGACGGCGAGGTTCAGGACCGCGTTTTCAAGCTGATAGGGATCAACAAAGATTGGCCAAATGTCGCTTCCCGGTTCAAATGCCACGGTAATCGGGTCGCCGATAGTGCGCTCGATAAGGTCGGACATGCCGCGCAGAAGATCATTGGGATTGACTGCGGACGGCAGCAGCGGTTCGGACCGGGCGAACGCGAGCAGGCGTTTGGTGAGCGCCGCCGCGCGGTTTGCCCCTTCCATCGCTTGTTCGAGATGCTTGCCGGCTTTTGCGCCGCCGGTCGCAAGCCGCCGCTGGGCCAGCTCGAGCCCGCCGATGACGACTGACAACATATTGTTGAAATCATGCGCGATGCCGCCTGTGAGCTGGCCGATGGCTTCCATTTTTTGCGCCTGGCGCAACTTGGCTTCGGTTTCTTCGCGATAGGCCATTTCAGCGCGCAATTCGGCCGTGCGTTCGGTGACAGCAAGTTCGAGATCGGCATTGCGCACTTCCTCGAGTTGCCTTTGCCGCCACGCGAGAACGGCGGCCCAACTCAGGATCGCGGCGCTGATGACGAGCAACAGACCGAAGACGGAAACGACAAGACCGAGGTTGTTCGATCGTTTGATCGAAGCATCGGCGACCACACCGCGCGCCGCCAAGGTATCGCGTTCGCTGGCGATCACCGCTTCGAGCAGGCGGTCGATCTGCCCGAGCGTCGGCGATTTTCCGGCGAGGTAATATTTTGAAAGTGCTGCAGGATTCTGGCCATAGTTGGTGCGCAGTGCGATGGCCGATAATTCCTTGCCGCGTTCGGCATAGGCCGTGCGCAACTGCCCGATAAGTCGTTTTGTCTTCGGCGCCGTAATCATCTGGTCGAGCGCGTCGATCTGTGTCCCTGCGCGGCGCCAGTCATCAAGATATTGCCGCCCCAAATCCTTTTCGCCGCTGATCACGAAACGCCCTAGAAACGCTTCGGCCTGCCCGATGCTGGCATCGAGCGAACGGGCGAGGATCATCGCTTCATAGCTTTTCTGCTGCGAGCCCAGTGCCGTGTCGCGGTCCCTGGTGGCCGCGCCAAGCATCAGGACAAGCGCGAAAATGGTCGCGCCTCCTGCCAAGGCCAGCAGAGTGCCCAGCATCAACCGCCAGCGTGGCAGCCCCTCGATTTCGATATCGCCGTCCATCGTGGACCAGAGTAGCGCGAATCGCCGCGAAACAAAATTCTAGTTGATAACGCCGGTCGCGCGACCCGCTTTTGCGAAGCGCTCGAGGATCGTCGTGACTTCCTCGCTCGAATGTTCGGCGCAAAGCGAACAGCGCAGGAGGGTCATGTTCGCGGGCGTCGCGGGCGGGCGGGCGAGGTTCACATAAAGGCCCTCGTCAAGCAGAGCGCTCCACATCATCGCGCCGCGCTCGAGATCGGGCATGATGACGGCGATAATCGCGCTTTGCGCTTCGGGCGTGCCGAGTTCGAAGCCGAGATCGCGCAAGCCCTGATGCAGGCGCTTGGAATTTTCCCAAAGATGCGCGCGCTTGTTGCCCGAATGCATCAGCTTGCGGATTGATTTGGCCGAGCTCGCCACGACCGTGGGCGGCAATGACGCCGTGAACACATAGGGACGGCAGACGAGGCGCATGATTTCGAACTTGGGATGGTTCGACACACAGAAACCACCAATCGTGCCGACTGATTTGGAGAAGGTGCCGATCACGAAATCGACATCGGCCAGACAGCCCTGCG
>JAYWFN010000255.1:0-3203 GCA_043778785.1 Sphingomonas sp. | reverse complement strand
CTGGGGTCGCGCGGCGGGCGCTGCATGATGTTGTCTTCGTCGCGCTCAGCCTCGAAAACGAGCGCACAGACGGGATCGATCACCATTTCCAGAAGCGCGATGTGGATTGGCCCGAACAGGATCGGCAAGCCGAAGAACAGTGGTAACAGCGCAAGGCCCGCAATCGGCACATGCACCGCAAAAATGAACGCCATAGCCTTGCGGATATTATCGTAGATGCGGCGCCCGAGCCGAACTGAATGGACAATCGAACCGAAATCATCGTCGAGCAGGACGATGGCCGAGGCCTCTCGCGCGACGTCGGTGCCGCGCTTGCCCATCGCAATGCCGATGTGCGCGGCCTTCAGCGAGGGCGCGTCGTTTACACCATCGCCGGTCATCGCGACGATCTCGCCAGCAGCCTTGAACGCCTCGACGATGCGAAGTTTCTGTTCGGGCATGATCCGCGCGAAAACCGTGACGGTCTTGAGTCTCTCCGCAAGTTCGACGTCGTCGAGCGCAGTCAGATCGGCGCCGGTCAGGACATCACCGTCTGCAATGCCCGCTTGCGTCGCGATCGAGCGCGCGGTGGTGGCGTGATCGCCGGTAATCATCACCACACGGACTCCGGCAGTCCGACACTCTGCGACAGCTGCCGTTACGCTCGGGCGGAGCGGGTCCGCCAAGCCGACAACGCCCGTCAGCGCATAGTGATATTCAGTCTGTGATGCTGCCCAGTGCCGATCCGGCGGCGTCGCGGTTGCAACGGCCAGAACGCGGATGCCGCGCGTGCCCATCGCCTCGACTGCCGCTATCATCGTAGCGCGCGCCTCGGCAGTTAAGCGGCACAATTTGGCGATGGCCTCGGGCGCGCCCTTTGCGGAAATCCTCAGCCCGTTGCGATCTTCCCAGACGTTCGACATCGCTAACAAGTCGGGCCGTAACGCATAAGCGTGTGCCATTTTTTCGCCAGCGTGCGCAGAATTGCTGATCGCTTTGCGCGCCTCTTGCAGTGCAATTTCCATAGGATCGGCGGGATTGATCGCGCTGGCGAGCGCCGCAGTTTCGAGCAACATATGAAATGCGACAGGCGCCGGGGTATCTCGCATGAGTGCCGCTGTCGCACCCGAAGGCAGCCAGAGTTCGGCAACTGCCATCCGGTTCTCGGTCAGCGTGCCAGTCTTGTCGGTGCACAGCACGGTTGCCGAACCCAGTGTCTCGATGGCGGCGGCGCGCCGCGTCAGCACCCCGACCTTGCCGATCCGCCAAGCGCCCATCGCGAGGAACACAGTCAGAACGACAGGAAACTCTTCGGGCAGCATGGCCATGCCGATGGCAATTCCGGCCAGCACCGCTTCGATCCACCCGCCCCTGAGCAAACCGTAAAGCAGCACAACAAGGATTGCGACCGCACCTCCCCCGATCGCACACCAGGTAACGATGCGCGTCGTCTCGCGGCGCAAACGCGGCGCTTCGGTATCAAGGGCCGCAAGCGACTGACCAATCTGGCCGATCTCGCTTCGCGGCCCTGTCGCGAGCACGCAAGCAATGCCGCTGCCCCGCGTGACGAGTGAACCCGAATATACATAAGGCTGTCCATCACCGCCGGGTCGGTGTGCATCTGCCGGCGCGTCAGTGCTACCCGTGACTTTATCGACCGGAACCGATTCACCGGTCAGCAGCGATTCATCGGTTTGCAGGTCGTTCGCCGCAATCAGAACGGCGTCGGCGGCGATACGATCACCAGACTCAAGGACAAGCAGATCGCCACACACCACCTCGCGCCCGGCAATACTTACGCGCACTCCGTTTCGGACCACCATCGCGCGCGGTGCCGAGAGATCACGCAGCGCCTCAAGAACAGTCTCGGTGCGCGCTTCCTGAATGACGGTGATGCCCACCGAGAAGGTCGCAAAAGCGAGCAGGATCAACGCCTCGCCCATGTCACCCAGCAGCAGATAGGCAACGCCACCTGCCAGCAGCAGCGCCAACATCGGTTCACGCACGACTTCCAGAATGATGTGCAAAACCGAGCGCCGCGCCGTTTTCGGCAGTTCATTGGGGCCATTCGCCACGAGGCGTGCGGACGCATCGGACAAGGACAGTCCACCAAAAATTGATTGGACGGCACTGGTCATCTCCGCCTCAAGCGGCTTTTTCCCGCCTCGCGCGGGAGAAGGATTAGGACGGCCATGAACGTGTCCAGGTCAGCTTAACAAGCATCTTATTGGCGACCTCACCGGGGGTTCGAAAATCGACTGACAAGTCGAGACATCATGAAACTTAGAGCCAAGGGATCGACCGAGGCAGGCTCGGAAACTACGCATTATGTCCGTTTAATGGTTGCATTCGGGAGCGCAGCAATCACGATCCCTGCGGGGCCGAAGCGCCTACGTAGATTCCGACCCTGTGCAAGGTGCGCGCGCGTCACGATGATCATGATCGTTCGAGACTAGCTCAAAGCAGCACATCACATTGGCCCAACCGATTGTTCAGGACGCAGAAAAGCATGCCAGCGTGACCGCTTCGATGCCAGCCGATGCCCCGTTTTGGACGCACTCGATTGATGATCTGTGCAAAAAAGTTCATTGCAACACCACGGGACTTAGTGCTGTCGAAGCAGCAGTCAGACTGGGGGAACTGGGCCAAAACACGGATGTCGAAGGTGTCTACACTGGCCTGCTGACGGCAATTTTTCGTCGATTGCTCGAACCCCTATCGATGATCTTGCTGGTCGCGGGTATCGTTTCTGCGGTTACCGGCGATGGTATCGGCGGCACCATCATCATTCTCATTCTTGCGATCTCGATCGGGCTGGACACAGTTCAAGAAGGTCATGCGGTTCGCGCGGCCGACATCTTGCGTCAATCAGTTGCGATCAAAGCCGAAGTCCGACGTGACGGCGCGTTTATCCAAATCCCGGTGGCATCGGTCGTTCAAGGAGACCTCATCCGCATCCGGGCCGGTGATGTCATCCCGGCCGACGCGCTGATCGTTGAATGCAATGCCTTTACGGCAAACCAAGCCGCGCTGACGGGCGAAGCGTTTCCTTCCGAAAAACATCCAGGCGTCGTCACGGGGCTGACGGCGAGCGAAGCCTCGAACGCGGTGTTCCGCGGGGCAGTTGCTCAAACCGGCGAAGCCATCGCATTGGTCGCGGCCACGGGACGCGCAACTTTGTTTGGCGGCGCAGCCGCAATATTAGGACAAGCGGAGAGAATAAC
>JAYWFN010000254.1:0-3215 GCA_043778785.1 Sphingomonas sp. | reverse complement strand
TCCCGGGCTTTGCCATCCGCGCCACGATCCAGTCGGACCAGTTGGCATTACGTTTTTTCAGCAGCACTTCGGTCAGCTCGGGCGAAAGTTTCAGTTCGTCGTCAAAAGTCAGCGCAATCTTCTTGACGTCACCCGCGCCCCACGCTGCGATCATGGCATCGAATTCGGCGCGGGCATTCGTGTCATCGTCAGCAATACTCGCCAGAAACCGGCGTTGCGCGGTTTCGGGTAAGCCATCGAAATAGCCAAGTTGCTGCGCGGGCGTTTCCAGTCCCGCCACAGGTTTCCCGTCGGTCGCAAACCGCTTCGCCAGAACCGCTTCCGCGCCATATTCGGCACTGACCGGCAAATCGCGCATGCCTGCCGAGGCCAGCGTCAGCGCCGCAGCCCATGTTTCGAACCGGTCGAGCACGGCCAGCGGCACCCCGCTTCTCGTCACGACCCGCTGCAACGCGTCGCGCTTGTCGGCGGGGACGCGGTCGAGCAGCGGCGGCAATGCAGGTGACATGCCAAGCTGCGCCATAATCGCGCCGGTTTTCTGCGGGTCTTTATCCATCACAGTTTCGAGCACCAGATTCTCGGACGCGCGCATCGCTGCGATCATCTTGGGCGACTGCCACGCCAGATCCTTGGGCAGCAGATGGATCGTCCCGAACAGATAGATTGTCGTGTCGGCATCGCTGACTTTCCACAGCGCAGGCCGGATCGGCTTCGCCTCGCTTTGCGTGCTGTGGCAGGAAAGAAGTGCTAACGCCGCGAGCGCGGACACGAGAGTGCGTTTCATGGTGTCGAGTTAGCGCCTTGCTTGACCCGTCGCCAGCCCTAAGCCAAAGGCAGCGCCACGAATTGTTGCACCTGCGAAGGGGATTACACTTTGACCAAGCCGCTCAGCTTTCAAAAGCTGATCCTGACGCTCCATGATTATTGGAGTGATCGCGGCTGCGTGATCCTGCAACCCTATGACATGGAAATGGGGGCGGGGACGTTCCACACCGCGACCACGCTGCGCGCGCTCGGTCCCGATCCATGGAATGCGGCGTTCGTGCAACCCTGCCGTAGGCCGACCGATGGGCGCTACGGCGAAAACCCGAACCGCCTCGGCCATTATTATCAATATCAGGTCATCCTGAAGCCCAGCCCGCCCGATTTGCAGGAGCTTTACCTCGGCAGCCTGGCCGCGATTGGTATTGATCCGCTGCTCCACGACATCCGTTTTGTCGAGGATGACTGGGAATCGCCCACCTTGGGAGCCTGGGGCCTGGGCTGGGAAGTCTGGTGCGACGGTATGGAAGTGACGCAGTTCACTTACTTCCAGCAGATGGGTGGATTCGATTGCAAACCAGTCGCAGGCGAACTGACTTACGGCCTCGAACGCTTGGCCATGTATGTCCAGAATGTCGACAGCGTTTATGATCTCGATTTCAACGGGAATGGCGTGACTTACGGCGATGTCTTCCTTGAAAATGAGAAGCAGATGTCGAAATGGAACTTCGAGATTGCTGACACCAAAACACTGTTCGACGGGTTCAAGATGGCAACGGCCGAATGCGAAAACTGCCTCGAAGCCAATCTGCCCATCCCAGCCTATGAACAAGCGATCAAAGCCAGCCACATCTTCAACACGCTGCAAGCGCGCGGCGTCATCTCGGTGGCGGAGAGAGCCGCCTACATGGGTCGTGTGCGCGATCTGGCGAAAGGCGCCTGCGTCAAGCACATGGAAAAGAACGGGTGGGCAGCGTGATTAGCGCCGCAGGCCTTCTTCCTTCTTCGCGCCTTCACTTCTTCTTTGCGGCTTCGCGTGAAATCACTTTTCTTCTGTTTCAACGCATGCGCCGTGAGATCGAAAAGGGGTTCACGCGAAGGCGCGAAGAAGGAGTGAAGGCGCGAAGGGATTGCTCTGCGTTTGGGCTGGCAGCGCGATCATGACCGATTTTTTGCTCGAGCTGCGCTCCGAGGAAATTCCCGCGCGAATGCAGGTCAAGGCCAAAGATGATCTCGCGCGGCTGTTTGCCGAGGAGATTGCGAAGGCGGGACTCAGTGCGGACAGCATCGAAACCTTCGCCACCCCGCGTCGCCTTGCGCTCATTGCGCGCGGGCTGCCCGATCAGACCGACAGCACCAGCGAGGAGCGCAAAGGCCCGCGCGCCAATGCGCCCGAACAGGCGCTGTCGGGGTTTCTCCGTTCGACCGGCCTGACGCGTGATCAGCTGACCGAGCGCGACGGCGTGTTGTTCACGGTGATCGATAAGCCCGGACGTCCGACGGGCGACGTGCTTTCTCTCACTATTGCTATGATTCTGCATGACTTTCCTTGGCCTAAGTCTATGCGGTGGGGTGCAGCTTCGCAGACAAGCGAGGCGCTACGTTGGGTCCGTCCCCTTCAGGGAATTGTTGCCTTGTTCGGTGAAGAAATTGTGCCGTTCAAATGGCAATATCTTGTGATTTACGAGAACAAGGACGGCTCACTTCGCAAAGAGCTAGTTGACAGCGACATTCAGAGCGGTCGCGAGACGATGGGGCATCGTTTTCACCACAGCGGGCCGGTCACGATCAGCAGCGCCGATGATTATGTCGAAAAACTCCGCGCGGCGCACGTCATCGTCCACCTCTCCGAACGCCGCAAACTGATCGAGGACGGCGCAGCCAAAGCCGCCGCTGCGGCGGGGTTGACGGTGATCCCCGACGAAGGGCTGATCCTCGAAAATGCCGGCCTCACCGAATGGCCGGTGCCTTTGCTCGGGCGCTTCGACCCCGCGTTCCTTGATGTGCCGCGCGAAGTCATCCAGCTGACGATGCGCACCAACCAGAAATACTTTGCCTGCGCGGATGCGGCGGGCAAGCTGGCCAATGCCTTCATCTGCACCGCGAATATCGACGCATCCGACGGCGGCGCGGCCGTGACCGCGGGCAACGAGAAAGTGCTCTCCGCGCGGTTGAGCGATGCGAAGTTCTTCTGGGACGCGGACTTGAAGGTTTCGCTTGAGGATCAGGCGAAGAAGCTGTCGCAGATTGTCTTTCACGAAAAGCTGGGCACCGTCGCCGACAAGGTCGAGCGCGTGGCGAAGCTGGCGCGGTGGCTGGTCGAAACCGGCGTCATCAATCCCTCCCCCCTTGTGGGGGGGGAGGATAAAGGAGGGGGGCCGGTCGCGTCTGCGACCGAAAAAACGGCTTCCTCGTCGATAGCGCAGAGTCTTTCAGCGGCAGACGCCGCTGGC
>JAYWFN010000253.1:0-18656 GCA_043778785.1 Sphingomonas sp. | reverse complement strand
AGAGCTTTGTCCGCTTTGCCGGTTCGACAACATCGCCGGACAATGCCCCCGATCACCCCGAGGCCTATCTGAGCCAGATCGCTACAAATTTGCTGCGCAATCGTGCCCGCGCGGCGTATCAGCAATCGATCTCCCGGCATGTTTCAACCGATGACATTTTACTGCCTGCCAACGATGCCATCGCTTCCATTGAAGCCCGCGATATGCTGAATCGGCTCGACGCTGCTATGGCGAAACTCAGCCCTAAGACTCGGGAAATATTCATGGCGCACCGGCTGGATGGCCTTACCTACAAACTAATCGGCGAAAAAACCGGTTTGAGCGTCAAAGGTGTGGAATGGCATATGTCGAAAGCGATCGCACATATTGCACGCGTGCTGGGCAAGCGTTGATGCCATGTCGGGAAACGCCGGTTGAGGGCAACGATCCGTTGATCGACGAGGCTGCGGCGTGGCTGGCGCGACTGCGGGTGTCCTCGACGCCCGACGACCAGCTAGCATTCGAAACCTGGTATGCCGCCGATCCTGCGCACGCCGATGCCTATGACGCCGTGCTGCGCAGCTGGAAAGGATCGGGCAGAATTACCCAATCACTAGATGGGCGACGTCAGAGCAATAAGTGGTCCGGCAACAGACATGCCATGGCCGCCGCAGCAGCGATCCTTGTGCTCGTGCTGACCGGCTTTGGTCTGACTCGATTGGGACTGTTTGAAAGCCAGAAAACACCTGCCACCGACTTTGCCAGCGGTGTCGGCGAAATCCGCACATTCAATCTCGATGATGGCTCGCGCGTGACAATTGATACAGACAGCCTTGTTCGAGTTGCTTATGCACCAGACGAACGCCGTTTGCTGCTGACACGCGGACGCGCTCGTTTCGATGTCGCGCCTGACGCTCGTCGCCCATTCATTGTCTTCGCTGGCAGCGGGTCGATTACTGCGCGCGGCACATTGTTCGACGTGGCAATCGACGATGCTCGTGTCACCGTCGCACTGTTACGCGGTTCGGTCGAGGTTCGCCAATCGACCGCAACGCCTGCATCCACCGATAAAGCGATCAAACGCCTGCTCATGCCGGGACAGGGTGTGTCGATGTCGAACGCAGCACCGCTCCCGCCGTCGCGGTCGTTGCGCAATTCGGAAACCCGCTGGATATCGGGAATGCTGTCGTTCGAGAATGCGCGGCTTGCCGATGCCGTCACCGCTGCGAACCGTTACAACGTCGCACAAATCATTCTGGTCGACGCCGCATCGCATGACCTTCGTTTCACCGGCACATTTCGGGCAACCGATGCTATCGCTTTCGCAAAACTTCTCGCCGCAACATTCGATCTGCGGCTTTCGACGGATGCCAGCGGCAATTTCCGCCTTGCTGCACCGGTTCGTTAAAAAACACCCGGCGATCGATAATAAATTCCAAGGGTAGCTGGACCTCCAGTTGTCAAAGCCCCCGAACGACGGAGCTTCCACGCGTCGCAACGGGGGGATAACAAATGCGCAAAATCCAGCTTGCACTCATTGCCGCATCGATGCCGATGACCGCGATTGGTCTCGTTTTCAGCGCCCCAGCCGCATATGCACGCGATTCCGAACAACGATCCTATCACCTTCCTGCGCAATCGCTTGCCGCGTCGTTGCGCGATCTCGCCGTCGCATCCGGCCGCAGCATCGTGGCGCCCGCAGAACTCATCAGCGAAAAACAGGCTCCCGCGCTCGACGGCGATTACACCGTCGAAACTGCTGCAAAAGCGCTCTTGGCAGGGTCAGGATTGCGCGCACGGCCCGTCGCTGACGGCTTCGCCATCGAGCGCGCCGGTGCGATCGCAGAAGTGGACAGTGGTGCCACCGTCGCAGCTGCGGACATTGTCATCACCGGTTCGCGAATTCGCGGCGCGCCTGTCGCGTCACCGGTTATTACGGTCAGCAACAGGCAGATGCGCGACGAAGGGCAGTCGTCGCTCGGCCAGGTTGTGCGGGCGCTGCCGCAGAGTTTTGGCGGCGGGCAGCAGCCCGGACTCGGCCTTAACGTGCCCGGTGCCAGCGGCGTCGATGTCGGCGGGGCGTCCTCGATCAACTTGCGTGGGCTTGGCAGCGACGCCACGCTGACGCTGCTCAACGGTCATCGCCTGTCTTACAGCGGCTCGCGCCAGAGCATCGACGTCTCGGCCATTCCGTTCAACATCATCGAGCGCATCGAGATCGTGCCCGACGGTGCTTCGGCGATCTACGGATCCGACGCCGTGGCCGGGGTCGCCAATATCATCCTAAAACGCGACTATCAGGGCTTCGAGGCGCGGGGCGCGCTCGGCGGCGCTACCGACGGCGGCTATTTCACGCAAAGCTATGGCGCGCTCGCGGGCCGCACCTGGCCATCCGGCGGCTTCGCGCTGGCTTATCAGTATGACGCGAATACCTTGATCGACTCCGCAGACCGCAGCTACGCACGGACGCGCTCACCAGGGTTGACGCTTTATCCAAGTCTCAAGAACCACAGCGCGCTGCTGACTGGACACCAGGCATTCGGTGACCTGACTTTCGCGATCGACGTCCTTTACAACCGGTGTCGCGAATACTCGGCCTATCCCCTCGACATCAGCGGCGATCTCTCGCTGACCCGTGGCGAAACCGCCGCCAGTACGATGGCTTACGCAATTGCGCCGTCGGTAGACTGGTCTGTCGGCAATCGGTGGCACGTGTCGCTCGCGGGAAGCCATGCCGAGGATCACGCCAATTTCGTTAGTGACACCTATGTCGGTCCGGCGCTCGATTCACGCACGACAGGCTGTTATTGCAACAAAGGGCAATCGGTCGAGTTTAGCGCGACCGGCCCGCTCGCCACCCTCCCGGGCGGCGATCTTCAGACGGCGCTCGGTGTCGGTTACCGGAACAATGATTTTAACTTCTTCGCCGGCGCCGGCAATTCTCAAAACATCAAACGCGCGCAAGCCAGTCGTTACGCCTATGCCGAACTCAGCCTTCCGGTCGTGTCTCCTGCGATGACGATCGCCGGCATCGCTCGGCTCAGTCTCACCGGCGCGGTGCGGTATGAGCGCTACCCCGGCTTCGGATCGGTCGCGACGCCCAAATTCGGGCTGATCTATGCGCCCGATGATATGTTCGAACTTCGCGGGAGTTGGGGCCAATCCTTCCGCGCACCGACGCTGCGCCAGCAATACCAACCCAAGGCGGTGTCAATCCTGCGTCCCTCGGCGCTTGGCGGGAGCGGGTTTCCAGCTGGATCCGCCGTCGCCTATGCATCGGGCGGCAATCCCGCGCTCAAGCCCGAACGGGCGACGAGCTGGTCGGCGACGCTCGCGATCCATCTGCCCGCGCTCGCCGGCGCAAAGCTCGAGATCAGCTATTTCAACACGGTTTATCAGGACCGCATCGTCACCCCGATTGCGCTGCGGTCAAAGCGATCGCCTTCACCGCGAACGCATCCCATCTGACCAGCAACCAGCGCATTGCCGTCGCCCAGCCGACAACCACGCTCGCTGGCAACATCTTTAACCCGCCGCGCTTCCGCGCGCGTGGGAGCGTAAGCTGGCGCGACCGCGGTTTCCGCGCGCTTCCCGCAGCGCCGCGTTGGTTGAAACACGGTCGACGACGCCGTTGCCGACGAGGCAACCGTCGAGCAAAAGTATGCGAATGCGGTCGTAATTGGCTTCGAACAGTTCGGCGACGAATCCCCCTGGTGTTCGGAGCACCAATTCTGGACACCCTCGGCCCGCCAAGCTGGTCACCAACGGCATGATTGATGATCGCCGTTATACGCGTATCTCCGGACGTCCACGCGCGGATCAAAGCGCTGGCGGGGTCGTCCGGAGATGTCGCGATTGCGATCGCGACCAATCAGGAAACGGAATGCTTCGACTGGTAGCGGCAGTTTAATTATTTGCCTTTTCCACCGCTGCCTTGATCGCGGACTGGAGCTGGTCTCCTGCATCCGCCGCGACGGTCTGCACAGTGCGCTTGCCTGTTGCCGGATCGGTCTGATGAAACCGGAATTCCTTGCCCTTCAACGGCTTGGAAATGAGATCGGCAATCATGATCTCGCGCTGTTTATTTTCGGCATTGGCGAACGGCGCAATCAGATCGACCAGCCAATATTGGTCGCCCGACGCCCATTCCTCGAGTGTCAGCCGGTTTTCGGGTTCGAGCATGCCGGCGTCGAGCTTCTTTGCTGCCGCCGGCGTGCACTTTGCCCAGAGCGCCAGCCCAACCGGTTGCTGGCCGTCCCGGAACATATAGAATTGCTCGTGGATCAGCGCGGGCATCACGAGCCATTCGAGATCGCCGATCTGGAACGCCTTGTGCAGCGGCGACTGCGTCAGCAGCCACGTCATTTCACCGAGAAAATGACTGACCGTCGGCGCGCCGACGGGCGGTTCACCCGTCGGTTCTGGTTTCGGCGACTTCGGCTTTTGTGTCGTTTTGTTACTCATACTATCCCAATCACGCGGCCGCAGCCGTAAACCAGTCTAGCCCGGCATGACGATCCGTCGATCCTCCCATCAACGACGATTCGGATCCGCCGACACCGAACGCACTCATTGCCTGCATCAATCTGGCAGCATTGGCAGCTGCGGCAAGCTCCGATGGTTTTGCATCAGGGCTCGCATCAACCGCTTTGGCCTTTGTCGAGCTCGGGTCAAACCCAAGCGCCACGTTTCCGATGGTCGCGGTCACGCCGTTGCTCCATTTGAACGTGGCGGTCGATAGCGGCAGATTATAGCCGACCTTGGCACTGTCAGTTGTCGAGGTCGACCGCAGCGAAATTTCTGTAATGCCAATGTCGCTCAAGGATTTGAGCTCGTCAGCCTGGCTGATGCCATCGCTGTTCTTGTCAGTCCAAATCTTCAGTTCACCGAAGCGCGCATCGGCTTTGTCGATCTTGCCATCGCGGTTGTTGTCGAGAACGCCAAGTCCGTCCCACGCACTCTTGGCATCGGTTTTCTCGGACAGGAACGAAAGCTCGGACGCGTGCGTGATCGCACCGTCGCCATCGCGATCGATCACGAGCATGCCGTCGCCTCCGGATACCCAACCTGTATCGTCAGCGTTGCCGTCGGCATCCATATCGAACGCTGCGCCAGTCCTCGTCGAGCGGCGCGCTTCAAGCCCGTCACCGTCAAGATCGACGAGGATCGTCGATAGCAACCCTGTCGCGACATTGCCGAAGTTGAGAATCGCCGAAGGCTCGATCTGCCCGGCATCGGCACTGAGCGCCCCTTGCGCATGGCGAGGCGTAACGCGGATCGTTCCGCTGCTGGCGGTCAGGCGATAATCTTTCGCCTTGCCTGCCCATGAGCTTGCTTGGAACTCGAGTTCAGGAAGCGCTGACAGTGCCTTGAACGCCAAACCGACGTCGAGCAAACGACCTGCCACGCCGCCCGTCAGCTTATAGCTGCCAGTGTTGTAGACGATGTTATTGCCGGCGGTGAGCTTCTCACCGGTTGCCGTTCCGGTCAGCGCGATCGCGGTGACACCGGCTTCGGCCAGGCTGAGCAATTCGCCTGCGTCGGTCTTGCCGTCACTGTTGCCGTCGCGCCAGAGGCGGAATTCGACGAAACGCGCGTCCTCGCCGTCGAGCACGCCATCACCATTGGTGTCGAACGCGGCAAGCCCCTCAAGATCGGTCTTGGCACCAGCCTTGTCACCGACGAACGAAATCTCGTCGATGTCGTCGATCACACCGTTGCCGTTGCGATCGAGCGCGAGCAGCGCATCGCCTTGTTCGATCCAACCTGTCTTGTCGGCAATGCCGTCGCCATTCATGTCGAAGCGCGTTGCGCTGTCTACCAGAGCAACCAGACCGGCATTGTCGTTGTCGAGATCGAATACGATGGGAGTTGCGATTTCGCCCGGATCGATTTTCGACGGATCGAATGCAAAGCTCACGTCGCCGACGATGCCGGTTGAACCGTCGGCCCTGTGGAATTCAGATGTTGCGAAAAGGACGTTTCGATCGCCGACAAGCTCATCGCCCGTCGGGTTCAAAGTCAGGTTGATATTAGTGATCCCAAGAGCAGTCAGGCTAAATAGTTCGCCCATTTCGCTGACGCCGTTCTGATTGACGTCTTTCCAAATCTGGAACCGAGCAAAATCGTCATCACCTGCATCCAGATAGCCGTTCTGATTGGTGTCCCATGTGCGAAGCCCTTCAAGATCGGTGACGGCCTGTGCGTCATCGCGGGCAAATGAGATTTCCAGACTGTTGTCGATCATGCCGTTGCCATTGCGATCAAGCACGAGCATGCCGTCATCAGCGCCAATCCAACCCGTGCGATCTGCAATACCGTCGAGATCCATGTCGAAGGTGACGGTTGAGGTTTCAGAGTCGACGAGCTCAAGCCCATCGCCGTCGAGATCGAGGACAATTGGCAAGATGCCTGATGTGTCGTGCTTCAGGAACGTGATCACGAACTCCTGAGTGCTCGATACGCCCGATGCATCAGTCATCGTTACAGACATGCGATAGTCGAGCTGATAGTACATGCGGTTGTTGCCGTAATTAGGGTGGCTACGTATGCCGCCTTCCCATTCACCGTCGCCTGGATTGTTGAAGAAGAGCTGACCGTTGTTCCAAGTCACAGACACCGTCGGATTGGCATAATTGTCGACATCGGCGCTCGAGCCATATTGTATAAAGGATTCCACCGAACCGATAATCGAAACGCTGTAGGATACAGCAGCGGCACCTGTCTCTGGGTCATAGGCGTAAAGCTGGCCAAGAAATCCGTTGCGTTGATCGTCGCGGACGATGAAGCGCGGTGCGTAGCTGAGCCTTGGCCCCTCATTGACGTCGCTTATCGTCGCAGCAAAATTCGCTGTGCTCGTGTGGACGCCATCGCTCGCACGTATTGAGAGGTTTTGAGTGGCAAGCGAATAATCGATCCCGATTGGCTCCCAAACGGTATCAATCAAATACCCTTCACTATCATATTTATCGACCCATCCGTAGACTTTGATTATTTCCTCATAATCGACTGAATTAGCAGTCAAATATAGTCGTCCAGTTGACCCTTCCAACGTCCAAATGCCGCTAACATTCGATCCGTCGGCAAACGTCCAGTTCATCGCGCCATTTTCGGGATCGGACAACATGATTGCGCGCAAATCGTAATAGGCAGCCGGATCGTTTATGATAGGATATGGTGAATATGTGCCTTCGGCACGCGTGCGAGCGGCGCTGGTCAAGGTATGCGCCTCGTTCACATCCTGAATATTGATGTTCAGAGTGCCCGCCCGATAAGTATTATTTGCACCAAGCGCCTTATCGTAGATTAGCGTCGAGTAAGACAGCGTTCGCAATCCATCCTCAAAATTGAGGTTTTGGGTGCCGTTGACGAACACGCCGCCGTCGTATGTGATTACAAATCTTTGATCGGGAGTGCGTGAAACCTGCTTTCCAAGATTGGCATCAAAATACCAATCCCAATTCGCGGATATGTAACGAAGCTCGCTGGCAGGACCGTCAATATCCGAGCCCCAAACCGAGCCAACCTGTTGATACCATCCCGCGTTTTCGTTGAGATTGAACGAGAATGGGTTTGCGCCCCAAGTGGGAGCCTCATTCTTGTCTTCAATAAGCACGTTATACGTAAATGGATCGGATAGCGCTCCATTGGCATCCTGTGCTGCCATGGTCAGCGTGGCGATACGGATTTCCTTAAGGCCGTCGCCATCGGTATCATAATAAAAGCCCGCGTCCTGACCATATTGACCGAGCGTCGCGCGGAACCAGTCTGCGGTGAAATTAGGGGTCGTGAAACCAATGTGATTTCCGCCGACAGTTTGGAACCAACCGTTTGCATTTCCGCCTAAAATAACGAGGTTCGGCGAAGGCCCGTCGGGATCGGCCATCGTAAATCGGACGATCAATTGTCCCGCATGCGACGCATCACCGCTCAGTGTTTCAGAGAACAAATTCGCAGCTTCGACAATTAGATTGTTCGGGCGCTCGTTAACATCGGAAATGAACACCTGAAGCAGCGTCGCCGGCGATGTCAGCGCGCCATCGGAGGCAACCACGTAAACATTAGCAATATGGGCTTCGAGGCGACCATCGCCGTTCCAATCGTAGATCCCGTAACCGCCATTGGCACGGAACGCTTCGAAGTCGAAGTTCAGGCCTGCCGCCAGACGAACCTGATTGCCGACGATCGTGAACCAGTTGTTGGGATTGCCGCCCGAAGCAAATTGCAGGCCCGGTGCCGGGCCATCGGGATCGCTCATCGCAAATGTCGCGACGATCGACCCAGCCGTTGCCGGGTTGGCACCAAGACCCGTTTCGTCGAAGAAGGACCAGACAGTGCTACCGCCGCCCGGCGCATTGGGCGTTTCGTTGACATTGTCGACCGTGACCGTGACCGTCTGCGTTTTAACAAGCCCCCCGCTGTCGGTAACCCGCACGACGATATTGTGGCTTGCGGCCGTCTCGCGGTCGAAATTCGTGCCGACGGCCGTCACAAGGCCTGTTACAGCATTGATCGCGAAGCGCCCACCGGCATTGTCATCGAGTGCATAAGTGTTGCCCAGTTTTTCGACGACAGGCTGATACCACGCAGCACTGTAGCCCTGCTGCGCTCCATAATAGCTAAAGAAGCGCGCGCCGGTATTCGAACCGCCGGTGCCGAACCGGTAGGTGTAGGTATTCGAGACCTTGGCACCCGTGACGGTGTCGAAGACGCCGCCATAGACATCGTTGCCAATGATCGCCGTCCCTTCAGGGAGGACATAGCCCTCGATCCGGTACCAGCGATCCTGAACGAGCGACGATGCCTGACCATACCAGAAATAGGGATTGCCGTTGGCGATACCGTTCGTTGCATCCTGAACATTGCCATAGGTGCCGAAGTACAGCGTCTGGTCGCTGTTGTTCTCGGGCTTGAAGTAGATCGTGAACTTGTACGCGCTTGTGGTGTCGGCAGGCCCGCCATCGGCCCAGTGCACGCCCCCGCCCGCATCACCCCCGCCGGTGCCAACCTGGCCGGTTTCAAGTACCGATACGGTTCCGCCGAGCGGACCAGTCGCAGACACGATGCGTTCCTCACCCCAGCCTGCCTTGGGCAGGAGGTTGAAGTCCGCGGAAATGACGCTGATCTCGAGCGAATCAGGATCGGTCGGAACGACGACGCCTATGTTGACGCCATTGGTGGCGCTCACTCCCGATACGAACTCGTTTATTCGAGGCGTTACGGACAGACCGGTACCGCGCAGAGCAAGGTTTGTCGGGGCACCATTCACCTTGATCGTGAACGGCGTGACCGCTCCATTGCGTGCGCTTGCGCCATCGGTCGCCTGGGCGATCACCGTCAGCGCCGCATCCTGCGCGCTGCCGACAGGCACATACATGTGAAGGTTGGTAGCTTGCGCCGCCGAGACCCGCCACCAAGGGCCTTCCTGAACGCCAACCGCCTGGCCGAGCCCGTTGGTCAACACATAGCCTGCAGGCAACCCCGAGATCATGATGTCGACACGCTCGGAGCCATCAACGTCGGGCGACGTTCCAGCGACATAAATCGGGATATAGGTGCCGGCGTTGCCGCCCGCAGACGCAAGCTGCGTCAGAACCGGCGTATCGGCCGTCGGGCTGATCGTCAGCGTGAGCGCATCGACGGCTGTCCGCGTCGTTCCGCGAATTTGAGCCTGCAATTGCAACGGCAAAATCCCGCCAGGCAGCAAATGTGTGCTGGCATTGGGTGCAAGCGTCAGCGTGAGCGTGCGATTGCCTGCCGCATCAGGGTTTCCGTAATTGATGGCCGTCACGAACTGACTGAGCACATAGCCGCCTGTTGCCGTAAGTGTCAGGTCGATATTGCTCGACGGGATGACGACGCCCAAACCCTGATCGTCCTGGAACCATGCCCGGACTGCAAAGCTGACCGTCTGCATGCCGTTGTCGAGAGGCTCGACGCCGGAGATCGCAACGGTGTCACTGATCCTCGGCGGGCTCAGGCGTCCCCAATTGTCTTCCAGCGCATTGCTGAAGTTTGTATTGCCGCTGCGCAAGCTGGCCATCTGCGCCTGCGTGGTCGGACGGCTGCCAGGCGCAATGCCTGCCATCAACGACACCAGAGCATCGACATTGATTGGCAGGGCCGCGCGAAGGTTACCATCCGAGATCAGGTCGATCTTGAAATAATTTTCAGGCAACATGCGACCTGGATCGGTGAACCAGTTGTCGACGGTTACCGAGCCCTCGAAGCCCGCAGCCCCGAGTAGCGTCATCTTGAGATGATTGCCGCTCGCGTTCACAACACCTGTATCATCGACGCGGTCGAACCAGACGTCGGTGTAAAGGACTGTGCCGTCAAAGGTGATATGGTCGAAGTTGGTGCCCGTTGAATCGAAGTTCTGGACGCGATCGTTGCCGCCGTTGCGTCCGATGTAATATGTATCGTTGTCGGCACCCCCGCGCAGCGTGTCGTTGCCGGCACCGCCATCAAGATAGTCGTTGCCCGATTCGGCGTCGATGAAATCGTCCCCGTCGCCGCCGAACATGAAGTCCTCACCGGCACCGCCGCGGATGGTGTCATTACCGGTGCCGCCGTAAATGACATTGCCCGCAGCCGAGCCAGTGATGGTGTCCCCAAAGGCCGATCCTTGGACGAGCTCGATGCCTGAGAACGTGTCTCCCTGCGCGCTCGCGCCGGTTGCGACGTTGGTGGCAAGATTGACGGTGATCGCCGCCGTCGCGCCGGCGTATGTCACGCCGTCGAACCCGATCCCGCCGTTCAGCTGGTCGGCACCCAGACCGCCATCGAGATAGTCATCGCCGTCGCCGCCATTGAGTATGTCATCACCATCGCCACCTGCGAGGCCAACGGTCGTAAAGGCACGCCATGTATCGGTTCCGGCTGCACGAACACCGTCATTGCCGACTTCGCCATTAAGCGTATCGTTGCCAACGCCGCCCTGCAGCACGTCGTCGCCATCGCCGCCGGACAGGATGTCGTTCCCAGCATCGCCGTAGAGGGTGTCGTTGCCCGTCCCGCCGAGCAGCGTATCATTGCCGTCGCCGCCGTATAGAATATCGTTGCCGTCGCCGCCTTCGAGCTGGTCGTCGCCGGCAAGACCCGACAGTGTGTCGTTGCCCGCAAGCCCGCGCAGGATATCGCGATTTTGCTGGCCGGTCAGCGTATCGGCCGATGCCGTCCCGTCGAGGACATCGTCCTTGTTGACGATCGTGAACACAAAACTCTGGTCGAGACTGAGCGGACTTGCCGACTTGTCGGTCGCGCGCACTTTCAGCGTGATCGACGCGCCGTCGGTCTCGAAGTCGAGGCTCTGGTTGGCAAGCAAAGTCAGCTTGTTGCTGGCATCAACGGCAAAACGTGTGCTGACCGTTGTCGATGCACCCTCGTAAACCGCAAAATTGTGCTTACCGGTGTTCTGGCTGGTCAGATCGGGATCGGTAACGCCGACAGTGCCGAGGATGACAGCGGCGCGGGCGGTTCCTGTCGCCAGACGGTCGCGCTCGTCGATCGAGGCCACCGCCCCCGTCAGTGTGATTGCGGTGTGTTGCTGGTTGACGTCCTCTACTTTGACTGAGAACGACGTCGATGTGGTCGAGCCCAGCGATCCGTCGTTGGCAATGACCTTGCCGGTCAGGGTCACTTCGCCCAAGCCGTCGCCATCGCTGTCAGCGATCGTAAAGCCCGCGGCGACAAGCGCCTCGAAATCGGGTTCGAGCGCGAACTGAATCTGGTTGCCAACAATCTTGAAACGGCTTCCAGGATTTCCCGTCGCGTCAGCGACGAACGCTAGCGTTGGTGCTGGCGCTCCGTCGGGATCGGTCAATGTAAATTGCTGCACCAGCGTGCTGACATTGGTCGTGTTGACGCCCGAGACGAACTCGGCGGCAATACCGCGCGATGTCGAAAGTACCGGCGCGTTGGGCGCTTCGTTGACGTTGCCGATCGTTACCGTGAACGGCATCGTGATCGTGGCCCCGATGCTGTCGGTTGCCGTAACCTGAATGGCATGGCTAACCGCTAATTCGCGATCGAGCAGGGAAGCGTTGAGTACACGCAATTCGCCCGTTGCTGAGATCGAGAAGCGACCACCAGCATTGTCAGTAAGCGTGTAGGTGATTGCGTCGCCTTCGACGTCAAGCGCGGTGAACTGGCCGATAACCGATCCGTTGCTCGTCGTGCTGCCGGGTGCGCTTTCAAAGATCGTCAGAACACCGCCGATGATCGCCAAATTGCGCGGCGCGTCATTGACCGCCGTAATCGTGACAGCCACCGGCAGCTCGACCGATTGCTTGTCACTATCGGTTGCAATCACGACAAAGCTGTCGGTGCCGTTAGCATCGGCAAACGGCGTGTAAGTCAACGCGCCGGTTGCGGTATTGAACCCCGAGATGATGCCCTTGGTCGGCTCGCCGCCCACTTTGAGGCTGTAGGTGATGACGCTCGCGTCGTGGTCAATGACGCCGTAGCTACCCGACACGACGACGCTGCCATCCTCGGACACGGTCACGGCGCGCGGCGTCGCAGGCCCTGTCGGCGCGGCCTTGCCGCCTGCATGCCAATAGGTCGCAAGCAGCGGCGTCACCGTTGCAGGCATAGAAGTTGGCGTAACCCCCGGGGTTGCCGTTGCCGCGGTCATTGCGGTGACAAGCACAAGCGTGTCGGGATGATCGAGGAAGATCGTATGCGTCGTCGTCTCGATCGCACGGATGCGGCTTTGTCCCGTCGCCAGGAAGAATCCGGCAACAGTCGTGACCGTGTCGCCACCAATCACGCCGATGCGGAGATCGTTGCCGACGCGCGTCAGCCAGACCCTGTCAAAAGCGACGCTTGCATCGAACGTGATGCTGTTGGTGCCGTCGACATCGGTCAACGTGTCCGTTCCTGAGAAGCGTTCAAACGCATAGATGTCGTTGCCAACGCCGCCGCTAAGTGTGTCGCTGCCGAGCCCGCCTGAAAGCGTGTCGTTGCCAAGGCCACCGGTAAGCTGATCGTTTTCCGACCCGCCCACGAGGACGTCGTCGTCAGCACCGCCATCAAGGACGTCGATACCCGCACCACCGGTCAGTCGATCGTTGCCTGCTTCGCCGTAGATTGTATCCGCGCCGTCGCCGCCATCAAGGACGTCCTTTTCGGTGCCGCCATAGATCGTGTCGTTGCCGTCGCTGCCTGCGATATTGTCCTCACCCGCATCGCCGTACAGCATGTCATTGCCGCCATCGCCGACGAGAACGTCGGCACCCGCGCCACCACGGATCGTGTCGATCCCGTCGAGCCCGAACAACCGGTTGTCGTTTGCATCGCCCGTCAGCGTATCGTCGAACGCTGAACCCGTGACGTTCTCTATGCCGATAAGAATATCGCCAACCGAGTCTGCGCCCACAGTACCGCCTTGTGCGGTCGCGAGCGTCAGATTGACCGAAACGGCGGCGGTCGAACGCACATAGCGCGCGGTATCGCCCGCGCCAGGTCCGCTCGACGACAGACTGTTCGCGCCCCCATCGATGCTGTCGGCCCCGAGCCCGCCTTCGAACACATCGTCGCCATTGCCACCGAACAGGCTGTCGTTGCCGGCGTAGCCGACCAGCGTATCATTGCCGTCGCCGCCTGCGAGGTTGTCGGCAAGCGCCCCGGCCTGTCCGACCAGCAGATCGTCGCCAATCGTGCCGACCAGCTGCGTCGCGCTTGTTGCGATCAGGATGCTGGTCAGCGAGACCGACAGACCGTCGTAAAGCTTCAACGCTTCGACCGAGCTGTTGGCGAGCAGCTGACTCTTGATCGTCAACTGCGACGTGGCAACACCACCATAGCGCACCACAAGATCATTGCCGCTCTTGATAAACGTTAGATCGTTGAGACTGATATTCTGGCCGAACTCCAGTTCGTCGTATCCGCCATTGACCGCCGCATCATATTTCTGGCGCGTGACCTGGATGCCGTTGGTGCGCGCGAAGCCGCCCAGCCACATATTTGTGCGATAAACGCTCGGCGAAGGTGCCGCAGGCGTACTGCCGTTGGTGTACGAGTAGGTGCCATCGTCGTGAACAAGTTCGTTGGCCGCGTTGCGGATTTGCAGCCGCCAGTAAGTCGAGCCCGCAACCGACACCGTGCCGGTGTTCACCCAGGTGACGGTGTAGCCCGCGCTCAGTGCGCCCGCGAGCGTGACTGCTTCCTCGACAACGAAGCTGCCGTCGATGATCGTGTCGGCACCGTCGCCAACGTTCCAGACGTAGGTATCGTCGCCGCTATTGCCTTCGAGCGTGTCGTTGCCGAGCCCACCCACGAGCTCGTTCTGGCCCGAGTTGCCCCCAAGGACATCGGCACCGCTGCCGCCGGTGACATCCTCGATCGCATAATATTCGTCGCCGACCGCATCGCCGGCATTTGCCCAGCTTGCCGACAATTGCGCCCGCACTGCGGCCGACGCCGAGGCGTAAGACGCAATGTCTTGCCCTGCACCACCAACGAGGATGTCCTTGCCCGCACCACCATCGAGACTGTCATTGCCGGTGCCGCCATAAAGCACGTCGTCGCCGGCTTCACCTTTGAGCGTATCAAACCCTGAATTGCCGGCAAGAATGTCATTGCCCGTACCGCCGGCAATGACATCGTCGCCCGCGCCGCCGGTGATCCAGTCTGAAATCGCAGTTCCCTGCAAGGGCGTCGCCATGACGCCATCGGCACCGTCTGTGCCCGCGATAAGCGTCATTTTGGCTGGTGCGATATCGAGGATACCCGTCTGGTAAAAAGCGAGCTTCTCGATCTGGCCCGGTGCCAAATACCAGTCTTTGATCGTGACGCTGTCCTTGGCCAAGCTCGTATCGCCGAGTTCCTCGTCCTCGCTGCTGATCGCGAGCACGAGATCGTTCGAACCGGCAGGCTTGCGCAGAATGACATCCTGAAGATTGATACCCGGCGCAAACTCGATCGTGTCGATGCCCGCATTGGCGGTGATCGTCGTCGCGTTGGCGGGCGGGTTGAAGAATTTAAGCGTCTGGCTGACGCTGTCATAATCATAACGACCAAGCCACTGAAAATCGGGGGCCGCCGCAGTGCCAAGATTCTTGCGAATGACGATGCCGCCGGGTCCGGTGACCTCGCCCGTAGTCGCATTATAGGCAAACCCTGCTGCCGTGTTCCATGTGCCCGCGGCAGTCCATACGACCGCCCAGTAATTGGCGAACTCGTCGAACACCATATCGCGACCGTCGCCGCGCGCATAGCGGAAGGTATCGTCGCCAGCACCGCCGACGATCAAATCGCCATCGCCGCGTCCGCCCGACAGCGTATCGCGATCTGCACCACCGTAAATGTCGTCTGCACCACCGTCACCGGTGATAGCATCGGCGCCCGCGCCCCCGATCAGCTCGTCATTGCCGAGCCCGCCTATGATTAGGTCACGACCGGCATCGCCCGCCACCATGTCATTACCCGTGCCGCCATTGCCGACATCGTCGCCCGCCAGCAGATAGAGCTTGTCGTTGCCGGCACCGCCATAGACGAAATCATTACCTGCAGTGCCAACCAGCACGTCATTGCCCGATCCGCCGACCACGAAGCTCGTGATGTTGCCAATCTGGATCTCATTGCCATCGGCAAAGCGTAGCCACTCGACGCGCTTGAACGGATTGGTGAACCAGTCCTTGATCGTCAGCTGCGTGCCACTGAACGTCTCGACATTGCTGACCGTCGTCATCACCTGAATGATCAGGTCGTTACCGGGAACTGAAACCGTCCCCGAACGCTGCAGCTTGATGTCGCCGATGTCGATGCCGTCGCCGAACACGATCGCATCGTCGCCGCCACCCGCAACGGCACCAGTCTGCACGCCCGCCGATGTCCCGACCCAGTCGGGCCGGATCGCGCCGACGGTTGAGGGGTTGAGTTTCCACTGCTCGATCTTGGCGAGGCGCTGTGTGATTGCGTCGCCCGCGCCACTGGCGACCGGCGCACCCGTCGCATCTTCTTCGGCGACATCGAGGCCATCGCCGCGGCGGACAATATACTGGTCCGAGCCAATACCGCCCTTGAGATTATCGCTGTCTCCTGCGCCGCCAGCAAGGATATCGTCGCCAGCGCCCCCGGTGAGGATGTCGACGCCGTCACCGCCATCGAGCCAATCGGACCCTTCGCGGCCCTTGAGCGTGTCATTGCCCGCGCCACCGCTTAAATAGTTACCATCGCCGGCGAGTTGCCCTTGATCCAACGTGCCCGCGTCGAGCGCGTCGTCGCCATCGCCGCCGAGCAACCAGTCGTCAAGGCGGCCGCCATAGAGCGTGTCATTGCCTGCGCCACCGAACAGATTGTCGCCGAGGTTTGAGGCGTAGATCGTGTCATTGCCATCGCCGCCATCGACCGTTGCAGCTATATCGATGTTGAGGACACGGCGATCGGCAGTTGCGAACGCGACCGTCGTTGCAGCCGCAGCTGTGCGCGATCGTGAGATCGTGAACTTTGCTGAAAGGCTCGCTTCATCGAGGACGACATTGTCGATCCAAACCAGTGGTTCGTTGCCCACTCCGTCGACAATCGTTCCCGTGCCGATGACCTTGGTCGTGCCATTGGCGAGCGCTGCAGCGCCCGTCGTGACCGTCGCTTCGAGTTTGAAACGCTCATTGCCCTCCACGTTCATGAACTGCGGCGCGGTGCCACCGGCGACATAGGCCGGGTTCGCGACATTGTCGGCGGTGACGCCCGTTTTAACGAACAACTCGGTCGTGCCAGCAGCAAAAGTTGCCGACGTTGCGTTCGCCCATGTCGTGCCGTTCGTCGAGACCTGGATGTTCGTGGCGGTCGCCGACCCATAGTCGACGCCTGCGCTCGTGGCGCGATTGTCGGCAAGCGCGAGGCCCAGCGTGATTGCTTGGGTCGAAGCTTTTGACAGCGACAAACGAAAAACAGCGAAGCCATCACTTTCCCAAGCGTAGCTGTCACCGACCATCAAGGTCGGCAGGGCAGAGGTGCCATCGATGACGATTGCAACCCCGTCTCCGCCCATAATGCGCATATCAGGCGCGTTCGAAAGCATACCGAGAAAGTTCTCGGTCGCTTCAGCCACACCGTCGTTGGCGACCGCAATGTTGACCGTCTTGCGGAGATCGGTTGTCGCAAAGCTGACGGATGTTGTGAGCCCTGTGAAATCGGTCGCTGTGGCGGCGATGTCATCGTTGAGCTTGCTATCGACCGTGTATCCGCGCTGATCCGCGAGTTGCTTCGTACGAAGATCGATTACGTTGTCAGCCGCTGTCGCTTGGATGACGCTTTGACCAGCAATATCAACTGCGTCAGACATAATGAAGTTGCCGACACTAATTACTCGGCTAATTTTTGCTACAGCAGGATCGTAGTCGAAACTAAAAATCACCGTTGCTGCATTTGCTGCCGCGTCTTGTATCAGAGTTGTATAGCCGCCATGCCAATCACTCTCATGCCGTTTCGTTAGTCCCAGTTCGACCGCGCGAGCTAATGTCAACGCGGTTTCTGCCGCGAAGACACTATCTGGCTCAGCAGCAACTAATGCGTTGATCGCCGCCGAATTGGCCAGATAATTCCCGTAATTTTGAGCCGACGATATATTGCCGAATAACGTATTGGAATCAAAATTTAGTGGATCAATGCCCCCAACCGTAAAGGTCGCGTGTACTGCTCGCTTTACATAAACATTTCCGCCTGCGATCTGAAAATCGGGATCGACCAGACCCTGATAAATGCCATAACCGATAAGTTGCTGTGGGGCATTTTTGCCCGAAAACCGTTGTGTAATCGCGTCAGAATCTTGCGTCGAATAGGGCCGGTATACAAAGTCCTTCTTGCGCATACCGTAGTTGCCGGACTGCACCGCTTCGGGATTAAGAAGCTTGCCACCTGCGGCTGACAAGATCGAATTGAAAGTTTCCGATACTGCCGAGGCGATGCCTCTTGCCGCATCCTGCGAGCCGCCCTTCCGCGCATTTACATTCGCAACCACAAATTTTTGCTGTGTAGAGTCCCATTGGGAATCTGCTCCTGAGCGTGGTGTGCCGCCAAACAAGGAACCGATCAGCCCACCGATTAGGAAACCCACGAAAGCGCCGATGGCAGCGGCAACAGGTCCCGCCAGCGCACCTAGAGATGCAAGCGTTGTGGTAAGCCCGACCGACGAACTAGTCGCAACGATTACACCAATCGCTGAGCCGACCGCAGCTCCGATTTGACCGCCAATGGTGTCTGGTTGCCACACGAGCGACGCAAGCTTCGAACCTAGAAACGATCCAGCCGCGGAACCCAAAGCAACCCCAACATTGCTGAATGCAGTTACACCTTGCGCGCCTACACCACCCGCAGCAATCTTGGTCAAATTGGTTGCAATCTGACCAATAACAGCGCCGCCTGCAGAATTGGCAAGCTCGCCCGCAAAGCCGCTGAGGCCCAACGAATTGACTAGCTCTGCAGTGAGCAGGGATGAAACGGCACCAATCCCCGCAGCCTTAAAATTGGAAAGAAACTCCTGTCCGACTGCTTCAAAGCCTCCTTCGATGGATTTCGCGACAGATTTGCCACCGATAATTCTGTCGAGCGTGTCTCCTAGGTTGTCTCCAAGCGTTTTCAATGAAGCGGAGTACACAACTCCTGCCAACTGGTTGTTACCGGCGAGACGATAACCCAAAACGGATCCGATCACGCCTCCGGCACTCGCAAAG
>JAYWFN010000252.1:0-18661 GCA_043778785.1 Sphingomonas sp. | reverse complement strand
CGAATGGCGCAGAAGAAGGACAAGGCTTCGACAGGCTCAGTCCAAACGGAGGAAGGCAATTGAGCGACACGCCGATGCTGCGCCCGCGCGTGCTCATTCCCTTCATCGTTGCAACGATCATCTGGGGCACGACATGGATCGTGATCCGCGACCAGCTTGGCCCCGTGCCACCAACATGGTCGATTGTTTATCGCTTTGCGGCGGGCGCGGTGGCAATGTTCATTTATGCGACGCTGACGAAATCGCCGTTCCGCATCGGGCGGCAAGGGCATGTCTTCGCCGTGATTTTCGGCTTTGCGCAATTCGTGCTCAATTTCAATTTCGTCTATCGCGCCGAAGCCTTCATCACGTCAGGGCTGGTCGCTGTGCTGTTTGCGATGCTGCTGGTGCCCAATGCCTTGCTCGGCCGCGTTTTCCTGAAGCAACCTTTGTCGGGCCGGTTCCTGCTCGGCTCGCTTGTCGCGGTTATCGGCGTTGGCATGCTGATCGCACAGGAAATCCGTGCCGATACGGCAAGCGCAAGCGCCACGCTGCTCGGCGTTGTTTTCACGTTGCTCGGTGTCCTGTCCGCCTCGGTGGCCAACATCATGCAGGGAACGGCGCGCGGCAAGGCGCTGCCGATGGCATCGACGCTGGCGTGGGGCATGCTGTGGGGCACGGGGATGAATGCTGTGTTTGCCTTCACGCTGACCGGCGCGCCGGTGATGGAATGGACGCCTGCCTATATCGGCGGCGTCATCTACCTCGGCGTGTTTGCCAGTGCGGTCGCATTTACCTGTTATTTCAGTGTGATCCGCGACGTCGGTCCCGCCCGCGCTGCCTATTCAAGCGTGCTGACGCCGATCCTTGCGATGATCATTTCAACCGTGGTCGAGGATTATCGCTGGTCGTGGCTCGCCGGGGCAGGGGGCGTGGTCGCGCTCGCCGGATTGCTGATCGCGCTTAGCGCGCGCAGGCCCGCCGCGAAATCGGGATAAGCAGGCGTCCAGCCCAGCACGCGCTTCGCCTTGCCATTCGCCACCCGCCGGTTCTCGGCGTAAAAACTGCGCGCCATCGGCGACAGGCTATCGAGCGATACGAACGGCGGTGCGGGCATCCCCAGCAGTGCCGCCGCCGCCTCGATCACAGCATTCTGGTCGCATGGCGCGTCATCCGCCAGATTATACGCGCCGGGCGGTGCATCGAACCCGGCAATGACTCCCGACACAATATCATCGACATGCACCCGGCTGAACACTTGCCCGGCCAAATCGACGCGGTGCGCTTTGCCCTCCGCGACCCGGTCGAGCGCCGACCGCCCTGGCCCGTATATCCCCGGCAAGCGAAACACCCGCGCCCCCAGCTTCAGCCAGTCCTGATCGGCGACATTGCGGCTGTCGCGCCGCCCGCGGACGGGGGCGCTTTCGTCGACCCACGCCCCGCCCGCATCGCCGTAAACCCCGGTCGATGAGAGATAGCCCAGCCATTTGCTGGCCAAGACATCGCCATAAGCCTGCAACACCGGATCGCCATCGACCACGGGCGGGACCGACGACAGGATATGCGTGGCCTGCGCGGTGACCAAGCGCACGGTGGCAGCGTCATTGAAATCGACATTGCCCGCCGATCCGGTCGCATCCACCGTCCAGCCCCGCGACCGCACCGCATCCGCAATGCGGCTCGCCGTATAACCGAGCCCGAAGATCAGTAGCCGCACTGTCTATTTTCCGGTCGCGCCATATCCCTTGTATAGCGTCCCAAAGAAATCGCCCTTGTTCCAGCGCGGGCGCTCCGCCGCATTGGCGAGATCACGGGCTATGGCCAGATTGAGCGCAACAAACCGCGTTGCCGCCCCCCATTTGAACGGCAGGTTCATGTCATCCGAAGGCTGGTGATAATGCGTCTTTTGAAACGCCGCCCCCACAACGGCGCCATCACCGCCCGGCCCGGTGACAAGGAAAACCGACGGAATCCCCTGCTGGACAAAGCGGTAGTGATCCGACCGTGTGAAGATGCCCTGTTCGGGCTGCGGGTCGGGCACAAGCGCGATCCCCATTGTCGCCCCCGCGCGCGCGACAGCCGGGCCAATCGACGAACGCTCGGCCCCGAACGCCACGACATCCTTGAAGTCATAGGTCACGATCGGCATGTCGAGATTGACGTTGCCGACCAGATTGCCTTTGGGCAGCGTCGGGTTCTGCGCAAAATAATCCGCGCCGACCAAGCCTTTCTCCTCTGCCGTCACCGCAAGGAACAGGATCGACCGCTTCGGCTGCGCTTTCAGATGCTTGAAGCCATGCGCGACTTCGATCATCGATGCGATGCCCATCGCATTGTCCATCGCGCCGTTGCAGATCGTGTCACCCTTCACTTCGGGGCAAATGCCGGTGTGGTCGAGGTGCGCGGACAGAACAATGACCTGATCCTTCAGAACGGGGTCAGACCCTTCGATCAGCCCCGCAACATTGCTGCTCGTCACGCGGTTGATTTCGGTCTTGATCGCGACGCGCGCCGCCATCGGCAACGCCATGCGCTTGGGGTTACCGGCTTTCCCTTCCGACGCGGCAAAGACAGCATCGACCCCACCCGGCAGTCCGGCAAACAGTTTCGCCGCACCCGCCAGACTGAGCGACGCCAGCCCCGGCGCGCCGCCGCCCGGAAAATCGGGCGTGCCATCGCTATGCGCCCAGGTTGCGCCCAGATAGCGCCAGTTGCGGGCGCGGCGCGCGAACGGTGATACTTTCTCGCGGGTTGGCGTATCAACGCTGATGATGCCTATTGCTCCGCGCGCGGCGGCAAGTTCGCGCTTGCTCACGCCATTGCCATAATGCGCGCGCTCCTCGGTCGGCAGCGACGGCGGCGCGCCGGCCAGCATCACGACAATTTTGCCCTTCACGTTCAGACCGGCATAATCATCGCGCTTGAACTGCGGCGCGACCACGCCAAAGCCCACGAATACCAGCGGCGCATCCTTGGTCAGTTCGGGAGCCAGCGGGCTCGCCCCCGGCAAATAATCGACGCCGAATTCAAGCGCGGTTTCGGTCGCACCGCGGACCAGCATGACGCTGCCCTTGTCTGCGGCGCGAAATGTGACGAGCGGCACCGGCTGGATATAGCTGTCTTTTGCGCCCGCCGGTTTCAGTCCCATCGTTTCGAATTGCGCGGCAACATAACGCGCGGCAATGTCATATTCGGGCGTCCCCGCTTCGCGTCCTTTCATCTCGTCACTGGCAAGAAATCCGACATGGCCGCGCATGGCCGCTTCTTCGGGCTGCCAGCTTTCGGCGGCGACCGGCGCGGATAGTGTGACAAGTGCAAAAATGGCAGATCGGAACATTTAGAACCCCTGTTGAAACTGTTTCGGTGATCTATCGGCTTCGATTGCCGCGCACAATGCGTTGCTTGGGCGCTTGTCCCGCGCAACCATTCGCCGCATGATTGGTTAATGTGAAAACAGGAGGCCGGAATGGCATCGATCCGACTGATTTCTCTGATGGCGCTGATGGCAGCGACGCTTGGCGCATGTGGCGAAGATGGTGGCGGGTCGCCCACGCCAACGCCCACACCGCCCCCCGCAAACCGTGCGCCGGTGTTCACCTCGGCAACGACGGCCAGCTTTCCCGAAAACACAAACGCGATCGCGTATCTCGCAACCGCCACCGATGCCGACAACAACAGCCTGACCTACAGCATTTCGGGCGGCGCGGACCGCGCGGAGTTCCAGCTTGGCGCTTCGGGGGCTTTGTCTTTCAAAGCATTGAAGAGTTTCGCAGCACCCACCGATGCGGATCGAAACAACGTCTATCTCGTCCAATTAACGGTTTCGGATGGCACGGCGAACATAACACTCGATCTCGCGCTAACGGTGACCAGCGCTGGCTCTGGATCATTCACGGTTCGCCGCATTACGGGCGCGTTTCGTGACCCGCTGTATCTGACCGCGCTTCCCGACAATTCGGGCCGCGTTCTGGTCGTTGAACAAGCGGGCTTTGTCGGGATTCTGACGCCGTCGACAGGTGCCATTGCGTCCACGCCGTTTCTCGACATTTCGACGACGATTTCAACCGGGGGTGAACGCGGGCTGCTCGGCCTTGCGCTGGCACCGGACTACATCGCCAGCGGCACCGTCTATGCCTATGTCACCAATCCGTCGGGCACGATCGAAGTCCGCAAATATCAGGCTGCAGCGGGCACGCGCGACCGCATTGACGCGACGACATCGGACGTCATCATCAGCATCCCGCATCCCGGCTTCAGCAACCATAATGGCGGCTGGCTCGATTTCGGCCCCGATGGCAATCTCTATCTCGGCGTCGGCGATGGCGGCGGGGCTGGCGATCCGAACGGGAACGCACAAAATGCCAACGCCCTGCTCGGCAAGATCGTGCGCATTGATCCGTCGCGCGACAGCTATCCGGCCGATGCCCAGCGCGATTATGCCATTCCCGCGACCAATCCCTATGCGACCAGCGGCGGCGCGCCCGAAGTCTGGATGCTTGGCCTGCGCAATCCCTTCCGCGCCGGGTTCGACCGGACGACGGGCAATCTCTACATTGGTGACGTGGGGCAGGGCGCAATCGAGGAAGTCAATCTGGTGCCGTCAGGCGCGACGGGCCTGAACTTCGGCTGGAACCGCCGCGAGGGGACGGCGGCCTATTTGGGCGGTGCCAACAGCGCCGCGTTCACCGCACCCGTCACCGAATATGGCCACGGTTCCGGGGGGCTTCAGGGCGACTCGATTACCGGCGGCTATGTCTATCGCGGCCCGGTCACGTCCTTGTTCGGGCAATACATCTTCGGTGATTTCGTCAACGGCAATATCTGGTCGGTCGCCGCGTCGTCATTGACGCAGGGGCAAACGCTGGCCTCGTCAGGCTTCACGGCGCGGCGCACAGCCTTCACACCCACCATCGGCACGATCAACAACATCTCGAGCTTCGGCCTCGATCAGGCCGGCAATCTCTACATCGTCGATTATGACGGCGAGATTTTCGTCGTCGAAACCAGCTGATCCTTTGCCATTGCCGCGATGAACAACGGCGAGGCCAGGTGCCGCGCCAGCCAGTCCTGAACCCGCGGCAGCGGCTGTGCGTCGAACCACGCCCGGTCGACCATCGAAAACTGGCGAACAAACGGCATGATCGCGATGTCGGTCATCGCGCGCGCCTCACCACATAAATTAGCCGTACCCACCAACCGCTCTTCCAGCCCTTGCAACATCGCCAGTCCCGCCGCCCGGTTTGCAACCGCGTCCCTGCCATATTTATAACCATCGAGATGCGCCTTGAACGCGCCATCAAACGTCGCGATCAGCGCCGCATCCTCCCCGGCCAGCCAGTCCTCGGGATCATGCCGCTGCAAGGCCCAGCGCATGATGTCGATACTTTCGTCGATCACGGCCCCGTCGCGCAGGACTAGCACCGGCACGGTCCCCTTCGAAGAAGCCGCAAGTAACGCAGCGGGCTTGTCCGACAGCCGCACTTCATGGATGTCAAACGTCGCCCCGCTGACCAGCAGCGCCATCCGCGCGCGCATTGCATAGGGGCAGCGGCGAAAGCTGTAGAGCAACGTCACCGCACATGTCCCCGCGCCAATGCAATTCCGGCAAGATTCTGCGCACGCTTGATATAGCGGATGCGGGGGACGTCGCCCGATCCTGCCAGCGCGCGAAACGCCTCGAGATGACGAACCATGCCGCCCCGGCATTTTGCCCGCCCCGTCGCCTGATGGATCACCGCCGCGCCATCGCCCAGCAATATATAGTCCGCCCCGCCCAGCGATTGCCCGATGCGCAGCGCCGCGATCAGCGCCAGCCACTCGGCATCCATCCCCGTCCCGTGCCCGATGCCATGATCGATATGCGCCACGCCGCGCACGACGACGGCAATCTCCATCGCGCCGGGATTTGGCCTGCACCCGCCATCGAAATAGATTTTGATGCGCGCCGCCATGCGCTTAGCCTTAGCCACCTCGGCCTGCGGCGGCTATGGTCCGCTGATGGACTTTAAAACCTTCGACGTCGACACGTTCCTGCGCGACTATTGGCAACGCAAGCCGCTGCTGATCCGCAACCCGTGGACCGCGTGGCAAAACCCGCTCGATCCCGATGAGCTTGCGGGTCTCGCTTGTGAGGACCACGTCGAATCGCGGCTGATCAAGCAAGCGCGCGCCGCCTGGAAAGTCGAACCCGGCCCCATCCCCGAAACGCGTTTCGGCAAGCTCGGCAAGGCGCCGTGGACGCTGCTTGTCCAGGCGGTCGATCATCATGTCCCCGACGTCGCCGCGCTCATCGAGCCGTTCCGCTTCATCCCGAACTGGCGGATCGACGACGTCATGGTCAGCTATGCCAGCGACGGCGGCGGCGTCGGCCCGCATTTCGATCAGTATGACGTATTTCTGGTGCAAGGTCTCGGCACGCGGCGCTGGCAAATCGGTGCGCTGTGTGATGACGACACCGAACTGCTCCCGCACGACGATCTGCGCCTGCTCGCAACCTTCGAGGCCACCGATGAATGGCTGCTCGAACCCGGCGACATGCTCTATGTCCCGCCGCGTTTCGCGCATAATGGCGTCGCCGTCGGCGATGATTGCATGACCTATTCAGTCGGCTTCCGCGCGCCCAGCCGCAGCGAACTGATCGCGCATTATGTCGATGATGTGCTGAGCGACCTGTCCGACGACGACCGTTACGGCGACGCGGGTCTGACGGCGCACACCAACCCCGGCGAAATCACGGCGGACGCGCTGGCGCAGTTGCACGGTATGGTCCTCGAAAAACTCGCCGACCCCGCTGCCTTCGCCCACTGGTTCGGCGAATATAGCAGCACCCCGAAGTATCCGGACATCGATTGGGCCCCCGAAGAACCGATGGGCGTCGAGGAATTGCGCACACGCTTGGCGAAGGGCGAGGCATTGCACCGCAACCCCGCGAGCCGCTTCTCCTTCGTGCAGCAGGGGACGGGGGTGTTGCTGTTTGTCGATGGGGAAGTGTTTGAGTGCGAGAGGGAGGCGGCGGTTTTTGCCGAGATGCTATGTGCGGGAGAACGGTTTGTCGTTTCGCCACCGCAGACTGAGTCTGAAGCAACAGTGGCGCTTCTCAATCGGCTGTTCAATCAGGGGGCCGTGGCGTTCGATCCCGAGGATTGACCCAACCCACGTCGCCCCGTGCTCGACACGGGGCTAGGCTAGCCTTCTGTGAAAGCGCCGCAGAAAAGCCAAACCCCGCATCACGTGCGGGGTGACGACGAGGGGAATGGCAGGAATCGACAAGTTTTCGGTCATTCGATGGACAAATTCGACTCCCTAAAAGCAGTCCTTTGTGGCAGTGTGCCCTATGCTTAAATTACATTTTGCACCGATGACCCGCTCCATCCGAATCCGTTGGCTACTGGAAGAGCTGGAACTAAAATACGAACTGGTGCGCTCAGATTTCAATCGGGACGGAGATAAGGGTTTTGCGCAGAACACGCCTTCTGGCAATTATGCTTATCTTGAAGACGGCGACGTCGCACTATCGGAATCGGGCGCAATCATTCAATATATGCTGGAAAAGTATGGCAATGGCCGACTTGAACCCTCGATAGGTTCGAAAGACAGAGCAGCATATCTTCAGTGGCTGCATTTCGCAGAGGGAACTGCGGCAAATCCGATCAATACGATCGTCTGGTTAACCGTTTACCGCCAAGACGCGGCGCAACATAAAGCAATTATCGATGCCGGGCGCGGTAGCGCGAGGACCGTCTTCGACCGGGTCGAGGATGCGTTAGTCAATCGACAATTTTTGGCGGGCGACGAACTTACCGCTGCCGATATTATGATGGGTTTTAGCCTCGCTTCGGCAAAATGGCTGTAAGTTCTTACAAATGAGCATCCAAAATCTGCGGGTTACGTTGATCGGCTCTTCGCTCGCCCGGCTCTTCAACGAGCCTTAAAATAACGATGATCGAACGTCCGCTTTCCGCCATTTGCGTCCAAAACCCGACAGTCCGCTCCCCCCGACAAACCGGCCATCGACAAACCCCTGTCCTACAGCCCAGCACCCATGCTAGCTGAGTCGGATCACCGGCTCTTTTAATTCCCCAAACCCCCACGCCATCTCCACGCAGCGTCCGCACATCTTATCGCCAAATAACAACAGATCGTCGATATTTCACCGCACGCATCGTGTAACCTTCGTAACCTTCGCCCGACGCACTCATAGTGAGAACTTCGAGAACTTCGCGTCCCTCAACCAACGTCCCGCCACGCCCCCAGCGCCAACCCCTCGGCCGTCCACTCGCCAACCGCCCAGCGCACCAGCCGCAGCGTCGGGTGCCCGACTGCTGCCGTCATCCGCCGCACTTGCCGGTTGCGCCCTTCGCGGATGGTCAGCCGCACCCAGCAATCGGGTATGCTTTGCCGCACGCGGATCGGCGGGTCGCGCGGCCAGAGCATCGGGTCCGCAATGCGCTCCGCCTCGGCAGGCAGCGTCATCCCGTCCTTCAGCCGCACCCCTGCGCATAACGCCGCGATCGCCTCCGCGCCGACATCGCCTTCGACCTGCACGAGATAGGTCTTGGCCATCTTGAATTTCGGGTCCGCGATCCGCGCCTGCATCCGCCCGTCATCGGTCAGCAGCATCAGCCCTTCGCTATCCATGTCGAGCCGCCCCGACGGATACACGCCGGGCACATCGATATAATCGGACAGCGTCGGTCGTCCGGTGTCGTCAGTGAACTGCGGCAGGACGCCATAAGGCTTGTTGAACAGGATCAGCACGCCGCAACTCTAAAGCGGCCCGGCGTTTGCCGCCAGCGTTCAGGCTTCGTCGGTCAGAATCTTCGCGCCAAAGCGCCAGCCGAGCACCCAGCGCACTTCGGCGCGGACATGGCCGCGGCCGGGCAGGTCAACCTCGACAATCGATCCGATGCGCACTTTCTCCTCGCATTCGGCCATGAAGCCGCCGTCGGAAATGTTCGCCACCTTGCCGGTCAGTTCACGCCCGCAATCGTCATTGACCATGACATCGGCGTTGCATTCCCAGCGTTCGGGCCGCGAACCGAAGTTTTCGGGCTTGTAAGCGGGCATTCCCAAGGCAACGATCCTTTGTCTGACAGCCGTGCTAAAAATGGAAGGCGAGGCCGCCGCTGAAAACCCACGGGTCAAGCCGCGTCTTGCCGACGACGTCCGCACCCTGGAATTTGCCATAGGATGTCGGGCGCAGAAGCGCCTTTTTGACATCGATGAACAGGCCCATCTTGTTGCTGACCATCAGGTCGGTGCCGACTTCAAACGCCGGGGCCAGATCGTCGCCGACTTTCAGGTCCTGAAACGCGCCGTCCTTCGTCGCAAACGTGATCATGTAACTTGCGCCAACGCCGACATAGGGGCGCACGCGGCCTTCGCGGGTGAAATGATACTGGAGCGTAAACGCGGTCGGGCCATAGGTAATTTCGCCGAGCTTGCCGGTAAATCCGCCGTTGCCATCGGGCAAAATGCCAATCGATTTGCCGCCATAAATGTCGATCTTCGGCGGCAGGCCAAGCGTTGCATTGA
Organism: Sphingomonas sp.; assembly: GCA_043778785.1. Lineage (GTDB taxonomy): Bacteria > Pseudomonadota > Alphaproteobacteria > Sphingomonadales > Sphingomonadaceae > Sphingomonas_O. The sequence continues at coordinate 9,148 of JAYWFN010000252.1, read as the reverse complement.
CGGCGATATGGTCGGTCAGGAACCGGCTGATCTGAACCGACGGCGTGGCATGTTCGAACGTCGACAACTGGGCACCAGGGAAGGGCGCGCCACCGACAGTCAGGTGCACTTCGTCTGACAGGCGCAGACTCGAAAGCCCCGCACGCACGGTCCACTTGGTCGTGTCGCGGGTGATCGGCGCCGATCCGTCTGATCCGCGGCCAAAGCGCGCGATGCCGCCGATCTGGACCGTGAGTGGGTCCAGCACAGCCTTTGCATTCACCTGAGCACCGGCGAGCAGGCCCGAGGCATTGGTGTGGTAAAATGCCTTGCGCACATCGGCGAAAATGCCGACGCGGTCGTTCAGATTGAAATTGATGCCCCCCTGAACATAAGGGCCGTGCGCGTTGGGAATGTTGAGCCCGTTGGCCAGACCGTCGCGTTCCTGCGTCGTGATCTGAACCTGCAAACCGCCACCGACATAGGGCGAGATCTGTCCCTTGAACGGGTGGAACGATCCGCCGATTGTGAGCAGGACAAATTCATCGTCGCCAAGGTTTGGCACGCCCGCCAGCGACCCGGCGGGAATGTTGTTGGTCGTCAGCGGTGTCGTGATCGATGCTTCGGCCGCAAGTTTATCAAGGATGAATTGCCCGACGGTCACGGTGCCGTGAAAAGCCTGTCGCGTCTTATAATCGGCAAGGGGGTCGAGCACACCATTGGTGCGTACTTCGCCCTTGTCGACAAGTTTGGTGCGCGATGCCGCAACCTTGACGAAGCTGTCGCCGGCGTCCTGCGCCAACGCAGGCACAGCGCCGATGCTCGCCAAAACACTTGCAACAGTCATGATCGCAGATCGATAAATCATTAGGCACCTTTCACAATGCATATGTCGTAGCGGCCCTTGGTTAAGGCCGTGTAAACGACGCTAAGCGGCGATTGAGCGTGGATTTTCGACCGCAGCCTTGCCAACATCGCTGCTGGCCGGGGCAAGCCCATCGATGGCCGCAGACGTTTTGCGTTCCATGCTGGGCAACGGAAAGTCGCGGTCGAGATTGGCGAGCGTCGTCCGCCCTTCAATCAAGGCCAGCTCTTCTTCGGCACCATCGGCAGCGGCCGTCGACAAGCGGTGGACCGCATCGAGAATATCGTGCTGGCTGTGGTTGGCCATGACTTGCAGGCGAAACCGCGCCTGCCCCTTTGGCACTGCGGGAAATTCGACCAGGTTTGCCAGCATGCCCATCGCGGGCAAGCGGCGGCTGACCAGACGCGCGAGCGCCTCGGTGCCCATCTTGACGCAAACGATGGCCGACGGATCGCCATAAACGTCGAGACCGCAACCCTGAAGCAAGTTGCGCAGCAGCATGACGTTGGTCATCATCTTGTTGCGCAGTTCCACGCCTTCGTCAGACTTCACGATTTCGAAGGCATGCGTCACGATCGCTGCGTTGGCGGGTGACATTGCGTTCGAAAACGTGTTCGGCGAGCTGTAATAGCGCAGATATTCCTTCACGCTGCGCTTGCGCGAGGCGACGAAGCCGCCGTTCGAGGCAAAGGTCTTTGAAAAGCTGCCCATGACGACGTCTACTTTGCCGAGCATGCCCTGAACTTCGATCAGCCCGCGACCCGTCGGGCCGAGATTGCCGAGGTCATGCGCGACATCGACAACCAGCGTCGCGCCGAATTCATGGCACAGAGTCTGCAAAGCTTCGATGTCGGGCGTGTCCGAATCCATCGAGAACAGGCTTTCGGTGACAAGTAATATGCCGTTTTCCGCATCGGCCGCGCGGATTTTGGCGAGCTTCTCGCGGACAGCATCAATCTGGTTGTGGCGGAACAGATGGATGTTGCGCGTTGCGGCCTGCGCGCCTTCCTGAAGGCAGGCGTGGCTGAGCGCGTCCATCACGATATGGTCGCTGGGGCGGACGAGCCCCTTGATCACGCCGAAGCCCGCCGCCCAGCCGGTCGGAAACAGCGCGACATGATCGGTCTCGAGAAAATCAGCGATTGTCTGTTCGAGCTTTATCGACAGCGAAGTATTGCCAACCAACGCGGGTGATCCGGCACTGTGGACGCCGAACGATCGCATCACGTCGCACGCCGTATCGACAATCGCGGGATGCGAGGCGAGGCTCAGATAATCCTGACTTGCGAAGTTCACGCCTTCAAACAAGGCGCCTTCGTCAGTCCGCGCGCTGCACCGGCTGCGCGCGCCATTTTCGGTCGAACGACCCAGCGGCCAGACGCCGACCGCGCGGCGCGCCTGCTGCCAGTCATAAAAGGCATCCACCCGGTCGAGAATATTGCTGCCCGGAAGATACCGGAAATCGCGCATGCTGCCCCCGAGCGCATCGACGCCCGCGCCGGTGCTGCTTGTCTCTTCAACCATGATAGATGTCCCGTTAACTCTACATTTGCCCTGAAACTGCCGTACATGACGAGTGTATCAATCTGGTCATTGACAATGGTTAATTGCGTTTATGTTTCTCGATTTTTTCAAGGAGATGCGGGAGCGAAACTGGTTTCGTCTCAAAATCCACGCAGCCGATCTGGATGCTTTTCAGCCGGTCACTCTCAAGTGCATGTGCGGTGAGCGCAATGACCGGAATATTGGCCGTCACAGGATCGCCGCGCAGCGCCGTTGTCGCTTCCCATCCATCCATGTCGCCAAGCGCCACATCCATCAGAATGACGTCGGGCTGTTCGGCACGCGCCATTGCGATTCCTTCGGGACCGTCGACCGCGCAGATCACCTCATAGGCGTTGCGCTCCAGTCGACGCCGCAGCATGTCGCGGTTCATTTCGTTATCTTCGACGATTAAAATCTTGGTCATGGTGAAAGCCTGTAATTCGCAATCGTTTGCAGTCGGTTAAGCTGCTTTGCTAAATTCGATCGCGCGCGCCGAAAGATCGGGAATGATGAGCAAGTTGGCGGCGCGGCCGTCGAGCTGGTGACCGGGCTTTATGATGCCGTCGATCAGCTGGGCGAATTTATGTGCGAGCGCGATTTCGATGCCCGTGCCGCCATATTTGGTGGGCGACGTGTCATCATGATGGTCGAATGTTTCGTGGATGCTTGCCTGGGGAATTATCGTCACGGTGGGTTTGTCCTCGGTCAGCGCCATCGTCACGCCGCCCAGCCCGTTGGGTTCGATCGACAATGTCAGTGCGTGCGTTCCGCTGGTGCGCGCCGCGATACCCGTTGCAAGATGGCGCAGCGCACCGCCGAGCGCGTCCCAGTCCGTGCTGAAGACAAAGTCGGCGCCTTGGCCAGGCACAATGACAAGTGAATAGCCGCGGCTGCCGAGTGCTGCGTCAAGCTTCGGTGTCCAGCGCGGCAGATTTTCGGTGACTGAACTGTAGCTGGCGTTGACGGGCATCTTGCCGGCTTCGATGCGCGAATAGTCGAGAATATCGTCGATCAGGCGCAGCAGAGCCGATCCCGCCTTGTTCACATGCCCCAGGTCGGCAACCGACTCGCGGTCGTCTTCATCGAGTGCTTCTTCGAGGAGTAGTTGGCTATAGCCGATGATCGCGTTGAGTGGGGTGCGCAGTTCGTGGCTCATGCTGGCCACGAAATCCGCTTTTGCAGCACTTGCCTGGTTTGCGGCAGCGGTCAGATTGCGGACATTGTCCGAGGTTGAGACCAGACCGTTGAGTTCACGTGAAAATTCGCGCTGTTCGCGAAACATCTTCGCAAAATAAAGCGACATCATTGCGAAGTAAAACGCAACGGCGGCCATCGAAATCATGCCGATCACTTGCAGGTGTTCAAGATTGACGTGCGGAAAGTCGTAGTCGTTGACGACCATCGCCAGAAAAATAGCCAGGCTTCCGAAAATCTGGGCAAGCAGTATGTTTCGCACCCAGCCTGTCGGCGGGAGATACAAGAATGCGAGGAGGGGAAACAGCAGGATCCACGGCACGAACGGCGATCCCATCGCGCCGAACGAATAGCAGGCCCACAACACGCAAAAAATCAGGTTCTGAACCGAAATCAGCGCAAGGGTCTGATACCTTCCGGTCCAGCGGAGTGCGAACGGATAGAGCCAGAAAGCCATGATCGAAAAGAAAAATACGGCCGCGCGGTAATCACGCGATATGCCCATGATCACGAGATAGAGCGGCAGCGAACTGCCGATGACGGGCCCAAAGGCATGGCTGAGCATGAACATGCGGGCACGGCGATGGGCTTCAGGATTCACCTGCATATCGGGGGGAATGAAATAGTCGAGCAAGTCGCTCAGGCTGAACTTTTTCATCAGCCCCAATTTCATGGTCATTATATGCAAATCCCCATCCCACGTCATGACAATGACGCCCTGCGCAATACACCGCGCAAACTGCGCTATGCCCGAAAGCTCTTAATGCGGCGTAAAGGCTGTCATCCTTTGCGGATTGTTAAACCTTTCCGCCTAGCGGGATCGTTGCGACAAAGGGACCGCAATGAACCGGGCATTCTACAATATCATCGACTGGTTTATTCCGACCGCGATCCGCGAGACCGAATCGGATCGGCTGATGGCGCGCACGTTCGTGCTGCTGCATCTGCTTGGCCCGCTGATGGGTCATTCGGTGACCTATTTCCTGTGGATGGAAACCGGCGGCGACAATTGGCAGTTTTGGGTCACCGAGATTATGGTGGCGAGCTTCTTTTCGATCCCGTTCATACTACGCTACTGGGGAAGCCTGCGAATTGCTGCTATCAGTAGCGTTCAGATGCTTGTCTGCCTTAGTCTTTTCGGTTCGTTTTTCTTCGGCGGGATCAGTTCGCCGTTTCTGCCGTGGTTCCTGATCGCCATGGTCCTCGGCTTTTTCTACCTTGCGGACTCTATCAAGCATGTTCTGATCGGCGTCGTCGTTCAGCTTATCGGCTTTTTCGGCATCCGCATGTGGTTTGGCGCGTTCCCGACGATCCTGCCGATCGAGAGCCTGAAATATGCGACATTGCTCTCGATCGTCGCGGCGCTGGCCTATATGACGATGCTGACGCTTTACTATGAAACCGTGATGCGCATCAGCGTTCAGGTCGAACAGGAAGCGATCGAACAGCGCGGCAAGCTTGTCGCACTTCGCGAGGCGATGGAAGCGGCCGAACGTGCGAGCAAGCGCAAGTCGATTTTCCTTGCCAAGATGAGCCATGAATTGCGGACACCCTTGAACGCGGTGATCGGCTACACTGAAATGCTGCGCGAGAATTTTGAAGAGCGTGCCAACGCGGGGCGCAAGATGGAAGACCTCGACCGGATTCATACAGCGGGGCGCCATCTGCTTGCGCTCGTCGACGATGTGATCGATCTGAATTCGATCGAGGCGAACCGCATCGAACTCGTCACGCAACCCGTCGAGATCGCGTCGTTAATCAGCGAAGTAATGGCCACCGCCTCGCCGCTGATCGGCAAGCGCGACAACCGCATCATCGTCAACATGCCCGAAGATCTCGGCATCATCGAACTTGACGCGCTGAAGCTGCGCCAGTCCGTTCTGAATCTGCTAAGCAACGCCGCGAAGTTTACGACCAAGGGCATGATCATGCTCACGGTCTTGCGCAAGCAGACGACGCAGGGCGACTATATGCTCCTCGAAGTCACTGACAATGGCATCGGGATCAGCCCCGAAGGCCTGAGCCGCCTGTTCACTGATTTCAGTCAGGCCGAAGCGGACACGTCGAGCAAATTCGGCGGGACCGGTCTTGGCCTGGCGCTGACGAAACGCTTTTGCGAAATGATGGGCGGCACCATCGACGTCCGCTCCGAACGCGGTGTCGGGACGAGCTTCACCATCGAAATTCCCATCAATTACTGCGCGGTGCGCGCCCATCCCCCGATAAACAATGCGCCTGAACCTATTGGAGTTGCGGCATGATCCACAGTGAATTCGACCTCAAAGCGGTCGAAACACCTGCGCTGACGATCACGGCGCGGCGTACCGTTGCGCGGGCCGTGTTTTATGTCATCCTGCTGTCGGTCGTGGTCGCGCTCGGCACTTCGTTTCTGGTTTGGGGATCCATCGCTGACGGCAGCACGTCCGACCTGGTCATGATGGCCTTGTCGGGGCTGGCATTGGCGCTGGCCATCGCGGTTGCAGGTGCCGTTGTCGTCGGCAGACTGATCGCGAGACCGGCTTCGCGCGCGATCGACTTGCTCATGTCTTATCTGGTCATGGCGGGAGAAGATCCGACAACGGACATTAGTCTACACAGTCGCCGCTCGCTGTCGATTTCTGCGGTGATGAAGGACTTTGACACGCTCGAGCAGCGCGTCGCGAACGTCGTTGCACGATCCCAAGGGGTTATCGCCGAACTTGAGCGCGCGCGCGAACATGCCAACCTTCAGAATCTGGCGAAATCACAGTTTCTGGCGAACATGAGCCATGAACTCCGAACACCGCTGAATGCCATTCTTGGCTACGCAATGCTGCTGTCAGAGGATGCAATCGAAGCGAAGAACACGCCCGTCATTGCCGATCTTGACCGGATCCAACAGGCAGGCCGCCATCTGCTCTCGCTGATCAATGAAATTCTCGATCTTTCGAAAATGGAAGCCGGCAAGGCAACGCTTGACCGGACGGTTGTTGACGTGAACGCACTGGTACGCTCGGCAGCGATCAACTTCGACGCCGATACCAAGCGCAACGGCAATCAATTCGTCATTGATGTGAGCAGCGATGTTGGCATCATCATTGGCGATGAAGGCAAGATTCGCCAGTGCCTGACCCATTTGTTGAACAACGCTTTCAAATTCACGTCAAATGGCAAGGTGTTGTTAGACGTCGACATCATCGTCGCCAATGGCAAGGACGAAGTCGTGTTCCGCGTGACGGATACCGGGATTGGCATCAGCCCGGTTCAGATGGACAACATGTTCGAGCCGTTCCGCCAGGGTGACAGCAGCACATCGCGGAAATTCGGTGGCACAGGGCTTGGCTTGGCGATCACGCGACGCCTTGCACGATTGATGCTTGGTGATGTCTCGGTTGAAAGCGTCGAGGGCAAAGGCTCGGTCTTTACGCTTGCCTTGCCACTTAATTCGGGCACGAATTCGATTTTTGACGATGCATGCGCACCGGGCGATGCCCAGTCGGTTGACCATGCAATGCAATCTGTCGAAGGTCATGAGCGCACCGCGCTGATTATTGACGACAGCGACAGCGCCGTTGACCTGATGCGCCGCTGGCTGACGCGGCTCAACTATGGTGTGATCTCGGCGGCTGATGGCGAGAGCGGCCTTGCCATAGCCCGCAAGCAAAAGCCGGATCTCATCCTTCTCGATGTATTGATGCCGGGCCGGTCGGGCTATGACATTCTCGAAGAACTGCGCGCCGATGATGCGCTGGGCAGCACGCCGGTCATTCTTGTCACGGTCGATGATGATCGCGCGCGGGGGCTGGAAGCTGGCGCGACAGATTACATCCGCAAGCCTATAACGGAGTCACAATTGCGCGCCATGCTCGAAGTTTACCGGACCAAGGCAAGTGGCGAGATCCTGATCATCGAGGATGATGACGACGCCGCCGAACTGGTGGATCGCTGCGCACGGCAGGTCGGTTTTTCAACGCGCCGCGCGACGGATGGCGCGCAGGGTCTTGCAATGGCGACGGCGCAGCCGCCAATCGCCATCGTGCTTGATTTGGCCATGCCAAATTTCAACGGCTTTCAGGTGATCGACGCGTTGCTTGCCGATGAAGCGCTGCGTTCGATTCCTGTCATTGTGCTTTCGGCGTGTGAAATCTCGCTCGAGGAGCATCGGCGGATTGTCGATGCCGGCTATGTGTTTTGTGCGAAAGGATCGTCATCGCCGCGCGAAATTGCCCAGCATCTGAAGGCGCTGGTGCAATGACAACATATCAGCCAGAGCTTGGCCGTTCAGGCCAGAAGCGCGTCCTTATTGTCGATGACATCGAGGACAATCGCATTCTGCTCGATCGTGGGCTGAAGTCCTGCGGCTATGCGACGGAAACCTGCGAAAGCGGTCGCGAGGCGCTGTCGATCATTTCGCAGAAAGTGCCTGACATTGTCTTGCTCGACTGGATGATGCCCGACCTTTCGGGGATGGATACGCTGGTGGCGATTCGCCAGCTTTATGACAGCGCGCGCCTGCCCGTGATCATGTGCACCGCGATGGACGAAGAAATGTCGGTCGTTGCCGCGATAAACGCTGGGGCGACCGATTACATGGTCAAGCCGATCAGCTTGCCGATCCTGCGCGCCCGGATGAAGGTTCATCTCGAACAGCGCGCGCTGGTCGACACATTGGACACCCAGAAAATGCTTGCTGAGCAGCGCCTTACCGATCGCACGCGGGCAATGTTCGATCAGATTCCCAAGCGCGGGCAATCATCTACACCCATGGTCGCGCGCGATGGGCGGTTCGGGCGCGAATAATGCTTGATCGATTTTCAACGCAGACATGGATGCGCTACCTACCGAGCGTTATCGGCATGGTCGCGTTTGTGGCCCCGCTTTATCTGATCCTGATAGCGCTAGGATTTATGGCGTATTCGACAGCGCTTGGCAGCGTGGTCGGCGCTATTACCGGTGCGGCCATATTGTCTGCAATGTGGCGACACCGCAGTCTGATCGAAGCGCATAAGGAGTTGATCCGTGTCCGTGCCGAGCAGCATGAACTTATGCTCCGCGACCCGCTGACCCAGCTTTATAACCGCAGTGCCTTTTATGCGGTCCTCGAGGGGTTGGCGGTCAAGGGCGGCACGACGACGTTGTTGTTCTTCGATCTTGACCGGTTTAAGGACGTTAACGACAATATGGGGCACAAGGCCGGCGACCTGCTGCTGATCGAAGTCGCACGCCGCACCGAGGCTGTGCTTGGCGAGGCAACACTCATCGCACGTCTTGGCGGCGATGAATTCGCGGCGATCATCCCTTGTGGCACGCAGCGTAAGCCCGAGGATCACGGCTATGCTGTCGTCGAAGCGATTAGCCACGCTTTTGTCATCGATGGCAAACCCGTTGATATTGGTGCGTCAGTGGGCATTGCAGTCGGTGACCCCTTGATCGACGGCGCGCATGAACTGCTGCGTCGTGCCGATACAGCCATGTATGAGGCAAAGGGCGCCCCGCGCGGCGCCTGTCGCGTGTTCGATGACGTGCTCGATGATCGCCAAAATCTTGAAAGCTCGATCCGCATTGAATTGGGGCGGTCAATTATCG
>JAYWFN010000251.1:0-7753 GCA_043778785.1 Sphingomonas sp. | reverse complement strand
GACGGTTGATGCTAACCGTCCTTCGACAGGCTCAGGACTGCGGCACTAACGCGCGCCCTGCCCGCCCCGCAAGTTCGACCACATAATGCCATGCGACCCGCCCCGACCGGCTGCCGCGCTGCGTTGCGAAACGGACCGCGTCCTGCGCATCGAACGGCAGTGAATGGGCGGCGGCATAAGCGCGGACCATCGCCACATAAGTCTCCTGATCGCAGACATGAAAACCCAGGCTGAGCCCGAAGCGGTCGGCCAGCGCCAGCCGGTCATCAACAACATCACGGACATTGATGGCCGATTCCTGCTCGGCCAGATCTCGCGCGACGATATGGCGGCGGTTTGACGTGACATAGAGGCGGACATGCGCAGGCCGCGCGCTGCTCCCGCCATCAAGCACCGATCGCAAGGCGCGCGCCGACGCAATGCCATCGTCAAAACCCAGATCGTCGATGAAAACAATCACCGGGCGCGACCACCCCGCGATGGCGTCGAACAAACCCGGCAAACCCGATACATCGCTCGCCGCAAGCTCGACCAGCGCCAGATCGCCCCCCGCCGCCCCGACCACCGCCTTGACCAGCGCCGATTTCCCCGATCCCCGCGCCCCCCACAGCAGCGCATCGTGGGCGGCATGGCCCGTGGCATGACGGCGGGTATTCTCGAGCAGCGCCGCCTTTTGCGCGTCGATCCCCGTCAGTAGATCAATCGACAGCGGGGCAAAATGCGCGGGCGTCAGCGCCTTGCCATTCCAGACATAGGCAGCTGCATCGGCGGGCGGCGGCCCCTGCACCGGCGGGACAAGCCGTTCAAGCGCGTCGGCAATACGGCGAAGCGTTTCGTCCATGCTGCCCGCCTATCGAACTCTTTCGCGAAAGGAAATCCGCAGTGCTGAGCTTGTCGAAGCACGGTTCGCGTCAACCGTCCTTCGACAGGCTCAGGACTATGGTGCGAGTCGAGCCCGCGCCGCTGCCAATTCCTGCGTCAACCGCGCATCGCCCGGCACCATCGACACTGCTTTTTCGAGCAGCGGCACGGCGTCAGCGGCCCTGCCCGCACGCGCCAGAAATGCGCCATAGCTTGCCGTTGCCAGCGGGTTCATCGGCGCAAGCACATAAGCCCGCCTGCCGAAGGCGACCGCAGCCTCGGGTTGTTCGCGGCCGATTTCGGCCCACCCGGCATTGACCAGCCGCAGCGGATCGCGATTGCCCAGCCGCGTGGCCAGCGACGCATAAATTGCCGCTGCCGCTTCCCACTCCCCCTGCGAAAGCGCACGATCCGCCGCTGCGCGCTGCGCTGATGCATTTGCTGGATTGCTCGTCAGAAACGTGTCGAGCGCGGCCAGCATCGCTGCATCGAGATCACCTGCCCCGGCCCGCGCCGCGCGGTCGAGCGCCTCGGCAGCCGCCGCACGATTGCCCTGCGCTTCCCATGCCCGCCCCGTGATATACAGCGCATAGCTGTCGCCGCGCGCCACCAGTGGTTGCAGCACATCGATGGCATCGGCCCCGCTGCCCGACCGCCACAGCGCCAGCCCGAGCAAGCGGCGCACTTTGATGTTGCCCGGCTGCGCGCCCAGCACCGGGCGAAGCTGCGCAATCGCGCGGTCATTCGCGCCCGCCTGCAGCATCTGCATCGCGCGCAGCAGCGCCGTCCCTGCTATCCCGTCGAGCCGGTCGTCCGCTCGGTCGAAAATCGTCCGCGACAAATCCCATTTCCCCGCTCGCGCCGCCAAAACGGACTGCAGGTAGAGTGCCTGCGCATTATATTTGGACAGGCCGAGCAACTGGCGCGACACCGCGAGCATCTCGACCGAGCGCCCCGCGTCGCCCAGCGTCGCGGCCTTTTCGAATGTCGCGTCGCGATGATCAGGCTGGATCACCAGCAGCCGGTCATACCAGGGCAGCGCGGCCAGCAAGCCATAACGGTCGCGCACCATATTTCCGGCATAAAGCAGCGCATCGGTATTCTTCGGGTCAAGCGCCAGCGCCGCCTCGAGTAATCGCGTCGCGCCGTCGATATTGCCTTTGGAGAGCAAGACGCGCGCTTCGATGACGCGACTTTGCGACGGACTGGGCTTGGGTGGCGGGGCTGCGGCAATTGCAAATAGAGCGATAAACACAGCCGCAGTCCTGAGCTTGTCGAAGGACGGTTTGGCGCGTGAACCGTCCTTCGACAGGCTCAGGACTGCGGGATCAGGCCGAAATATCATAGCTTTTCAGTAGATCATACAGCGTCGGGCGACTGATCCCGAGCAGCTTTGCCGTGTTCGAGATGTTGCCGTCAGCCCGCGCCAGTGCCCGGCGGATCGCGCGCCGGTCGGCGGTTTCGCGCACCGCTTTCAGGTTGATGACATCGCTTTCCTCATCCGCTGCATCAAGGTCCAGATCAGCCGCCGTCACCATCTTGCCGTCGGCCATGATCACCGCGCGTTTCATCCGGTTTTCGAGCTCGCGGACATTGCCCGGCCAGCCCCACGCATCAATTGCCGCCAGCGCATCGGGGGCAATCCCCTTCACGTCCTTGTTCATGCTGGCATAGCGCCCCATGAAATGCCGCGCGAGCAGCCCCGCATCGCCCGGCCGCTGCGCCAGCGTCGGGATTTTGATGACGATTTCGGCAAGCCGATAATAAAGATCCTCGCGGAAACTCTGCGCCGCGATCATCGCATCCAAATCCTGATGCGTCGCGCAGACGATCCGCGTATCGACCGGGATCGCTTTCCGCCCGCCGATCCGCTCGATCACGCGTTCCTGCAAAAAGCGCAGCAGCTTGACCTGCAGCGGCAGCGGCACATCGCCGATTTCATCGAGAAACAGCGTGCCGTCATGCGCTTGCTCGATCTTGCCTTCGGTCGTCTTGACCGCACCCGTAAACGCGCCCTTTTCGTGGCCGAACAATTCGCTTTCGAGCAAAGTCTCGGGGATCGCGGCACAATTGATCGCAACGAACGCCCCTTTGCGGCGGTCGCTCGCCTCGTGCAGTCCGCGCGCGAGCAACTCCTTGCCGGTCCCGCTCGCGCCGAGCAGCATCACCGAGACGTCGGCATTGGCCACGCGCTCGATCGTCCGCGCAACCTTGAGCATTTCGGGTGCCGCCGTAATCATCCCGCCGAGCACGGCATTGCCCGTCACCGCGTTCGACAGCCGCCGGTTCTCCGCTTCGATCCCGTGCAAGTGAAACGCGCGGCGAACGATCAGGCCAAGCTCGTCGATGTCGACGGGCTTGGCATAAAAATCATACGCCCCGCCCGCAATCGCCCGCAACGCCGATTCGCGCGCGCCATGCCCTGACGCGACAATCACTTTGGTATCGGGCTTCAGCGCGAGGATCGCATCGAGCGTCGCAAACCCCTCTGCCGTGCCATCGGGTTCGGGCGGTAAGCCAAGGTCGAGCGTCACGACATCGGGCTCCTCGGCGCGCAACGCGTCGATGGCGCTTGCCCGATCACCCGCCACGATCACCTGATAATCATCATAGGCCCAGCGGAGTTGCCGCTGCAGCCCCTCGTCATCTTCCACGATGAGCAGTTTAGGCTTTGGGGCATCAGTCATCGCAAAAAACTCCGCATCCCTGAGCCTGTCGAAGCCTGTCCTGAGCGGCTGCCGCAGGCGGCCAGCCGAAGGGGGCTGTCCTTCTTTCTGCGCTGATCAGGAAAGAAGGGCAGGGCTTCGACAAGCTCAGCCTGATCGGTTGTGGGACGGGATTGCGCAAAAAAAGTCATGCCACCAAAGCCTCATGCCAGCGGGTCGGGGTCGGCAACCAGATCATAAAGCGTGTTCCCTGCCCCGGTTCACTGTCGACCGTCACCCGGCCACCCATCCCTATAATGATCGTCCGCGCCTCGAAAGCGCCGATGCCAAAGCCACCGTCCTTGGTTGAGGCAAAGGGCCGGAACAGCTGCCCGCGCACGAAATCGAGTGTCATGCCGTGCCCCTTGTCGGCAATCTCGATGGCGGTTTCCTCGCCCTGTTTCATGACCGTAATCGTCACCGGCTCGGCGGGTTCGCTCGCGTCGATGGCGTTTTGCAACAGGTGCCCCAGCGCGCCTTCAAGCCGCGCCGGATCGGCCATTGCACAAAATGCCATGTTGCCCGCCACGATCACCGGATGCTGGATGCGTTTTGCGCCCGCCAGTTGCGTCACCAGCGGCCCGAGCACGACACTGCGCGGCTCTTCCGCCCGTCCTGTATTGTGCTGCGACAAGCGCTCGAGCAGGTCGTTCATTTTCGTGGTCGACGATTGCAGCGTCGCGATCATATCCACACGGAATTCAGGCTTGTCGGCGTGGCGTTCGGCATTGCGCGTGACCAGCGTCAGCTGGCTGACCAGATTCTTGATGTCGTGCATAATGAACGCAAAACGCCGGTTGAACTCGTCGAACTGCTTGGCATCGGACAAGGCCTCCTGCCCGCGCGCTTCGGCGAGGTAGCTTGCCACCTGCCGCCCCGCAACGCGCAGCATGTCGAAATCCTCCCAGTCGAGCGTCCGCGCCATCGGCGGTCGCGCAACAAGCACCGCCCCCGCCAGCCGGTCGAAATGAATGAGCGGTACAATCGCCCAGTTGTTGGCATCGGCCAGTATCCACGCCGGGATCGCGCGCGCTTCCGCGGCACTGTCCTTGGTTTCGCTGCGCAACGGGTCAAGTTCGAGGATCCGCCCTTGTGCGAGCAAGGCAACCAGGTCCTCGCCCGGCACAAACGCGGGGACCAGCGACATGTCCCAGTTCCACCCTGCGCGCGCCGCAAGACCCGCATCGTCGGGGATCAGCAGCAACCCTGCGGGGGCTTCGGTAATGTCGGCAATCGCTTTGACCACACGCACATCGAGCGGCGCGGGCGCATCGCCGGGGCGGCCCAGCGTATCGGTAAAGCGCAGCCACTCGGCGCGGTAATCATAACGATGCGCAAACATATGTTTCGACAGCAACACGCGCACTCGCGCACGCAGCTGGGCGCTCGGCAAAATGATGATGGCGGCAATCGCGGCCAGAACCAGTGACCCGACTTGCACCATCGCCGCGCCCAACACGCCAATCGATTCGAGCAGCGCCGAAAGAACAATCGTCAGCAGCAAGTAAGCTGCCACAATGCCCAGCGAGAGCGACCGGAATGCCACGGTGCGCGACAGGCGGATCGACCAGCTCTGGTTGCGCCGCGCCGCCAGTGCAAACAAGGCGGCGATGCCGGCAACAGCAAAGCCACGCAGTGCCACCAGCCATTCCATCCAGCCATCGGCCAGATAGGAAAGCGTATAGAGATTGAGATCATAGGCCCACAGCAGCGCCAGCGCTGTCATCGGCAAGCCGATCCCCGCCCGCGCGCCCGTGGCCGCCGCTGTGTAGATATTATGGACCAGCACCAGCGCACCAATCGCAAACATCATCCGCATCACGAATGTTGCCTGCAACAACAGGGACTCGATGTTGCTGTCGGTGCCCAGATAAGGGGCCAGCACACCGATCCCGATCTGCAATCCGGCCACCAGCAGCAGTGCGGCATAGACCGCGCGCAGCGACCACATCCGCCGGTCGCCTTCGCCGCGCCGCAGCAGCGCAAACATGAAACCGAGCCACGCCACATTGCGCACCGTTTCGGCATAGCCTGCCGCCAGCGCCGTCGGCACCATCGCTGCGCTGGCAATCGCCCAGATAACGGTCGCCGCATAGGCAGCCGCAAGTGCCCAGCGGTGCCGCTCGCGCCGCGCCGCACGCACTTCCCCGACAGTCAATATGCCGAACAGCAGCGCTGCGAGCGCATGGCCCAGATAAGCAATCAAGCCGATCATCGCGCACCTTCCGGAAACAGCACGACGCGGATCGTCTGCAACAGGATTACCACGTCGAGAAACGGCGTGTAATTCTTGGCGTAATAGAGATCATATTCGAGCTTGTGTCGCGCATCGTCCATGCTCGCGCCATAGGGATAGTTGATCTGCGCCCATCCGGTGATCCCCGGCTTCACCATATGGCGCTCGGCATAATAGGGCATTTGCTGCGCGAGTTCGGCAACGAACGTCGGCCGTTCGGGGCGCGGGCCGACAAAGCTCATTTCGCCTTTCAGCACGGTCCACACTTGCGGCAATTCATCGATGCGCAGCTTGCGGATGATCCGCCCCACCCGCGTGATCCGCGGATCGTCCTTTTTCGCCCACACGGCGGTGCCAGCGACTTCGGCGTCCACC
Organism: Sphingomonas sp.; assembly: GCA_043778785.1. Classification (GTDB taxonomy): domain Bacteria; phylum Pseudomonadota; class Alphaproteobacteria; order Sphingomonadales; family Sphingomonadaceae; genus Sphingomonas_O. The sequence continues at coordinate 1,576 of JAYWFN010000251.1, read as the reverse complement.
CGCATCGAGCGCAGCTTCAAGATATCGAATTCCTGTCCGAACAGGCCCACGCGCGTCTGGCGATAGAAAGCGGGGCCTTTCGATTCCATCTTCACGAGCAGCGCCGTGATCATCACTAATGGGACGGTCAGCACCAGCAGCAACCCGCTTGCGCCAATATCGAAAACCCGCTTGGCCACCGACGACAGCCGCCGCCCGCTCGAAAAGCCATCGGAGAAAATCAGCCACGACGGGTTGGTCGACCGCAAATCGACGCGCCCGGTCTCGCGCTCAAGAAACGTCGTGATCTCGTTGACATGCACACCCGCTGTCCGCACGCGCAGCAGATCACCCAGCGGGATCGCATTGCGCCGTTCCTCGAGCGCCAGCACGACTTCGTTGGCATTGAGCCTCGTCACATAGTCGGACAGATTTTCGATATGATCGCGCGACACCGCGCTCGGGATCACGCTCGGCACATCGCCCATGTCGACATGGCCGACGACCGTGAACCCCGCCCCTTTCGATTCGCCCAGACGGCGCAGCCGGTCGGCCCGCTGTCCCGCGCCGAGCACGAGCACGCGTCGTTTGAACGTCTCGCTGCCCAACGCCTTGCCGAGCAACGCCCGCACCGCGACGAGAAAAACATACGCAATCCCCATCGCGTACAGCGAGTTCGAGCGCCACAGCGTCGCCCCCGGAATCGCGAAATACACCACCGACAGGAAAATCACGCCAAGGCAGATCGCCACCAGCAACCGTGCCGACGCAAAGCGCAGCGACTGCAGCGAATCGACGCCATAAACGCCAACCGCAATCATCGCGAATTGCAGCGACAGGGCAAAACTGACCAGCGGCACAAGCCGCGTGATTGCCGGATCGACAAACATATCAATCTGTCGTGCGCGAATGACCCAGGCAAGTTCAGCCGCGCCGACGAGCAGCATGAAATCGAACAGCGCGAGCAGCAGCACCGCATAGGGCACATAATGTTTGAAGACTCTGAACATGGTTTCGCTCTTCGTCGCCCCGACTCGAAAGCGTCAAAAAACCCGACACCCAAACCCTCTGTCGGACAAATTGACAAAAATTTCCTGAAAATCGCGTTCATTATTGTTATGCGCTTCAATCATGGACGAAAAAACACGCATTATCCCGGTCATTCTCTCGGGCGGATCGGGCACGCGGCTGTGGCCGATGTCGCGCGAGGATCAGCCCAAACAGTTTCTCGCGCTCACCGGCGAACGGACGATGTTCCAGCTCACGCTTGACCGCGCCGGCGAAGGCGCGCGCTTTGCCGAACCGCTGATCGTCGCCAATGCCCGCCACGCCGACCTGATCGAAGGGCAATTGGGCAGCACGCCCGCCACGCTGATCCTCGAGCCGCTCGCGCGCAATACAGCGCCCGCAATTGCGCTCGCCGCGCTTGTTGCGAACCCCGCCGATCCGCTGCTCGTCATGCCCAGCGACCATGTCATTACCGATGTCCCCGCCTTCATGGCCGCGATTGATGCCGCGCTGCCGCTGGTCGAGCGTGGCTGGCTTGCCACGTTCGGGATCACGCCCGATGCCCCCGAAACCGGCTATGGCTATATCC
>JAYWFN010000250.1:0-3275 GCA_043778785.1 Sphingomonas sp. | reverse complement strand
AACCATATCGTCGCCACCATTAGGACAGCAGGATGTGTCTCGGCAAAACAGCTTGGTCTTTGCCCCTTTTGCTTGAGACATTATGGCAAATTGATCCGCGCTGACCCACCTACCAAGTTCAGCGACATAAACGCGCTTGGCACCACCTCCACCACCAGCAACGGGTTCACGTTTGTAATCGTTCGCTCGAAAAGCTTCTTTTTGACCAACACCAAAAGAAAAACCCCCGATTGCGCCCGCAGCGGCGGCTGCCAAAGCGGGAAAGCCGCCGGTCATGTCAGCAATAAACGGACGGTTGATTTCATGAAGATCGCAAATAGCCTCGACATAACGCCGACTGGCTGTTCCAGTAGAATTTGCATCGTGACCCGACGTGCGGAACCAAACGTTTTCAGCCGCAACGTCACTGAGAGCCATCTTCACATCTGTACGAAACCCCGGTTCACGCAGAAGTGCCATGGTACCGATCAACTGATAATCTAACGAGATGTGGTTGCCGCCAGACTGGTTCAACGTTCGTGCGAGCGCCTCATTCATCCGAATGCCTGCCGTCAACCAGTCCAACCCTGTTTCAATAAGCCCGCTGGGACTAAGGATAGAATCCACACGCTGTTCAACTGCGAACTCCGCAATCTGCGAAGCGACAAAGTTGGCACGATTGCCAACGAGGTCAGCAGCAGACCATGGACGATCAGGGTGTGCCCACGGAAGCTGGCGCGCAGCACCTCTAAATTTCCCAATGCTGCTAAGCTCAGCGAAATTCGTATCAAGCACGATCTCACAGTTCGCCTCCCGAAGGATATTGACCAACTGCCGCTGCTGTCGAATGAACGCTGCTTCAAATACAAAGCGCCGATAAGGCAACGCTCCACGCGCTTGCTGGTCCTCAAGCCATTTATGATCTCGATGGCCAACACGCAGGTAGCCCGCGACAGGGTTGGCTTTGTACAGTCTGTGGATCGTGGCTGTCATGACTCACCTCTGATTGTAAATTGCCATAACTATTTCACGTTGTCAATATGTGAAATTAAAACGTTAATCGCAATCCCCCTGTCCTACACCCCCGCCCCTATGCTTATCTCGCCCCATGACCCCTCGCCCCGCCCCCGCCGCGCGCCTGCGCATTGCCCCGCAAAGCCACCGTCGCGGCGAAATTTCGGGTGGCCGTCATCGTGTGAACTTCGAGAACTTCGCGTGCTCAAAAATTTCGGGTGGCCGCCATAGTGTAACCTTTGTCACTTTCGCCACTTTCCGTCCGACTGCGACATGCGCGATGTTCGTGAGTTTTGGGGCCGCCGCTAAACCACCAGCACGGTCGATCCCGTCGTACGCCGCCGCTTTCGAGCGCCGTGTATTACTGCGTTTGGAGCATTTCGCCGGTGATTGCATAGCCACCACCGAGCCAGTCGACAACTTCGCGGGCCGCGGGGTGGTCGATTGCAGCGTATCGCTGGCGCAGCCGGTCTGCGCGATCACCGAGCCGGTCCAGCCCCGCATCGTTGAGCGTCAGGAGATCAGCCTGAAGCATCGCGGCAAGCGCTTCGCCGACAACCTCGACGGCCGCCGCCATAAACGCGCGGCCATAGGCATAGTCGTGCCCCAGCCGGTAGGCATCAGCCAGCGTCAGCGCCGGAATGCAGCCAAGCGTCGGCTGCAAGGCGGGATTGATCGCGTGGCCGCTGATCCACGGCGCAATTGCCGGCCCGCGCCCCGTAAAGCCGCGCAGGTGCAGATACTGGCTCATCCGCGGCCCGTCGTTTACTGGGTAATTGTCCCACAAACAGACCTTGCGGCCGAGCCTGTCCGCGACGTCACGAAGATGGCCGGGCGAATAGTCGGCCGAGCACACTTCCTCGCCCGTCCAATAGACCTGAATCGCAGGATCGATCAGACGACCGAAATCCTCGAGATAGCAGGCCGGGCGCGCGCCAAAGACACGGTCGAGCAGCGGATCGTCCGAATAATAGCTCGGGCATGTGTAGAAGCGCGCGGCGCGGCTGTGGTCGAGGCAATAGGCGACGATCTCTGCCTGACGCACAGCGAGATCGGGCAGGTCACCGCGCATGTCGTCAAACAGGATGGCAAGATCATCGAGGCCGAGCGTATCGAGCGCCGCGAGTTTTGCCTTCAGCGCGGCGCGGGTATCGGCATCAAAGTCCAGATGCGCGCCATAGGGCGTAAGCCCGACGCCAAAGCGGACGCCAAGCGCGCGGCAATGCGCCGAAAGCAGGCGGAGGTCGTCCATAGCACCGTCGGCATGCGGCAGCCGCCAGTCGCGGCGGAGGAACGTGTCGATCTTGGGCGCATAGTGGAAAAAGCCATAGCCCGCCGGACCAAGGCGACTGATGACGGCACACCGATCCGCATGCGACCAGCAGCGCCCGAAATAGCCTTCGATAATGCCGAGTTCAGGAACCATGTATGACGCCGGACACGCAGGCGCGCACGCCGTCAAGACCCCTAGAACTTATAGCCTGCCTCAACCCCAATCATCCGCCGCTGGCCGGGTGAGATGAACGAACCGCCGAACTCGATCGCGGGGATCACTTCGTTGAGGTAGCGACGGTCGAGGAAGTTGTTGGCAAAAGCAGTCAGCTTCCAGTTCGCTCCTTCGAGGCCGACACGCAGGTTGAGCACGCCGAACGCCTTGCGGCGGGCAATGTCATAGCGCCCGTCACCGACAAAGCCCGGCAGTGCAAGCGCGCTGATCGGCAGCAGGCCACTGAAAATCGTCGGGCGCGTTTCGTCCTGAACAGTGTGGAACCACGTCGGGCCGGTGATGCGGTAGTCGGCGCGCATGACGACATTGGTCGAGGCCGCCAGCGGGGCGACGATCTGCGTGCCGAGGTTGATCGTATAATCGGCGGTATACGGCGATTTATTGCCCACGGTGTAGGGACGCGAGCTGTTTTTCTTGATCTCGCTGTCGGTCACGTTGAACGCGCCGAACACAGTCCAGCCGTCTATCAGTCGCGCGTTGAGATTGAGTTCGGCGCCCTTCAGGTCGACCTTGTCGATGTTCGACACCACACGCAGCAGGCCGAAGCTGCCGACGAAGAATTCGAAGAACTGCATGTCAGTGACCTGCGTGTAATAACCCGCCAGATCATACGTGATGCGACCAGCGAGGATCGACCCCTTGATTCCGGCTTCGAATGCGCTCGAGCGTTCCTTGCGGTAATTGTCATTGATGACGACACCCGCATTGATCGTGCCGGGTGCGCCGTTGTTGAAACTGGCGTCGACAGTTGCTTTCGACCCCTGGTTATTGAAAC
>JAYWFN010000249.1:0-3275 GCA_043778785.1 Sphingomonas sp. | reverse complement strand
TTCGGCAATCGACACGAGGTCGCCCGAATTGATCTTCGCTTCATATTCCTGCGCACGGCGCGACCACATCGTCCGCTTGACGCGCGGCTTGCCCTTCAACGTTTCGAGGGCTTCATCCATCTGCTTGTTCGACGAGAGTTTGCGCATCCCGACGCTTTCGGCCTTGTTGGTCGGCACGCGCAGCGTCATCCGCTCTTTTTCAAAGCGCAGCACATAGAGCTCAAGCGCCATGCCAGCGATTTCGGACTGTTGCAGCTCGATCACGCGGCCAACGCCGTGCTTGGGGTAAACGACATAATCGCCGACATCAAAAATCAGGGCACTCGAAGCCATTCATCGACCTTTCTTGACGGACCCTTATAAGCGATGTTGATAATGGAGCCGCACCGGTTGGGGTGCAGAGCAGCCATGAACAACGATGCGCGTGGGTCCTTCGGGTGTTACTCGGGACAGGGACGCCGTGGCGGCTTCCTTCTGTTGTTAATGCTTTAACAGATTCGCAACAAAAATGCCAGCCTTTCGCATTATGTTGCGCGGACGGCCAAATATTGCCTAAAGGCGGCGCGAAATCGAAAGGAATACCCCGTGGCTGACACTCTGACTCTGACGCTCGACACCGGCGAAGTAACAATCAAGTTGCGTCCCGATCTGGCCCCCGGCCATGTCGAACGAATCGCCACACTTGCCAACGAGGGCTTTTACGATGGCGTCGTGTTTCACCGCGTTATCGACGGCTTCATGGCGCAGGGCGGCGATCCCACGGGCACCGGTATGTCGGGATCGAAGCTGCCCGACCTCAAGGCCGAATTCAGTCGCGAGAAGCACGCTCGCGGTGTCTGTTCAATGGCGCGCTCATCGTCGCCGAACAGCGCGAACAGCCAGTTCTTCATCTGCCTCGACGATGCGACGTTCCTTGACGGGCAATATACTGTCTGGGGCGAAGTGACGTCGGGTATGGACGCTGTCGATGCCCTGCCCAAGGGTGAGCCGCCGCGTGTGCCGGGGAAAATTGTCAGCGCGAAGGCCTCGTAGAAAACCGCAGTGCTGAGCCTGTCGAAGCACGGTTCGCGCATCTAACCGTCCTTCGACAGGCTCAGGACTGCGGAATCAGGCCGCCATCGCGCCGACCAGCCAGTCGCGAAATACCCGCACCGGGCGCATCTCGAGCGCGCGGGGGCGGCAGACGAACCAGTAGCTATACGGGCTTTCGACATCAGCATCGAACAGTTTGACCAACCGGTCGTCATGCGAATCATTGAAATGGCTTTCGTGCATGAAAGCGACACCGAGCCCCTGTGCCGCCGCATCGAGCATCAGCTGCCCCGAATCATAATGGTCAATGGCGGCGGGTTCGAGTGCAGTCAGTTTCATCGCCTTGCGCCATTCATCGAATGTGTCGGGCATGTCGCGGTGAATGATCACGGTCAGCTCGCGCAGCTGGTCGGGCCGCGTGATTGCGCCGGGGCCATTGCGGAAATGCCGGGCCGAAATCGCGAACACCTTGTTGCGGTCAAGCCGTTCGGCATGGAGCGCGGGATCGGGATCGCGTGTCAGGATGATGGCGGCATCGATGCCGTCGCCCAGACGGGTGGCCGCATGCGGCGCGGTATCGAGATCGAGATGCAGCTTAGGATGCGCCGCGCGCAACGCCGCCAGTTGCGGCATCAATCGCTGCGTCGCAAAGAGCGGAAGCACGCCAAGGCGCAAGCGCATGACTTCGCCGCCACTGGCCACTGATTCGATAGCGTCGGACAATTGATCGATCGCGGGTGCAATAAGCGCAATCAGTCGTTCGCCCGATTGCGTCAGCGCCATCGCCTGATGACGCCGTTCAAAAAGGTCACGCCCGATGAAGCGTTCGAGCGACTGGATGCGGCGGCTCAGCGCGGGCGACGACAGCGAAAGCTCTTCGGCGGCGGCCTTGACCGAGCCGGTACGCGCGACGGCAACGAACGCCTCAACCCCTGACAAGGACGGCAAACGCCGCATGACCACGTCCTTTACGTTGCACTGCCGCAAAATAGCAGCCGTGAAACCAGTCCAGACAACATGCTCATTTTGCAGCGTGTTTCAAGATGCAATTTTTGCATGCGCGATTTTTCTTTTCGCACTTGCAGCATTTCCTGCGGCGATGCACAAAGACGGTGCCTTTCAGGCATCCTCTCCTATAAACTTTCAAGGGTTGGTCCCCAGTGGACCGACCCCTTTTTTTATGTGTCGCGCATGAGCGTGCGCCAAGCATAGCCCGCAAGCAGGGCACAGGCCGCCGCCGACACCAGATAGGGCAAGGGCTGCCAGATTTCATAAAGACCGATGCCGATCGATGGTCCGAGCACGAATGACGCGCCGTTGACCGAGGTAACACGCCCCGCGACCACGCCCTGCAATTCGGGTCCGACGGCCAGCGACGATCCGGCTGTGTAGCCCGGTCGCACAAAGCCGAAACCGGCGCAGGCAATCGCAAAAGCCGTTGCCATGCCAAAGAGTGACGTGGCCGCGCCGATCATCGCGCTGCCAATCGCGGCGAGCACAAGGCCGACCAGCACCAGCGCGCGCGGCTTCATGTTCAACTGCGGGATCACCCCCCACTGCACGAGCAAGGCCGCGCCCGCGCCTGCGGTCAGGACGATGCCGATGGTTTGCTGCGACAGGATTGTCGTCGGTTCGAGGCTGAGACGGTCAATCGCGAGAAACGCAATCGCTTGGCCGACCATTGCTTGCGCATGGCCCATGACAAGCCCGATCAGCATCCACGGCCAGATGCGCGGATCTGTCAGCGCGACACGCTGGTTCGACCGGTCGGCGGTCGCCGCCGTCACGCTCGCGCCGGTCAGGTTGCCGCCGATCGAAGGATAGCTTGTCACCGCACCGTGCGCGGCGCTGCCGGGGGTGTCGTCGGGCAACCAGCGCCATGTCGCGGCAAGCACGACAAAGCCGATTGCGGCAAAGAAATAAGCGGGGCCAGCAAGGCCGACACCCGGCAAAACGAAATAGGATGCCAGCGCCGGGCCAATTATGGTGCCAAGACCAAAGGCCGATGCAAGCAGCGTCAGCGCTTTGGTTCGTTCGGCGCGTGTCGTCCGGCCCGCAAGAATTGCCTGCGCCGCGGGGGGCGCGGCGGCGCCGAACAGGCCATAAATCATGCGCGCCGCCACAAAAGTGCCGATGGTTGCGATTGGCGTGATGAGGCCGCGCAGCCCCATCGTCAGGAACACGCCGCAGAGCAGCACCGACACCGAAAAACCCGCGAGCCCCATCAAGACCATCCGCCGCCG
>JAYWFN010000248.1:0-3280 GCA_043778785.1 Sphingomonas sp. | reverse complement strand
CGCAGCTGATGGAAGCCGCGCTCGCGCTTCACGACAACCGCTTGTCCGACGCCGAGCCCCTGTTGCGCACGCACCTGAAAGCCGACCCGTTCGACGTGGCCGCCATCCGCATGATGGCCGAACTCGCGGGACGCATCGGGCGTTATAAAGATGCCGAAAACCTGCTGCGCCGCGCGCTCGACCTCGCGCCCGGTTTCGGTGCCGCGCGCGCAAATCTCGCGACTTGTCTTTATCGCCAGAACAAACCGGCCGAAGCGATTGCCGAACTCGATCTCGTCCTGCTCGACGACCCCGAAAACATCGGCCACAGCAATCTGAAAGCAGCGGCGCTCGGGCGCATCGGCGGGTTCGACGAAGCCATCGACCTTTACGAGACAGTCCTCAAGGGTGCGCCAGACCAGCCCAAAGTCTGGATGTCTTACGGCCATATGTTAAAGACGGTCGGACGACAGGCGGACGGCATTGCCGCTTACCGCCGCGCGCTCGACATTGCGCCCGGCCTCGGCGAAGTCTGGTGGAGCCTCGCCAACCTGAAAACCGTCAGGTTCACGGCCGACGACATTGCCGCGATGCAGTCCGCATTGACCGGCACGATCAGCGACGAGGACCGCTTTCACCTCGATTTCGCGCTGGGCAAGGCATTTGAAGACGTCAAAGACCATGCCACATCCTTTGCGCATTACACCGCCGGCAACACGCTGCGCCGCACCAAGATCGATTACGATGCCGACGAAACAACGCGCTTTGTCGATGCCTGCCTCCGCCTGTTCACGCCCGAATTTTTTGACGCGCGTCGGGACAAAGGCTGCCCTGCCCCCGATCCCGTCTTCATCCTCGGTATGCCGCGCGCAGGCTCGACGCTGGTCGAACAAATCCTGTCGAGCCACAGCCTGGTTGAGGGCACATCCGAACTCCCCGACATCCCGGCGCTCGCCCGCACGCCCGATTATCCGCTGAACCTGCCGAGCCTAACCGCTGCCAATCTGCACGATCTCGGCCAATCCTATCTCGACCGCACCCGCATCCAGCGCAAATCTGACCGGCCGTTTTTCATCGACAAGCTGCCGAACAACTGGGTCCATGCGGGTTTCATTCACCTCATCCTGCCGAACGCAAAGATCATCGATGCGCGCCGCCATCCGCTCGGCTGCTGTTTTTCGAATTTCAAACAGCATTTCGCCAAGGGCCAGGCATTCAGCTACAACCTCACCGACATGGGCCGCTATTATGCCGACTATGTCCGCCTGATGGCGCATATCGACCGCGTGTTGCCGGGTCGCATCCACCGCGTGATCTACGAACAGATGGTCGATGACACCGAAGCCGAAACACGCGCGTTGCTCGCTGCCTGTGGCCTCGACTTCGAGCCGGCCTGCCTCGAATTCCACAAAACCGAGCGCGCCGTCCGCACGGCGTCGTCCGAACAGGTCCGCCAGCCCATTTTCCGCGACGGGACCGAGGGATGGCAAGCATTCGAGCCTTATCTCGACCCGCTGAAGGCCGCACTCGGCAACATAATGACGACCTATCCCGCCGCCCCGCAATAGTGGCATATCTGTCACGGCTCGACACGCAATACTCGCATTGTAGCATTTAAACATTGACCCCGACTTGCCGGAGCCACAAGCCTGTGGCGAACCAAAAAATGGGGATCACAATGACGTCGCGCCGCACGCTTACCGCCGCTCTTTTGACCACGACGATGCTGATCGCGTCGCCCGCCTTCGCGCAAACAGCGCCTGTCGAAGACGCATCATCGGGCGACGAAATCATCGTCACCGCGCAAAAGCGTTCGGAAAGCCTGCAGAACGTGCCCTTGAGCATACTCGCGATCGGGACGCAGAAACTCGACCAGCTCAACGTCACCAATGTCGATAAAGTCGTCCAGCTCCTGCCGAGCGTCAGCATCCAGACGTCGCAGCCGGGCTCGACGCGGATCTACATGCGCGGTGTCGCATCGGGCGGCGACGGCAATCACTCGGGCCCGCTGCCCAGTGTCGGCGTTTATCTCGACGAGCAGCCCGTCACGACAATCGGCGGCACATTGCCGATCCATTTTTATGACATTGCGCGTGTCGAAAGCCTCGCGGGGCCGCAAGGCACGCTTTACGGCGCATCGAGCGAAGCCGGCACGATCCGTATCATCACCAACAAGCCGTCAACCTCCGCTTTCGAAGGTCGCGTCGACGGCGAAGTCAACACCGTGGCAAAAGGCGGCATCGGTGGGCGGCTGGAAGGGATGCTGAACTTCCCGTTGAGCAGCAACGCCGCGCTCCGCGTGGTCGGCTGGTATCAGCGCGACGCGGGCTATATCGACAATATTTTGGGCACGCGGGCGTTCCGCAACGGAAGTGGCACGGGCAGCGCGCCTGCCGATTTCACCGGCGGGATCACTGCGACCAACACGGCGCTGGTCAAAAAAGATTTCAATACCACTGATCTTTACGGTGGCCGCGCTGCCCTGAAGATTGATCTCGACGACAACTGGACCGTCACACCGACGGTCTATTATCAGGAACAGCGGACGAAGGGCGTCTTCGGTTTCCAGCCATCGGTCGGCGACCTTCAGGTTCAGCGGTTCTACCCTGATTCGTCGAAGGACCGATTTGTTCAGGCCGCGCTGACCATCGAAGGCAAGATCGGCAACTGGGATTTGACCTATGCCGGTGCCTATCTAGACCGCAAAATCAACGCGACCGGCGACTATACCGATTATGCCGAAGCCTATGACAGCTTGTATGCGAGCGTTGGTGGCGTCGCGAACTATTTCTATTTCCAGAATGCGGCGGGCACAAAAATCGATCCGCGCCAATTTACGACCAGCGATCCCAAATATCGCAAGCTCAGCCAGGAATTGCGCGTCGCATCGCCGACCGAAGACCGTTTCCGCGTCGTTGCCGGGCTGTTTTACCAGCGGCAAGTCAACGACATCGACGAACGCTATATTGTTCCCAATCTTGGCGGAGACGTGTCCGTCAATGGCCTTCCCGGCACATTGTGGCTGACCAAGCAGCAACGCGTTGACCGCGATTACGCAATTTTCGGCGAAGCAAGTTTCGACATCACCCCGCAACTGACGCTCACGGCGGGGGGGCGCGGGTTCATCTACGACAATTCGCTGATCGGTTTCTTCGGCTTTGGCCGCAATCCGGCCGGTACCCCGTTCAACGCTGCCGGTTCCTCGCGGACGGGTGTGGCGGGCTGCTACACGTCGACCGGTCAAATCTTGCGCGACAACCCGACGGGCACATTGCTGCCAGCAACAATCGCACCCGCGCCA
>JAYWFN010000247.1:0-3293 GCA_043778785.1 Sphingomonas sp. | reverse complement strand
CCGCCGATGCCCAGCTCAGCGCGCCATTCGTGCGCGCGCGTATTGGGCAATTGTGCAACTCCGTCATCGCCGCGATTGATGGCGAGTTTGCGAAGGCCTTGCCGTCGGATGCTGACTTCTCGGCGGTTAAAGCCGTTGTTCGCGAACGTGCCGTGACACTCAAAGACAAGGCCTGATTGGGTGCAGGGCTTAGGCTGACAACGCCGCCTCCGGCGGGGCAGCGTCAGCCTCCCGTGTCATTAGTCGGCTTGCCGTTCGCCTTGGCGAGAACGGCGAAGCCGTCGGCAATCATGTCCACGCCTTAGCGGAGCGCGCCTGCGGCTTCGTAGCTTGAATGCCGGGTGCGTCCGGTGACGCGAACATTGCGGACATTCCAGACCGCAATATCGGCACCCAAGACCTGCCATTCATTCAGTGTTGCATGACGATTGTAAGCTGTGGCGGCCTGAGGGTCTGGAATGGCAGTCGGCATTTGTGCGATCCGTGCAGCGCGCGCTGCGCTTCGCCTTGCAGGATTGACAGACAAACATACTTCAAAGACGCTCGAAAAGCGGACTGCCATAATTTAGATGCATGTCACAAGCGGACCGCTGCGTTGAAAATGATGGCGAACGGATGAAGTTGCCTGCATAATGGAGGCAGCTTGTAGAGGATGTGATGGCTAATCGGGTAAAGCATATTGTTATCGTCGGTGGCGGCAGCGCTGGCTGGATCGCGGCTGCGCGTATCGCCGCGAAAAACTGCACAGATAATCCTGACAGTGTGAGCGTAACTTTGGTCGAATCCGCCGCTATCGGCACGATCGGTGTTGGTGAAGGCACATGGCCGACGATGCGTAATACCCTCAGAAAGATCGGTATCTCGGAAACCGAATTCATTCGTCAATGCGATGGTGCCTTCAAGCAAGGCGCGAAATTTGTCGGCTGGACCGACGGCACTCCGCAAGATGGCTATTATCATCCGCTCAATCCGCCGCATGCCGCAACGCAAATTGACCTCTCCGGCCACTGGATGCGCGCCAAGGATCAGGACAGTTTGGATTTCGCCGACGCCGTCGATTTTCAGGCAGCTTTATGTGAAGCAGGACGCGCGCCAAAAGCGATCACAACCCCTGAATATGGCGGGCTGGCTAACTATGCCTATCATCTAGATGCCGTCAAATTCGCCAAGCTATTGCGCGATTTCAGTGTTGAGAAGCTGGGTGTGCGCCATATTATCGATGACGTCACGACTATCAATCAGTCCGGCAATGGCGATATTGCAAGCATCGAAACAAAGTTGCACGGCAGTATCGCAGGCGATTTGTTTCTGGATTGCTCGGGCTTCGCGGCGCTTATGATAGAGGGCGTTTATGGCGTCCCGTTTGTTCCCTGCAACGACATTTTGTTCGCCGACCATGCGTTGGCGTTGCAGGTGCCTTATGAGCGGGAGGACGCACCCGTCGCTACGCATACAATATCGACGGCCCAGGATGCAGGCTGGATATGGGACATCGGTCTGCCGACTCGCCGTGGCACCGGCTATGTCTATTCGAGCAATCATACCAGCCACGATGAAGCCGAAGCGACGCTGAGGCGTTATGTCGGGTCGGCCGGAGCAGAAGGATCAACTCGCCGGATCAAAATCCGCGCTGGTCACCGCGAAACGTTCTGGGTGCGAAATTGTGTAGCGGTCGGATTGTCAAACGGGTTTCTGGAACCACTTGAAGCCTCCGCGCTGATGCTGATCGAAACGGCGGTTGATTTTGTTGCTGATAGATTGCCTGAGAATCGCGATGCCATGACGGTTCTGTCAAAACAGTTCAACACCGCCTTTGCCCATCATTGGGAGCGGATTATCGAGTTTCTGAAACTTCATTACGTCCTCACAAAACGCAACGACACGGCATTTTGGCGCGATAACGTCAGCCCAAGCTCGATTCCGGAAGGACTGAAAGAGCGTCTTGAACTGTGGCGGTATCACCCGCCAAGTGCGCAGGATTTTCCTTATCACAAAGAGATATTCTCGTGGCCCAGCTATCAATATGTCATGCACGGCATGGGTTTCGAGGCAAATTATGCTGCACAGTCAAGCTCGGGACATGACGAACAATTTGCGAAGCGTTGCTTTGCCGCTGTCGCACAGTCACGGCAGCAGTCGGTTGCAGAAATGCCAATGCACCGCGACCTTCTGAACAAAATCTATCAATATGGATTGCAACCAGTTTGAAAAATCCGACATCGCTAAGCCTGTTAAATCCTGATCGTCATCGCGATGTCCGAATAATGCCGGGACCTGACATGACATCGGGGCATCGGCTCAATCACGCTCAAATCGGTTTGAGTGAAACAGGCGTTGCGGCATGCGACTACCCTTTGTTGTTTATGAAGGATGTCGAGAGCGGCCACTTCCGACTTGTTGCGCTGTTTGGTCTGCGGCCTGACGCGAATTGTTTCCTGATCAATGATCAGTGGCAAGCGACCTATTTGCCGCTGGCGGTTTTAGGATTACCTTTCCGTTTGGGTGGTTCCGATCAATCATTGTGTATTGATGAGGGAAGCGATCTCGTGTCCACCGATACCGGTTCAGCACTCTATACAGGCGACGGCAACGAAACCGCAGAGTTGCTGCGCATCCGCTCAATGTTCGATTATTTGCGTAGCGACGTTGATTCCGCAAATGAATTTACGACAGCGCTTGTCGATCTGAATTTGCTTCGTCCGATCCATGTGACGCTGGAATTTGGCGACGGAGAACATGAGCTAATTGAGGGACTATATTCCATCAGCCCGCCTGGATTATCTGCTCTTGAAGACACCACCATATTGAATCTGCATCACCAGAAATTTTTGGACAAGATCCACATCATCATGAATTCATTAGGCCAAATGAACCGGATTCAGCAGCTGGCTCATGTCCACTTTGATCGCGAAATCACGCGTTTGACAACCGAGATGACTTCTCAATGACAACAGATCATTATTGTTTCCTATCCGGGCTGCTGTAACGCATTTCCAATCCAAGCGCCCACCGCCTTTGAAATCCGGGCCAGTATCCGCTTTCTTTTTCGGTGGCCCTATTGCCGCCAACATTCTCCATTGGTGCCAGTGGCCAGACGCCATCGCCGCTCCGCGCGGTCGGTACGTTCAGAAATGTCGCTTTCGATGCGTCGCCCTTAAGATGGAGATCGAGAAACGCCGTAATGAAGTGCTGGTTAATGGCGTTGATGCGCTCGGCGCGCCACACCGGTTCAGCAAAATATTCCCTTGTAGAAAAATCATCATTTGCTTCGGGTGGCGGGGGATTGCCGCCGA
>JAYWFN010000246.1:0-7866 GCA_043778785.1 Sphingomonas sp. | reverse complement strand
CTGAAGGGGAGGGGCTTAAGAAGAAGCTCGTCGCCGGTGAATATGCGCCCGAAGGCCGTATCACCTTCAGCCAGAAATTCGCCTGTCCCGTCAGCGGTTTTACGATTGCCGAAATCGAACCGCGGCTGTTCAGCTTCAATGCGCCGCAGGGGGCTTGTCCGGCGTGTGACGGCCTTGGCGAAAAGCTGCATTTCGATCCGCAGCTGGTGGTGCCCAACGAAAACCTCAGCATCAAGAAAGGCGCCGTCGTGCCGTGGGCGAAGTCGCAGCCGCCCTCGCCCTATTACATGCAGGTCTTGGGGAGCCTCGCGACGCATTTCGGGTTCAGCCTTGATACGCCGTGGAACGAGCTGCCCGAGGATGTCGTGACCGCGATCCTCTATGGGACCAGAGGCGTGCCGGTTGTCCTGCGCTTCATCGACGGGCGCAAATCCTATGAAGTGAAAAAGCCGTTCGAAGGCGTCATCGGCAACCTCGACCGCCGCTTGCTTTCAACTGAAAGCGCGTGGATGCGCGAGGAACTGGCGAAATATCAGAATTCGCAGCCTTGCGAAGTCTGCCTTGGCGCGCGGTTGCGGCCCGAAGCGCTCGCCGTGAAGATCGCCGGCGAAGACATCAGCATGAGCACCCGCCGCGCGGTCGGGCCTGCGCTCGCCTTCTTCGAGGCAATGCCCGCCAAGCTGACCGGCCAGCAAAACCAGATCGCCGAACGCATCCTCAAGGAGATTGTCGAGCGCTTGGGCTTCCTCAACAATGTCGGGCTTGATTATCTGAACCTTGATCGCACATCAGGTACGCTGAGCGGCGGCGAGAGCCAGCGCATCCGCCTTGCGTCGCAGATCGGCAGCGGCCTGTCCGGAGTGCTTTACGTCCTCGACGAACCGAGCATCGGCCTGCACCAAAAGGACAATGACCGGCTGCTCATCACGCTGCGCCGCCTCCGTGATCTCGGCAACACAGTCATCGTCGTCGAGCATGACGAGGACGCGATCCGCACCGCCGATCATGTTGTCGATATGGGCCCCGGCGCGGGCGTCCACGGCGGCCACATCGTCGCGCAGGGCACGTTGCAGGACATCCTCGACTGCGAGACCAGCCTGACCGGCGATTATCTGAGCGGCCGCCGCAGCGTGCCGATCCCCGCCAAGCGTCGCAAAGGCAATGGCAAGAAGCTGACCGTCAAAGGCGCGCGCGCCAATAATCTGAAAGACGTCACCGCGAGCATCCCGCTCGGCACCTTCACTTGCGTTACCGGCGTCAGCGGTTCGGGCAAATCTAGCTTTACCATCGACACGCTTTACGCGGCGTCGGCGCGGGCACTCAATGGCGCGCGAATGCTGGCGGGGCATCATGAGAAGATCGAGGGACTCCAGTTCCTCGACAAGGTTATCGACATTGACCAGTCGCCGATCGGCCGCACCCCGCGCAGCAATCCCGCGACCTATACCGGCAGCTTCACGCAGATCCGCGATTGGTTCGCCGGCCTCCCCGAGTCAGCGGCGCGCGGCTACAAGCCCGGGCGTTTCAGCTTCAACGTCAAGGGCGGACGCTGCGAGGCGTGCACCGGCGATGGCTTGATCAAGATCGAAATGCACTTCCTCCCCGACGTTTATGTGACCTGCGACGTGTGCCACGGCGCGCGCTACAACCGCGAGACACTCGAGGTGAAGTTCAAGGGCAAGAGCATCGCCGACGTGCTCGACATGACTGTCGAGGATGCCGTCGAGTTCTTCAAAGCCGTGCCGAGCATCCGCGACAAGATGGCGATGCTCGCCGAAGTCGGCCTTGGTTATGTCAAAGTCGGGCAGCAGGCGACGACGCTGTCTGGTGGCGAGGCGCAGCGCGTCAAACTCGCCAAGGAACTCAGCCGCCGCGCAACCGGGCAAACACTCTACATCCTCGACGAGCCAACCACCGGCCTGCACTTCGAGGATGTCCGCAAACTCCTCGAAGTGCTCCACGCGCTTGTCGAACAGGGCAATAGCGTGGTCGTCATCGAACATAATCTGGAGGTCATCAAGACGGCCGACTGGGTGATCGATCTCGGTCCCGAAGGCGGCGTGCGCGGGGGCGAAGTGGTCGCGGTAGGGACGCCCGAGAGCGTGGCGAAAGAACCGCGCAGTTACACCGGGCACTATCTGGCGCCGCTCCTGGGGATGAAGAGTGTCTTGACAAACCGATTAAACGCATCTACGTAAAATGGCAATTACGTTTGATCCTGCGAAGCGCAACGTAACGCTCGAAGAACGCGGTCTGGATTTCGTCGATGCCGAACATGTGTTCGCTGGACCGAAGTTCCAATTCGTTGATGACCGTTTCGATTATGGCGAAGTGCGCGTTACGACGGTCGGACTTCTGAGGGGGCGAATGACGGTGGTCGTTTGGACACAACGCGGCGACGACCGTCACGTATTTTCGATGAGGAAGGCCAATGCCAAAGAACAACGCCGCTACCAAACCCGTCTGGATTGATCCCGACGACGCACCGGAACTGACCGACGAATGGTTCGACAAAGCCGACTTTATGATCGGCGACACCGTAATCCGCCGCGGCCGGCCGGCGGGCGAGACGAAGACGCAGGTGTCGTTACGTATCGACAACGATGTCCTTGCTGCCTTTCGCGCCGATGGACCGGGCTGGCAATCGCGGATGAATGCCGTGTTGAAGAAAGCAGCAGGCGTTTAGACTCTGATGACTTTAAGTTGATTCTCTAGCCTCGTCATTCCCGCGAAGGCGGGAATCCAACGCCTGCATTTCGACATCGGGCGTTGGACCCCCGCCTTCGCGGGGGTGACGAAAAGAGCTTTGATCAACCTAAAGTCATCGCGCTCTAGCGCACCATTTGCGTCAGCGCCGCAAGCACCATCTTCGCCGCTTCCTCGGACGACGCCGGATTCTGACCGGTGATCAGCATCCCGTCCTGCACCGCATAGGGCGCGAAGTCGGCACCTTTGCTGTAATTGCCGCCATTTTCCTTGAGCATATCCTCGACCAAAAACGGCACGACATCGGTAAGCCCGACGGCAGCTTCTTCGCCATTGGTAAAGCCTGCAACCTTGCGGCCCTTGACCAGCGGTGAGCCATCGGAAGCGCGGACGTTCTTGAGCGCAGCGGGCGCGTGGCAGACGAGACCAACCGGTTTATCGGCAGCAAGCGCATCCTCGATCAGCGCGATCGAATGCTGATCATTGGCCAAGTCCCATAAGGGACCGTGACCACCGGGATAAAAGACCGCATCATAATTGGCGACATCGACATCGGCGAGCTTGTGTGTCGCCGCGAGTGCTGCGGTTGCCGCTGCGTCGGCGCGGAAGCGCTTGGTTGCGTCGGTCTGTGCATCGGGCGCGTCGCTTTTGGGATCGAGCGGCGGCTGCCCGCCTTTGGGCGAGGCCAATGTGATTGCCGCCCCGGCATCCTTGAAAACATAATAGGGCGCGGCGAATTCTTCGAGCCAGAAGCCGGTTTTTTCGCCGGTATCGCCCAGTTGGTCATGCGAGGTCAGGATCATGAGGATGTTCATCGGGCAATTCCTTTTGCGAAATGGCGCAGCGCGGGTTTCGCGCGGTTCAGAAACGGAAGCGGCGCGCGGGGCATTTGGTTCCCGATATTCCGTAAAAATTTCATCATGCAAGGACGCGACAAACTCTTAACGTTTTGACGCTAACCCGACCGTGAACAGTGTTAACGGGACGATGATTTTGGCCTCTGCGCCGATGCACCAGGAGCAGGACTGCGCAGAGCCTCTATCGAGTGCGCTTGCCGGATTGTCCGATGCACGCGGCACGATCATGGGACCACGTCGCGATGCACTGTTTTTCTGGGGCGCACCCCTGCTGGCGCTACTCGCCGTCAAATTCTGGCTGGCGTTCGCCGCCCTGCAAAGCGTGGCGACCGGCGACATCATGGCCAGTGCGCTGTTAAGCTTTTCGATCATCATCACTTACGGTCATCTCGTCGCGGTTATCCCGCGCGCCTATCTGAATGCCGAAGTTTTTGCGGCAAACCGCGCACGGTTGACGATTGTGCCCGTGGTCCTAATCGTAGGACTGGTGCTGTCGCCGACGGTGTTTGCGATCGTCGGTGCGATCGCAATCTTCTGGGATATTCACCACAGCGCGATGCAGAATTTCGGGCTGGCGCGCATTTACGATCTGAAAGCCGGTAATGTGACCGAGCGGCTGCGGTGGACCGATCTGCGGCTCAGCTGGTTTCTTTATGTGGGGCCGATCGTGTCAGGCGCCGGCCTGTTGCTGCATCTTCATGCGCTTGACCGTTTGAACGATACCAGCCTTGCCGCAATTGCCCGCCTACCGGGCCTGCTCGAAGGGCAGTTGTCGATTATCGCCGTGATCGCCATGGCGCTGTGGGCGCTAGCGATTGGCCTTGCCGTCACTGATTATCGCCGCGCGATGGCCGATGGCTACCGCTTGCCGCCACACAAGCTCGCGTTGATCGTCACGACGGGATTTGTCTCGCTGATCGCGTGGGGATTTTCATCACCGCTGGTCGCGCTGGTTTCGATCAACATCTATCACGCCGTGCAATATTTCGCGCTCGTCTGGTTGAAGGAAGGCGCGCGGATGACCGCAATGGCCCCGAAGCGCAAATGGACGGCCGCAATTGTGTTCGGCGGGCTGTGCGCGCTGTTCGGCATTGCGTACAGCTTTGCCGCCGCCGCCAATATCCGCTGGCTCGGCGCGATATTCCTCGCGTGCTCGATCCTGCATTTCTGGTATGACGGCTTCGTCTGGTCGGTCCGCAAGCGGCAAGTTTAGTTTGCGGGACCGCGCGTGACCGGAAGGCGAGCGGGACGTGGTGACTTGTGCCGTCCGACCTTCTGCTATACATGTATAGCAGAAGGAACTTGCCATGCTCGCCATCCGTCTAGACGCCGATCTTGAAGCCCGCCTGACCGCGATTGCCAAGCGGACGGGTCGCACCAAAACATTTTATGCGCGCCAAGCGATCATCGACAAAATCGACGAGCTTGAAGACATTGCTCTCCTCGAAGAAGCTCTGCGCGATCCCGATTCTGGAAAGACCATCACGCTGGCGGAAATGAGGGCTGAACTTGGTCTGGACGCTTGAGTTCGACGCCCAAGCGCGCAAGATGCTGCGCAAAATCCCCAATCATATCGGCGACCGCATTATTTCTGCGCTTGTCCAGATCATCGAGCGCGGCGATCCGCGCGACCGGGGTGGTGCGATGACGGGGGACTATAACGGCTATTGGCGTTACCGTATCGGCGACTACCGCGCGATTGCTCGGATCGAGGAAGGGAGAATGACCGTGACGGTGATCACCATCGGCCACCGGCGAGAGGTTTATCGGGGGTGATGCCCCACATTACGAGATCTTTCTAACTGAAATTCCTCAAGGTTTTTTGCTGAATGCTGCGGCTAACGCTTCGCTGAGTTGGTTTCCTAGAGGAGAGAGCAACAGTCTCGAGCGAATGAGCGCTCGCCGATCAAGTAATCTCCCTAATTTCACCCGTTCCACAAGGCGCACCGCATCCGCTTTTTTGTCAACAAGTGCCCTTCGCGCTCGAGCCAGTTTCTCCTTCTGCGTATCCTTTTCAGCCTGTCGTCTAGCGGCCCGGGTGCTGCCACCAAATGTTGCCCCTGTAAATCTACGGCGTGAGCCAGTTGCTGTTACTTTCGCCATCTAGATTTCCTTGCGATCAACCGACTGACAGCTGCAATTCAAATGATATTTAAGCCCGAACTTCCTCAACCACCCCCACGCTGTTCACCCGCAGTGCCTTCAGCACGCTGTCGACAATCGCGTCCGCGTCCAATCCTGCTTCCTTATATTGCAGTTCGGGTTTGTCGTGGTCCTGGAACACATCGGGCAACCGCAACGTCCGCAGTTTGAGGCCTGCGTCGATCAACCCTTCGTCGCTCGCCATTGTCAGGACATGCGCGCCGAGGCCGCCGATGCTGCCTTCCTCGACAGTCACTGCGACTTCGTGGGTGGTGAGGAGCTTGCGGATCAAGTCCACGTCCAAAGGCTTGGCGAAGCGGAGGTCGGCGACGGTGGTGCTCAGCCCCTTGGCTTCAAGCGCGTCGGCAGCTTTCATCGCTTCTTCGAGTCGCGTGCCAAGCGAGAGGATCGCAACTTTCTTGCCGTGGCGGACGATGCGGCCTTTGCCGATTTCGAGTTGTTGCGGGACGTCTGGAAGGGCCACACCCGTGCCGTTGCCGCGCGGGTAGCGGAAGGCGATCGGGCCGCTGTCATGCAGGACTGCTGTATAGGTCATGTGGACCAGCTCGGCTTCGTCCGACGGTGCCATGACCACGAAATTGGGCAGCGTGCACAGATACGTAACGTCGAACGACCCGGCATGCGTGCAGCCGTCGGCGCCGACCAGCCCCGCGCGGTCAATCGCGAAGCGCACCGGCAGATTCTGGATCGCGACATCATGCACAACCTGATCATAAGCGCGTTGCAGGAACGTCGAGTAGATCGCGCAGAACGGCCGCATCCCCTGCGCCGCGAGGCCCGCCGCAAACGTTACGGCATGTTGTTCGGCAATGCCGACGTCGAAGGCGCGATTAGGGTGCGCTTTGGCAAATTTGTCGACGCCGGTGCCGCTGGGCATGGCCGCCGTGATCGCGACAATGCGCGGATCGGTTTCGGCGATCTTGGCGAGCGTTTCGCCAAAGACATTCTGATAGCTGGGTGGTCCCGGTGGTGCTTTCGCTTGCACGCCCGAGACGACATCGAATTTCTGGACGCCATGATATTTGTCGGCTGATTCCTCGGCGGGGGCATAGCCCTTGCCCTTTTTCGTGACGACGTGGATCAGGCAGGGCCCTTCGGCAGCGTCGCGGACATTTTCGAGGACGGGGATTAGATGATCCATATCGTGCCCGTCGATGGGGCCGACATAGTAAAAGCCGAGTTCTTCAAAGAACGTCCCGCCCATCGCCATGCCGCGCGCGAATTCGTCGGTTTTTTTCAAACTGAGATGCAATTGACGCGGGAGTTTGCGCGCAAGGCGCTTGGCGAGATCGCGCAACCCTAGGAACTCGCGACTCGACACGATGCGCGCCAGATAGGCAGAGAGGCCCCCAACCGGCGGCGCAATCGACATGTCGTTGTCATTAAGGATGACGACGAGGCGGTTCCCGGCCTGTTCAGCGTTGTTCATCGCTTCATAGGCCATGCCAGCCGACATTGATCCGTCGCCGATGACCGCAATGGCCTTGCCGGGCTTGTCGTTCAGCTTGTTCGCGACCGCAAAGCCAAGCGCGGCACTGATCGACGTCGACGAGTGCGCGGCGCCAAAGGGATCATATTCGCTTTCGGTGCGCTTGGTGAAGCCCGACAGCCCACCGGGTTGCCGTAGCGTGCGGATGCGGTCGCGCCGCCCGGTGAGGATCTTGTGCGGGTAGGCCTGATGCCCGACGTCCCAGACCAATCGGTCCTCGGGCGTGTTGAAGACATAATGGATTGCTACCGTGAGTTCGACAACACCGAGGCCAGACCCCAGGTGCCCGCCGGTCGCACCGACCGCCGAAATCATTTCGGCGCGCAGTTCATCGGCAAGCTGGCGAAGGTCGGATACGGGGAGTTTGCGCAACTCGGCTGGGGTATTGGCCGTGTCTAGCAACGGCGTGTCAGGTCGATTGGACATGCGCCACTTTACGCGGGGTTTTATTCAACCGCAATCCGCGCATTTGCCGCGCACTTCGATCACCGGGCGCACCGGTGAGAAGCCGGCTGCCTCCGCCGCCGATCGCACGCCCTTGGTAATGCGATCATCGTCGAGGTGCGTCGTCTGCCCGCACGTATCGCACACCAGGAAGATGCAGTCGTGCAGGCAATCGGGGTGGGCATTGGCGATATACGCGTTCGAACT
>JAYWFN010000245.1:0-19178 GCA_043778785.1 Sphingomonas sp. | reverse complement strand
TGCCGACGGCGCTCGCTGCCACCCCTGCAACCATAAGATTGCGACGTGTTATTTCCATTATGAATAGCTCCTGTTGATCAAATGCTGTCAATCAGGCTTGTCGACGGTCACCCACAAAAACTAGCAACGCATCGGCTTACCCGATGCGGTCCGACATCACGATCTGCTGTATGATCGCCAGAGGGGCCCGGTCCCGCAACGCCGCTCTACTGATTTGCAAATGGATTTCAATAGAGGGCGCAGCTAAGCTGAACGAACATGCTCAAAGTCGCCAGCTACAATATTCACAAAGGCATCGGCCTTGATCGATTGCGCCGACCGGATCGGATCGTCGATGTGCTGTGCGAACTCGATGCCGACATCATTGCACTGCAGGAAGCCGACCGACGTTTTGGCGCGCGGGCTTCGGCGCTTCCGCCCGAACTGGTGCTCGGTAACTCGCCCTATGTTCCCGTAGAGCTTAACAAGCGCGATCACAGTATTGGCTGGCATGGCAACGCGATCCTTGTGCGGGATGACGCTGAAATCCTGTCGCATGCCCATATCGAACTACCGACGCTTGAACCGCGCGGTGCCGTAATGGCCGAGATACGCATCAGGGACGTTCGCGTCCGCGTCGTCGCCATGCATCTCGATCTCTCGGGTTTGTGGCGACGGCGACAGGCGCGTGCGATCATCACAGCGCTCGAAGCCTATCGTCCGCTACCAACCATCCTGATGGGTGACCTTAACGAATGGACACTTCACGGCGGATGTTTGCGCGATTTCGCCCATCATTTCCGCATCGCGCCGACGCCGCCGAGTTTTCATACGCGCCGACCCGTCGCCCGGCTCGACCGGATTATGGTCGACAAGTCGTTGCACGTCAGCAGTTGCGGTGTCCACCACAGCCTGAAATCTCGCCGTGCAAGCGACCATCTGCCGATCTGGGCGCGGATTGATTTCGCCTGAAAACATGGCATTGAAATTGTCATGAAACATTTTGATGTCGTGATCGTGGGGGCGGGCCACGGCGGCGCTCAGGCTGCCGTTGTTTTGCGCCAGCACGGCTTCGATGGCAGCATTGCCATGATCGGTCGCGAAGCTGAACCGCCTTACGAACGTCCACCGCTTTCAAAAGATTATCTCGCAAAGGAAAAGCCGTTCGAGCGGCTCTATATTCGCCCGCCGGCTTTCTGGGGCGAACGCGGCATCGAAATAATGCTGGGCCGTGAAGTCATCGCGGTTGATTCCGCTGCGCGTATCGTGACCCTGGAAAACGGTGACATTGTTGGGTACAATGATCTTATCTGGG
Source organism: Sphingomonas sp. (assembly GCA_043778785.1). Taxonomy (GTDB): domain Bacteria; phylum Pseudomonadota; class Alphaproteobacteria; order Sphingomonadales; family Sphingomonadaceae; genus Sphingomonas_O. The sequence goes on along the minus strand of JAYWFN010000245.1, from coordinate 17,884 downwards.
CAACCGGCGGCGACCCGCGCAAACTTGATTGTCATGGCCATCATTTGAGTGGCATTCATGCTGTAAGAACGCGTGAGGACGTTGATCTGATCATGGCCGAACTCGACGGCGTATCGCATGTTGCCGTCGTCGGTGGCGGATATATCGGCCTTGAAGCAGCGGCAGTTCTGACCAAGCTCGGCAAGCCAGTCACACTCCTCGAAGCGCTTCCCCGCGTCCTTGCCCGCGTCGCAGGGCCGGAACTCTCAGCGTTTTACGAAGCTGAACATCGCGCGCACGGCGTTGATCTGCGAACTGGCATCGGTGTCATCGCCATCGAGGGCGACACGCATGTCACCGGGGTTCGTCTCGCCGATGACACAATAATCGCCGCCGACATGGTCATCGTCGGCATCGGCATCATTCCTGCGGTTGCGCCATTAATTGCTGCAGGTGCAGATAGCGGTAATGGTGTTTTCGTTGATGAAAACTGTCGAACGTCGTTGCCCCACATTTACGCAATCGGCGATTGCGCGGCACACGCAAACGGCTTTGCCAAAGGGGCAACCATCCGTCTGGAGTCTGTCCAGAACGCCAATGATCAGGCTAGCGTTGCCGCCAAGAGCATCTGTGGTGTGCCCGCTTCCTATGCTGCGACACCGTGGTTCTGGTCGAACCAATATGATCTAAAGCTTCAAACTGTGGGGCTATCAACCGGCTATGACCAGGCGATCCTGCGCGGCGAGACTGCCACACGCAGCTTTTCGATTATTTACCTGAAAGCCGGTCAGGTTATCGCGCTCGATTGCGTCAACAATGTCCGCGACTATGCGCAGGGACGCAAGCTCGTCGAGGCGCGAGCGGTCATTGATCCTGTCAGGCTTGCCGACGCATCAGTGCCGCTTAAAGAGATGCTGCCGGCCTGACGCACGCAACCGTCCTATTCTCCCGCCCATTCAAGCCACTACGGCTAATCCGAGCGCTTCTCGACATGCGCAATGATCGCAGCAACAGCGCGTGCGGCATCGGCGGGGCTCATAAGCAACTGTAGCCCCCGCTGACCACCGTTCACATAGATTTGTTGATGACCGACGGCGTGGCGATCCAGCACCGTGGGCACCGTACGCTGTTGGCCAAAAGGGCTGATCCCGCCAATGCGGTAACCAGTCATCCGTTCTGCATCACTCGGCGGCATCATCTCGGCGCTTTTGCCGCCAACGGCCGCCGCGAGCAGTTTCATCGACACTTCGGCAGCCGACGACAGCATGACGCAAACAGGCTTGCCGTCGACCCGCGCCATCAATGTCTTGATGACGCAGTGGGGATCGACGCCCAGCGCTTCGGCGGCCTGCAGTCCGATCCGTTCGGCACCGGGATCATAATCATAGCTGACGACGGTAAACAGCACGCCTGCCCGGTCCAGCGCCTGCGTCGCGCGGGTTACCTTTGCCATGACCGGATCACAGCGCCTTGCCCATCCGGATCAGCGGGACAACGATGCCCTCGCGCGTTGTCGCCTCGACTGCCTCGATTTCGGAATAGCCGCACATGCGGTAGAGCGGGACACCGGCAAGCGTCGCCATCATTTCGACCTTCGCAAAACCGGCGTCTCGCGCGGCAGTCTCGCACAAAGTCATGATCATCGTGCCAATGCCGCGCCGCGCGTAATCCGGATCGACATACATGGCGCGGATTTTGGCGGCGTCGGTGGCCGGGTCAAGCGGTGCCGGTTCACGCGCAACAATGCTGTTGTCTCCCCCGAACAACGTCGCGCGCCAGCTCCACCCACCGCAGCCGACCAGATGCCCGTCGCATTCGATCAGGAAATAGGTTTGATCCGTCACCAGCTGCGTATCCAGACCCATCACCTGATGGCTTGCCCGCACTTGTTCAGGCGACAGGAAACCATGCTGCAAATGTTCGATCGACTGCATCATCAGCGCGTTGAGCGCCGGTAGATCGTCGAACTGGGCGAGGCGATGGCTGAACACCACAGGTCAGTAACCGGCAACCGTGCCGACGGGCAAACGCGGGTCGATAGCCCCATAGAGCCGATCCCGACCAAGCGGCGGCTTTCCGATGGCAGGACCACCGACGTGGATCACGGCAATATGGTTCCAATAGTCCATTGCTTCGAGCTTGTGTCCCCGCGCCATCAGTGCCGCCATCGTGTCGGCACTCAGCGCATGTGGCTCATAGTAAATCACGTCGGGCAACCATTGCGCATGGATTCGCGGTGCGTCTGTCGCTTCGGTGACTGTCATGCCGTGATCGATCATGTTGAGCATCACCTGAAGCACGCCGGTCGGGATATGGCTGCCGCCCGGCGTTCCGATGACCAGGGCGAGCTTGCCGTCTTTGGTCACAATGGTCGGGCTCATCGATGAAAGCGGCCGCTTTCCCGGCGCGATGGCGTTATTCACGCCTTCGACCAGCCCGAACATATTCGATGCGCCTGGCTTGGAGGAGAAATCATCCATCTCGTCATTGAGAAGTATGCCTGTCCCTGCAGGCGTGACACGCGCACCAAACCAGTCGTTGAGCGTGTAGGTAAGCGAGACGGCATTGCCCGCCGCATCGACAATCGAGAAATGGGTTGTGCTTGCTCCCTCATGTCCCGAACCGGGGACACCGAGCGATGCCGAAGGCGTGGCCTTGTCCGCTGCAATCCCGGCGCGCAATTGTGCCGCGTAGTCAGTCGAGATGAACCGGGCGACGTCGACGTTCACAAAGTCTGGATCGCCGAGATTGACATTGCGATCATGAAAGGCGCGGCGCAGCGCCTCGGTCATATAATGGACCCCCTGTGCCGACTGAAAGCCAAGGTCGCGCATCGGATACCCCGACAATATGTTGAGCGTCTCGCAAATCACGACGCCGCCCGAACTGGGCAGCGGTGCAGAAATAATGTGATAACCGCGATAGTCACACTCGATGGGTTTGCGCTCGATTGCGCGATAAGCGGCAAAGTCCGCCACCGTCATGATTCCGCCATTGGCTTTGCTCGCGGCAACAATGCGCGTGGCAATCTCGCCTTTGTAGAAGGCATCTGCGCCTTTTGTCGAAATCAACTGGAGCGTCCGACCGAGATCAGCCTGAACAAGCCGATCGCCCTTTTGCCATAGCTTGCCACGGTTCAGGAAAATCGCGGCACTCGGCGCGTCCTTGGCGAAATCGGCAGCGCCTTCATTGAGGAACGACGCATCGCCCTGATCCAGCACAAAGCCGTCGCGCGCCAATCGAATTGCCGACGCCATTAGTGCGGCGCGGGGCCGCGTGCCATATTTTGCGAGTGCCAGTTCCAGCCCCGCCACCGTCCCGGGAATACCGACCGCCAGATAGCCCCGCGTCGACAATGCCGGGATGACGTTGCCTGCTGCATCGAGATACATATTGGCCGTCGCCGCTTGCGGGGCGGTTTCGCGGAAATCGATGAACGTGTGGCGGCCGTCGCGCAGACGGATCGTCATGAAGCCCCCGCCGCCGATATTCCCCGCCTCGGGAAACGTCACGGCGAGGGCATAGGCAACCGCGATTGCCGCATCGACCGCATTGCCGCCTTTGCGTAAAATGTCGACGCCGGTGTCACTGGCCAACCGGTGCGCGGAGACGACCATGCCATGTTCGGCTCCGACGGGAACTGGTGCGGCAGCACGAAGCGATCCTGCATCCAGCGCCAGCGCGACCCATGCTGTAACAACCAACTTATAGAAACGCATGGTTTTGCCCCCTGGAATCCGCCGTCACACAAGAGCAAAATAAAAAGGGGCAGGAAAGCCGAAACTTTCCCACCCCTGAATTCAGTTATTCAAACGATCAATATTTGATCTTCACCCGCGCATACCAAAACCCGCCGTTAAATCCGAAAGGTCCGCCGTTACGCGGGTAGACCTGACCGTCGGCGAGGCTGTTTGTTACGGTGTAGATCGGATTGGAAGCCGAGGCTGCGATCTTATCCGGCTTGGTATTGAACAGGTTATTCGAACCCACCGTCAACGTATAATGCTCGGCAAAAGTGTAGCTCAAATCAAGATCAGTCGTGAATTTCGATCCAAACTTCTGACCGGGATAATCGCTCTCAGCCCGCCAGCTGCCATAATAATGCTCAGCAACATTGAACGCGAAACCGCCAAGTGCCCAGCTTGCCTGAAGGTTCAGACGGTGGCGGGGTGCCAGATTTTCAGCATCGACGATCTGCGCTGTACCGATTGCCGCAGAGTCGAATTTGGTGACCTTGTTTTCATTGTAGTTGTAAGCTGCCGTCAGGTTGAGCTTTCCGCCGCCAAGATCAGTCCGGTAGCTTCCGACAACGTCGATCCCCTTGGTCTTTGTGTCAAGCGAATTGGTAAAGAACTGAACGTTTCCACCGACGCCGACCGACGCCAGTTCAGGAAGCAACGCAATGTCCGCCGCAGTGACAACGAATGCTTTCGAGATGAATATCCGATCACGTACCTTAATCTGATAGGCATCAACGGTCAGCGTCACAGCGTTGGTTGGCTGAAACACAAAACCAAGGCCGAAGTTCGTCGATTTCTCCGGCTTAAGTGGCTTCGCACCGAAGCGTGGAAACTGCGCTACTGCGCTGGTGACCGGAAATGTGCCGACTTGCACTGAATTTCCACCAATGAAATTGGTCGTCAAGACCTGCGTGTTGCTCTGCCCCGGTGTCGGCGCATGATAGCCGGTTCCAACAGTCCCACGAAGCGCAAACGTATCTGACAGGTGATAGATCGCATTCAGCTTGCCAACGAACGTACCGCCAAAGCTGTCATAATGCTCGTACCGGCCGGCGATGCCTGCAGTAAATGCCTCGGTAATGTCGGTTTCAGCACCAACATAAACGCCATAGCTTTTCTGGCTGTTCGTCCCCGCATATTTCGGGCTTGTGCCACCGTATCCGCTAGCAGCCGGGTCATAAACAGCTGTGGACGTTCCTGTTGGCGCATAAACGCCCGGTGCCGTCTGGATAAACAGCGGGTGAGCAATAGCATAAGGGCCCGCACCGTAAGACTGCAGATCGCCCTCGGTTGATGTATAGGTTTCACGCCGGAATTCTGCACCGCCCGAAAACACGATCGGACTCGCAAGTCCAGCGTCGACATCATAGGTCAGATCGAGGTTGGCATTCAGTTCCTTCTGGATCAGTTTACCGAACTGAAAGCTAGTTTGCGAGGCCTTGCCAAACGACGGGCTAATCGAATTGAACATCGACAGGTCAAGCGAGTTGCGGCTCGCCGAAACCGACAGGTCATAACTGAAACCACTGTCCGTTTTGCCCTTGTAACCAATCGTTCCAAAGATTTGATCGGTCTTGCCGACAAAAATCGGCGTAAAACCGGCTGGGTAGATCGACGTCAGGTTGAAGACGTTGGCATCCTGAACATAGCCGCCCGCCGGACAAGTCGCGTTACCTGTGGGGCAAAGCGTCTGGTAATAAGGCACTTGGAAGAATGCCCGCCCACCCAAATTGTTGACTGCACCCGTTGTCGTGGTGAAGGGACGCGAGCCCTGCAACGACGAGCGGAAGTTGAAGCTCTGCTCGGCTCTGCTGTGGGCGAGATTGCCGAAGACATAAATTTTGCTGTTATCGGTAACGTCGAACCCAGCGTTCAGAACAGCTTTATAGCCTTCGCTGGGTGAGTTACCCCAGATCTGGGCTGGAAGAGGGAAGAAGGGCAACTTGCTGGCCAGTGTTGGATTTTCGGCAGCAAAGGCAACTGCAGTCGGCCTTGTTGCGCCGCGGCTTGTGCGACCGTCGTTGTTATATTCGCCCGACAAGTTGACGAAACCACTATCACCGAACTTGAAGCCGGCATTGCCCGCGACCTGATAGCTCTTGCCATCGCCATGATCATAATATTGACCGTAGCGCGCAACCAGTTCGAAACCCGCATCATTACGCAGACCATAATTCAGCACACCGGCAATAGCATCCGACCCATATTGAGCCGTTGCGCCATCGCGGAGCACTTCAAGGCTTTTAATCGCAATCGACGGGATCGCCGAAATGTCGGCACCCTGTGATCCGAACGAGAGTCCGGTGTCACCACCATTATAAACTTGAACCAGCGCCGAGCGGTTGTAACGCTTGCCGTTGAGCATAACGAGGACCTGATCCGCCGGCAGACCGCGCAGCGATGGCGCACGCACGAAAGTCGACGCGTCCGAAATTGAATTCTGCCCGACAAAGAACGACGGAATAATATTTTTCACTGCATCAAGCATATTGCCGGCAGGCTGCGAACTAAGTTCAGCAGCGCTCACAACATCGATTGGCGATGCAGAATCGGTCACTGTGCGGTCCGTCCGTCGCGTTCCGATAACAATAATATCTTTCGCATCATCTGCGGCCGCAGCGGTCTGTTGTGCGTTCGCGATTGCCGGCGCGAGCGTTGTCGTGAGCAGAGCGGCTGTCGCCAGCAAGGCACCACGCAAGGCGGTGTTGGAATGTGTTTTCACGGTGTGACCCCTAATGTTATCCAGTACGAGCGCCGATCGCCCGCCTGTGCTTAAATGCAATGCCAAGAATGAATATCAGTAGGGATTATGTAAACAGTTTTCCGCAATCGATTGGCTAATACATATCGAAATTTTTCAATTGTGACATTTTTACTATTGTTGCCGTCAATGCCTCTTGCTTGAAATTTAATGAGGATTTTACGTTGCGATTCATCGACCTATCTCACCGAATCGAAGAGAACATGCTGACTTACAAGGGCTTGCCTGCGCCAGTGATGTGCGACTTTCTGTCCCGATCAGACTCACGATCATTGTATGAAAACGGTGCCGAGTTCTCAATTCAAACGATTAAGATGGTGGGGAACACCGGCACATATCTCGACAGCCCGTTTCACCGTTATGCCGACGGCAAGGACCTAGCGGATCTAACACTCGCAAGCGTTGCGCATCTCGACGTGGTGGTCGTTAAAAGCAACGATATGGCAATAGGCCCGGATGCGTTCGAGGGCATAGAATTCGCAGAAAAAGCTGTGCTCGTCCGCACAGGTTGGGATGTCCATTGGCGCACCGACCGGTATTTTGAAAACCACCCTTTTTTGACTGCTGCGGCAGCCAACTATTTGGTAACTGGCGGTGCCGCGCTCGTCGGGATCGATAGTCACAATATCGACGATACGCGCGGACGCGACCGACCGGTGCATACTATCCTGCTCGGCAAAGACATTCCGATCTGTGAACATATGACGGGACTTGACCAGCTGCCCGCGCACGGCGCGCGCTTCTATGCCGTTCCGCCAAAACTCGTCGCTTTCGGCACATTTCCAGTCCGGGCATTTGCCATCGTCTGAGGATTTGTCGGTTTCGGCGCGGTTAAAGAATGACGTCTTACCTGCCGGTCATGGCACGAAGGCGAGGGCAAGCGCTTCTGCGACGGCCTGATGCCTGATCTGCCCGCCCGCGACGTTCAGTCCGGCGGCCAGATGGGGATCGTCTGACATCGCGCGGGCGCTGCCCTTGTTTGCCAGATTAAGAACAAAGGGCAACGTCGCATTGTTCAGCGCAAACGCCGACGTCCGCGCCACGGCGCCCGGCATGTTCGCCACGCAATAATGGATCACGCCTTCTTCTAAAAAGACAGGATCGTCGTGCGTCGTTGCGCGCGACGTTTCAAAACAGCCACCCTGATCGATCGCAATATCGACCAGCACCGATCCGCGCTTCATCGTTTTGATCATTTCGCGCGTCACCAGCTTGGGCGCGGCGGCACCCGGGACGAGCACCGCACCGATGACGAGATGCGCCCGTTCGACGGCAACGGCAATTGCCGCGCGCGATGCATATTGCGTCTTGATCTGGCTCGAAAAGAACATGTCGAGTTCGGCAAGCCGGTCGTTGTTAATATCGTAAATCGTCACATCGGCGCGCATGCCGACGGCCATTTGCGCGGCGTTGACGCCCGAAACGCCGCCGCCAAGAATCGCAACACGTGCAGGCGCAACACCCGGCACACCGCCAAGCAACACGCCGCGTCCACCCTGTTCCTTTTCAAGGTAATGCGCCCCGACCTGTACGGCCATCCGGCCCGCCACTTCAGACATCGGCTTGAGTAGCGGCAATTGCCCGGACCGTGATGTCACGGTTTCATAAGCGATACAGGTTGCGCCTGATTTCATCAGCCCTTCAGCCTGCGGCTTGTCCGCCGCGAGATGCAAATACGTAAACAGGATATGGCGCGCCTCGATCATGGCGATTTCGGACGGCTGCGGTTCCTTGACCTTTACGATCATGTCACATCCCGCGAACACATCGGCTGCGGTATGTGCGATGTGCGCACCGACTGCCACGTAATCGGCATCAGCAAAATCGATCCCCATGCCGGCTTGCGTTTCGACAATGACATCATGTCCGGCGGCCGTCAGTTCCGCCACCGACGACGGCGTCAGGCCGACGCGATATTCATGATTCTTGATCTCTTTGGGAACACCGACGCGCATTGAAGTCTCCTGTTAAATTCAGTCGAGCGTATCGATGAGCGTGCCGAGCCGGTCGAACATTTCGTCGATATGCGATTTTTCGAGGATAAGCGGCGGCGACAGTGCGATCGTGTCGCCGGTCGCGCGGACGAGCAGGCCATTGTCAAAGCAGGCATGAAATAATTCCATACCACGCTTCGTCGGCGCGCCGGGACGCGGGCTGAGTTCGATCCCCGCGACCAGCCCCATGTTGCGTACATCGATGACATGACGACGCCCTTTGAGGCTGTGCGCGGCATCTTCGAAATAGCTGCTCATGCCCTTTGCCCGCTCGAACAATTGTTCCGATTTATAGAGATCGAGCGTCGCAATACCCGCTGCTGCGGCAAGCGGGTGCCCTGAATAAGTGTAGCCGTGGAAAAGCTCGATCCCGTCGGGTGCATTCTCGACGATGTCGTCGTGGATTGTCCGTGATACAGCGACAGCACCCATCGGCACGGCGGCGTTGGTCAGCCCCTTTGCCATGGCAATCATGTCGGGTATCACGCCCATCAGTTCGGATGCGGTCGCGCTGCCCATGCGCCCGAACGCGCTGATCACTTCGTCGAAAATCAGGATGATGCCGTGTTTGGTGCAGATCTCGCGGAGCCGCTCGAGATAACCGACCGGCGGCACCAGAACACCTGTCGATCCGGCGAGTGGTTCGACGATGACAGCCGCAATTGTCTCGGCGCCGTGCAGCGCAACGAGACGCTCGAGATCATCCGCCAGATGCGCCCCCCAGGCGGGTTGCCCGCGCGTGAACGCTGAATTTTCTAGGCTGTGCGTGTGCGGCAGATGATCAACGCCGGTCAGCAGCGTGCCAAAGGCGCGGCGGTTATTGACGATTCCGCCAACCGAAATGCCGCCGAACCCTGTGCCATGATAGCCGCGCTCGCGCCCGATCAGCCGTGTGCGCGTTCCCTGTCCGCGAGCGCGCTGACACGCAATCGCGATTTTCAGCGCCGTATCGACTGATTCCGAACCACTGTTCGTCAGAAAGACGCGGTCCAGCCCGGCAGGCATGATCGCCGCCACGCGCGATGCCAGTTCAAACGCGAGCGGATGTGCAACCTGAAAGGTCGGACCGAAATCGAGTTCACCCGCGGTTTTGCGGATAGCCTCGACAATCGGCGCGCGGCAGTGCCCCGCGTTGACGCACCAGAGACCAGCCGTCCCATCGAGGATCGCCCGCCCATCGGCGCTCGTATAATGCATGTCTTTTGCCGCAACGAGCTGTCGTGGCGCTGCCTTGAACGCACGGTTCGCCGTAAATGGCATCCAGAATGAAGCGAGCGGGTCGTTTTGTAACATCAGGCACCTCGTTAACGGCGATAACGCTGATTATTTGAAAAATGACCAGCCTTTTGCCAATCCGTTAGCTATCGGAAAAGCCGATGGACCGGAATTGTGCATTTGGGCTGGCCAAGTCGATAGGGTTATGGTTGCTGTTGATTGGAGGACGTCAAACCTCGCGGTGACAGGTCGGAACATGACCGTCTCGTGAATTTCATTAAGGGGTAGAATATGACAAAATCAGCACAAAAGCTTGCTAGTCTCGCATTCATTGGCAGCTGCGCCTTCAGCATCAGCGCTGCGTTTGCCCAAACGATGCCATCGACCGCGCCAGTCGAGGGAACAACCGAGACGACCGACCCTGTTTCGATTGATTTTACGCTATCCGCGGTCAGCGATTACCGGTTCCGCGGGCTTTCGCTCAGCAATAAAGATCCTGCTTTTCAGCCGTCGATTACGGTCACGCATGAATCGGGTTTTTATGCTTCGGTCTGGGGATCGAACATTGCCGACAACGGCGGTGACAAAGTCGAAGTCGACCTGACGGTTGGTGTTTCGAAGGAAATCGGCGGCTTTACCGCAGGGGCTCTGGCGGTCTATTATCTGTATCCTGGCGCCGGCGATACCAACTATGTCGAACTTCAGGCCTCGGCCAGCCACGGTATCGGACCGGGCACGATCGGCATTCTTTTTGCCTATGCGCCGAAACAAGCCAATATCGGCGATGTCAGCAATACCTATATCGCTGTCAACGGATCGCTTCCGATCCCGTCGACACCGCTGACGCTGACGGGATCGTTCGGGATCGAGGACGGCGCGTTCGGCGCTGACAACAAGAATGACTGGTCGGTTGGCATCAGTGCGGATATCAAGGGTTTCACGGTCGGCGCGAGCTACGTCGACACCTCGCGCACCGGCGGCAATCCATTGGGCAGCGCAGCAGCGGTTTTTTCGATTAGCAAGACATTTTAACCAACGGAAAGGGTTGCCGACTTTCGGCGGCACGTGACGGGCATGAGCATGTCGACCAAATTAGCTGCGTGGATCGCCGATCACGGCGTCGGCGAAATCGAGTGCATCGTGCCCGACATGAATGGCGTGCAGCGCGGCAAAGTGCTGCCTGCCGCCAAATTCCTGACGTCGGTGCGGGATGGGACGCTGCGTATTCCCAGCAGCGTGTTTACGGTCACGATCAACGGCGAATATCCTGACGGTATCAGCGGCGTGATCCCCGAATTCGACCCTGACCTGGTAATGATCCCCGACGGCGATACGATTTGCGAAGCGCCGGGATTCAAAACACCGACGGCGTATGTGATTGCCGATTGTTTTTCGCGCGATGGCGATCCGCTCGACATTGCACCGCGCATGCTTTTGAAACGAGTGCTCAAGCTTTACGACGATAAGGGCTGGAAGCCGGTGGTCGCGCCCGAGATCGAATTTTATCTCGTTTCGCAAAATGTCGATCCCGATTTTCCGCTGGTGCCACCGACAGGGCGTTCAGGCCGTCCCGAAACAGCGAGCCAGCCCTATGGCCTCGAAGCGCTCAACGAGTTCGAAGAGATCATCGAGCATCTCTATGAATATTGCGAGAAAGCCGGGCTGAACATCGACACGATGATCCATGAATCAGGTGCCGCGCAGCTCGAAGTGAATTTCCTTCACGGCGATGCCCTGCGGCTGGCCGATGAAGTGCTGCTGTTCAAGCGCATCATGCGTCAGGTAGCGATCGAGCACGGCGTTTATGCCACCTTCCTTGCCAAACCGATGAGCGAACAGCCCGGCAGTTCGATGCACATTCACCAGTCGGTGCTCGACGTCGCGACGGGCAAGAACATCTTCAGTTCGGCCAACGGACGCGACAGTGCGCAGTTCCGCAGTTACATCGCGGGGCTCGTCCGCCTGTTGCCGCAAGTCACGCCGATGTTTGCGCCCAACGTCAACAGCTACCGCCGGATGCGCCCCGATTCGGATGCGCCGATCAACGTTCAGTGGGGTGTCGACAACCGGTCGTGCGGTCTGCGCGTGCCGCTGTCCGACGGCAAGAACCGGCGTGTCGAGAACCGCCTGCCCGGTGCCGACTCCAATCCTTATCTTGCCTTTTCTGCCTCGCTGATCTGCGGCTATATCGGCATGGTCGAGCGCATGATTCCGCCCAAAAGCATGGAAGGCAATGCCTATAATCGCGCGCGCACCCTGCCGCGCACACTCGAAGCAGCGCTTGATCGCTTTGCCCGGTGCACGCCGGTCAAAAAGCTTTTGGGCGAAGATTTTTTCGAAGTGTTTTACGCGATTAAGGAATGCGAGCTGTTCAACTATCAGTCGGTGATCAGTTCATGGGAGCGCGAGCATCTGTTGCTGCGGGTGTGATGGCCGATCCGCTTGCCGACAGCTATTACGCCGCCAGCGCAAACGCCGCGCGCGCGCACCCGCCATTGCTGGGCGACAACCGTGCCGATGTCTGTGTCGTTGGCGGGGGGTTTACCGGTCTGGCGGCCGCACTGACGAGTGCAGAGGCGGGCTATTCGGTCATTCTGCTCGAAGCCGAGCAGGTCGCGTTCGGCGCATCGGGTCGTAACGGCGGGCAGCTAATCCCCGGCCTGCGCTGGACGATGGCGGAAATCGAGCAGGAATTTGGCCAAGACCGCGCGCGAGCCATTTTCGACGTTGCGTATCAGGCGCATGTCCGTGTTCGCGCCCGGATCAAACAACATGCCATCCACTGCGACCTCAAATCCGGGCATCTCGAAGCTGCCTACAAGCCGGCACATTTTGACGCGATGCAGCGCGACGCCGATTATCTGGCGCGCCGTTTCGGGTATGTGTCGCCACAGGTCGTGCAACCCGCTGATATGAGCGCACATATCGCCACGGCGCACTATCATGGCGGCATTTATGATCCGGCGGGCGGGCACTTCCACCCGCTCAACTATGCCTTGGGCCTCGCCGATGCAGCACGCGCGGCGGGCGTGCGCCTTCACGAGGGCAGCCGCGTGCTGACGATTGACGAAGGTGATGGTGTTACGGTTCGCACCGCATCCGGATCAGTCCGCGCCGGACACGCAGTGATTGCCTGTGACGGCTGGACCGATACCGTCGCGCCCGACCTAGGCCGTTACACCATCCCGATCATGAACTATAACATCGCAACCGCGCCGCTCGGTGACATCGCGGACCGTTTATTGCCGAGCGACGCCGCGGTTGCGGACAGCCGGTTTGTCCTGAATTATTTCAGACTCTCGGCTGACAAGCGCATGATTTTCGGCGGCGGTGAACGCTACACGACACGACCGCCGTCAGACATCAAGGCATTCGTCCGGCGGCATATGCAAGCCATCTTTCCCGACCTCGCAACTGTGCCCATCGATTATGCCTGGGGCGGTGCCGTTGCGGTCACGGCCAACCGCCTGCCGCATATCGGACGACGCGGGCGGACGTTCTTTGCGCATGGGTTTTCGGGGCATGGCGCGCTCATGACAACCATGGCGGGCGAACTGATTGCCGAAGCGCTGCATGGCACGACGACGCGTTTCGACGTGTTGGCCAACTTACCGCACCGCAAGTTTCCCGGTGGCAAGCTGCTGCGACAACCGCTGGCCACGCTCGGCCTGTTGTGGTTTGCGCTGCGCGACCGACTATGACCTATTCACCCCACAACACCGGACAAGATAATATGCCGACCACATCATCGCACCAGATCGCCACGCGCGCCGAAGCAGAGGCCTTTTTCGCGGCGCATCCGCACATCGACGCCATCGACATGCTGTTCACCAACATGTGCGGGGTGCCGCGCGGCAAAAGGTTGCGGCGGCACGAGGTGCTGGCCGTCTATGATACCGGCCGTTTCCTTCCCGAATCGATTGTTGTTGTCGACATCACCGGGCGCGACACGACCGAGACCGGCTTGGTATGGGAAAATGGTGATGCTGATCGCACGATGTGGCCGATCCCCGGGACGCTGGTCGCAACGCCGTCCGCAGGCGAGGATGCCGCGCAATTCCTCGTCAGCTGTTATCAGTTTGACGGAGCCCCGCATGATCTCGATCCGCGCCATGTTCTGGGTGGGGTGATCGACCGGCTCGCCGCCATCGGCCTCACGCCCGTCGTCGCAGTCGAGCTCGAATTTTACCTCCTCGACGCCAAGCGTGGGCGCGACGGGCGGCCCCGTCCGGCGCGCGTTCCGCATAATGGCCGGACGCCTGACGATATTCAGGTCTATGGCATGCGCGAGATGGACGATTTCCGTTCCTTTTTCGACGCGCTTTATGCCGGCGCCGACGCGCAGAACATCCCGCTTGAATCAGCCATATCCGAATATGCCGCCGGACAGTTTGAATTGACGCTGCGCCACAAGCCCGATGCGCTTGCGGCCTGCGACGATGCCACGTCTTACAAGCGCATGGTCAAGACAGTGGCCAACCGGCACGGCATGGAAGCGACGTTCATGGCCAAGCCCTTTGCAGAAGAAGCGGGCAACGGCATGCATTTGCACGTCTCGCTGCACAATGCCGCCGGGGAAAATATATTCGCCAGCGAAGCGCTCGACGGGACGCCGATGCTGCGTCACGCAATCGGCGGAATGCAGGCACTGCTGGCAGACAGCTTTGCGATCTTTGCGCCCAACGCCAACAGCTACCGACGGTTCAAGGCAAACAGCTATGCCCCCGTCGCGCCGACATGGGGTGTGAACAACCGCACGGTCAGTTTCCGCGTGCCCGCCGGATCGCCCAATAGTCGCCATATCGAGCACCGGGCGTGCGGCGCCGATGCCAATCCCTATCTCGCGATGGCGGCGATGCTGGCGGCAATCCACCACGGAATCACGGGCGAAATCGATCCTGGCCCTGCTGTCGTCGGCAATGGCTATGAAGCGCAGACACAAGGAAGCGAGCCGATGCCCAGCAACTGGTTCAGCGCCGTGGATCGCTTCGCTGCATCAGCGTCAATGGCCGATTATCTGGGGCCGCGCTTTGTCGAGATGTATACGATTGTGAAGCGCACCGAACAGGAACGCTTCTTCGCAACGGTGCCGACGCTCGATTATGACTGGTATATGCGTACCGCCTGAGTGCCGGGGTCAGTCGCGGTTTGCGGGCCGGCGAAACAAAACGGACAGCAAAGTGAGGAGCGCGAGCGCTGGCATTGGAAATCTCGATTAAATTGATATGAATTACTCAAATATGTTGCACTGCACAATTTGTCAAGCGGACGACCGGTTATCGTTGTGGCCTTAGCCCGCGCGCGGTTTCCATGAACATCGATGTGGCTTCGCTATGCCGCGTCAACCGTCGCCAGACCAAACCGATGTCAACCGTCGGCAGCTTATCGCGTGTGCGCTTGGCCAGGATACGATCACCGTCAAGCGACCACGGACGATAGACGAGATCGGGCAGCACAGCGACGCCGCCATTGGTGCCAACGAGCCCGCGCACAGCCTCAACCGACGAACTTGAATAGCTGATTTTCGGTCGGTGCACCTGCCCTTGCCATACGCCAAGCGATGCAGGCGACAATTCATCGCGAGCCAGCGTCACAAGCGGTTCGTCAATCAATTCGGACAGGCTCAGGCTTTCCGTCGTCGCAAGCGGGTGGCCCGGCGCCATCCACACGCGCATTTCAGACCGCAACAGGATTTCGTGGTCGAGTGCTTCGGGACGGGTGAGGCCCGGCACGATCAGAATGGCCAGATCGACTTCGCCATTGACCAGCATATGTTCGATGAAATCATTGCGGTCTTCGGTGATCGAGACCTCGACATCGGGAAACGCCTGACGAAAACGGGCGAGCAGATCGGTCAGGAAATAACCTGTGACAATCGGCGTCGTCCCGATTTGCAACCGCCCGCCGATCCGCGCTTCGCCATGCCCGACATCGCTGCGGATATCGGCAATGGCATCGATCACTTTGCGAGCGTGGCGAAGAAACTGCTGCCCTTCACGGGTCAGTGTCACGCCCTTGGCATGCCGGGTCAGCAGCGCAAACCCCGTCTCGGCTTCAAGGAAGCGGATTGCATCGGTAATCGCCGATTGCGAAATGCCGACAATCGCCGACCCGCCCGAAATCGAACGGGCTTCGGATACAGCAATGAAATAGCGCATCTGGCGAAAAGTGATATTCACGACATTCAATCGGTTTTTTCGATAGCTCTATGTCGCATAATCGACTGGCGCTTGTCTATCCTACGCGCATTGTATGAACGGTGTTGGCAAAAAATAGCATTGCTGTGGATTGAATGAGCAGAAATCTCTTTTGATCCGCAGGAAACCGGCCCAGCATAGCAGCTTCAATACCAAGAAGGGGAAATTCGATGGATCGCCAAATCTCGCTTCACGACCTGTTGGTCAACCGTCGCTCGCTGTTGCAGAGCGTTGGCGCGGCTGCGGTAGGGTTGACGTTTGCCGGTGGCCTCGCCGGATGTGGCGAGCAACCCAAGAACAGCACATCAACCAAAATCGCGCCGACCGGCGAGGATCCCAAATTGAACTTCTATAATTGGGACACCTACATCGGCGAGACATCCCTCGAAGATTTCAAGGGCGCAAGCGGTGTTGCCGTCAACATGAGCTTGTTTGCCAACAATGACGAATTGTTCAACAAGCTGCGCGCGGGCAATCCAGGCTTTGACGTGATCGTACCATCGAACGATTTTGTCGAGCGTATGGCCCAGGCCAAAATGATCATGCCGCTTGATCACAGCCTTATCCCCAACATGAAGAATATCGACCCGGCCTTTGCCGATGCGGATTATGATCCGGGGCGGAAATATTCGATGCCTTATACGTGGCTCGCGCTCGGCATCGGCTATCGCAAATCGAAAGTGAAAACAAAACCCGACAGCTGGAAAGTGCTATTCGATTCAGACGAATATAAGGGGCGAATATCGCTGCTTGACGAAGCCGGTGACCTGTTCCGTCTCTATGGCAAATATATCGGCAAATCGGTCAACGCGCTGACCCCGGCCGACGTCGAAACGATCGTCAAGATGATGACCAAGCAAAAGCCGTTCGTCAAAGCGTTCCATCAGGACAACGGCCAGGATCTGCTCGTTAAAGGCGAAGTCGATCTCGTGCTCGAATATAATGGCGATATCGCCCAGAAAATGGTCGATGATGATGACATCGATTTCGTTATTCCGAACGAAGGAAGCCAGCTCAACTCGGATACGCTATGCATTCCGACCGGCGCGCCACGGCCCAAGAATGCCCATGCATTCATCAATTTCATGCTTGATGCCGAAAATGGCAAGAAGCTGACCGAGACGATCAAATATCCGACGCCAAACGCAGCGGCCAAGGCACTGATGCCTGACAGTTACAAAACCAACTCCGTCATTTTTCCGCCAGCCGATGTGCTCGCGAAATGCGAATATGCCCGGTTCCGCCCTGACATGCAGCCGCTCTATGATCAGGGTCTGACGCGGGTGAAAGCGTCATGACCGGACGGCGCTGAGCTGTGCAGGACTGGTTCCAACAGCGCCGGGCCTTTGCCGCCTTGTCAGTGGCACCGGTTGTGTGGCTGCTCGTGTTTTTCTTGGCACCGCTGGCGATTGTCTGGGCATACAGCTTCGGCACGCCTTCGGGTCCGGTCGGGATCGACATCAGCGGCACATTCGCGAATTACGGTCGCGCACTTGAACCGCTTTATCTGGGTATATTCGTCAAATCGGCGGCCGTCGCGGCGTTGACGACGCTGCTGTGTCTGATCATCGGTTTTCCGATCGCGTTGGCGATTTCATTCGCAACGCCCAAGTGGAAACCCTGGCTGCTGCTGCTGATCATGCTGCCGTTCTGGACCAATTTGCTCATCCGCACCTATGCTTTGCTGTCGGTGCTCGGCACGCGCGGTTTTGCCAACCAGTCGTTCGAATGGATATGGACGCAGATGAGCGCAGCATCTGTCAGCGTCGGCTTTGCGCCGTGGCAGGACTTTCAGCCACTGCCACTGCTCTACAATAATTTCGCGCTGATTCTGGGGCTGGTCTATGTCCATATGCCCTTCATGGTGCTCCCGCTGTATGCCGCGCTTGACCGGCTCGACAAATCGTTGATCGAAGCCAGCCTTGACCTGGGGGCGGGGCATTGGACGACGATCACGCGCATCGTGGCACCGCTTGCCGCGCCGGGGATTATCTCGGG
>JAYWFN010000244.1:0-19241 GCA_043778785.1 Sphingomonas sp. | reverse complement strand
AACTGTGCGACAAGGAAAATCTCCTTGTCCGCGGCCATTGCCGCCTCAAGCGCCGACACGGACTTATCACGACCGACGAACAGCGGCACAATCATTTGGGGAAACACGACAATATCGCGCAACGGAAGAACGGGGTAGGAAATGATCATTCCCGCTATATGGTGGAGGGGAGCGCGCGGTGCAATGTTCGTTGGTGCAACTTCGCTCTTATTGCCATTGCCATTGCAAAAAGAATTGGGCGAGCAATTGCGACCCGCCGAGCCGCTGATCGTGCAACGTCCGCCCAAGCGAAGCCTGAATTTGCAGCGCCTGGCTGATTTGCACACTTGTTCCGAAATTGGCGAGCAAGCCCGCAGCATTACCCGATTGCGTCAGTCTAGAACCGTTCAGTTCAGCGCCCACCGACCATTTGGGGGTCAGTGCATATTGTCCGCCGAAACCGTAAATGATGGCGTCGCTCGCGCCCCGTCCAAGCGCGAATTGGTAACCACCTTCGGCAAACAGCAACAATTTACCAAAGGTCTTGCCAGCCTGAACCGGCAAACGGACACGCCACACGCCATCGCCCAATCCGCTTTTTGAGCCCGCCGTCGGAATCGTTACATTCGGCGCAATCGACAAAGCCGGTGCCGCGCGATCAGCATTTTCATCAAGAAACCGCCATTTCACCTTTAGATCGGTATCGGCCAGTCCGCGTGCCACTTTGCCGAGACGCGGATAAAGCGTGCGACCCGCCACGGTCAAGTTAATCTTAAAGTGCGGAACAACAGTGTAATTCAGATCGAGGACCGGTGCTGTGACCGCCGATCCACCCAGATTTTGGTCATAGATTGAGGCAAGTTTCACTTCCCAGCCACGCGGGATAAAACCAGGATCGTCCGTCAGGAAAGGCGAGCCTGCCCTTGCATCGCCAATCGTCCCTGAACTGAAAACATATAACGGCACGAAAATCCAGAAATAGCGCCGCCATCCCCGAACCTTGCCTGCCGACCCCGTCCGTCGCGCTGTCAGCATGCGTGTGTAAACAAAGATTCCGCTGCCAATCATGAAAATTAGTGACAGCCCCCAAAACAGGCCAAGCCATTTCCCGCCGTCACCGAAAATCTCGCCGGTGTGCAATCGCATAACCCAGTCTTCACCGTCAGGCTCGACATCAATAATGGCGGCTGTTTTTGCATCAACCGAGACACGTACCGGGTTTGGGCCGTCGAGGTGAAATACAAACGCGGGCGTTGGTGATTTAATCGTCCACTCGACAGCGCCAATCCGCTGCCCATTGTAGCGCGCAGCCACTGACGCTCTCGCGCGTTCAAGCGCCGCCATATCCAAAGCCAGCGGTTGATCAATCCGCTGCGGCGACACCATTTTTGCCAGCGCTTCGTGCGCCGCTTCATCTTCACCGAAAATCTGTTCGGCCTGCATCCAAACGCCGGTTGCAGCAACGATCGTAAAGAGAACGGCCGCCACCAGCCCGAGCCAACGATGCCAGCGGCGCACGCGATTCATCATCCTACCACCCGCATTGCTTCCCCGCATTTTGCTTGCCCAGCCACGTCATCAGCGGCTTGAAATAAGCGACCATGGCTTTGCCGCTCATCTCGCGGCTGCCGGTGAACGCCTGCAATGCCTCGGGCCACGGCTTCGAAGCCCCCATTTCGAGCATTGCGTTGAAGCGCTTTCCAACCTCCTTGTTGCCGTAGAACGAGCAACGGTGCAGCGGTCCTTTCCATCCCGCCTGCTTGCATGCGGCTTCGTAGAACTGGAATTGAAGCAAGCGCGCGAGGAAGTAGCGCGTGTAGGGCGTGTTGCCGGGAATATGATATTTCGCGCCGGGATCGAAATTGGCCTCGTCGCGCGCGGCCGGCGGGGTAATTCCCTGGTATTGCAGGCGAAGATCGGTCCACCCTTTGTTGTAGGTTGCCGGTGTCAGCTTGCCCGAAAAGACCTGCCAGCGCCATTTGTCGACGAGCAGCCCGAACGGCAGGAAAGCGACCTTGTCCATCGCCTGACGCAGAAGCAGACCAATGTCCTTGTCCGCACTTGGCACCTTGTCCGCGCCCAGCAAGCCGATCTGCACCAGATATTGCGGCGTGATGCTCAGGGCGACGGTATCGCCGATCGCTTCATGAAAGCCGTCATTCGCACCGTTCTGATACAGGACGGTCTTTGCCTTATAGGCACGCTGATAATAGTTATGCCCCAGCTCGTGATGCACCGTCACGAAGTCGCCGCTGTTGATCTTGGTGCACATCTTGACGCGCAGATCGTCCTTTGAATCAAGGTTCCACGCACTGGCATGGCATATGACGTCGCGGTCGAGCGGCTTGATGAATTGTGTACGCTCCCAAAAAGTCTTGGGCAGCGGGTCAAATCCGAGCGAGGAGAAAAACCCCTCGCCGATCTTGAAGATTTCCTTTTCCCATTTGCCGCGCTTGGTCGGATCGGTTTCTTTGGCATCGGTTTCGACAAAACCCTTCGCTTTCAGCAAATCGCCGATTTCATACCCGATATCGCCCGCACCAGCCGGCGCCACAACGTCATAAATGTCGCCCCATTCCTGCGCCCACATATTGCCGAGCAGGTCCGCACGGATCGGCCCTGTCGCCTTCTGAACTGCGTCACCATATTTCGCATTGAGCTTGGCGCGCGTGTAGCAATGCAACGCATCATAAAGCGGCTTCACTTCGCCCCACAGCTTGTCGGTCAGCGCTGCAAAGGCATCGGGATCCATGTCATAGCCTGAACGCCACATCGCGCCCGTGTCGGCATAGCCAAGCTCGCGCGCGCCCTGATTGGCGATCTCGACCATGCGCGCATAATCGGCCTTCATCGGCTTGCCGACATTGGTGTGCCAGCTCGTCCACATCTCGGCGAGTTCGGCCGGATTGCGGTTCGTGCCCATCGCCGCTTCGATGTCTGACCCGTTGATCTCGACACCCTTCAGCGTCCCCTTGCCCTTGCCATACGACGAGTTCAGCCGTGTCGCGATGACATTCAATTCCGCCGCCGCACCCGCTGTGGATGGCGCAGGCAATGTCAGCCCATTGCGCAAGAAGTCGAGCTTGCGCTTCGTGTCATACGACAGCCCCGGCGCCTTGGCGAAAAGCGCCGCTTGCTTGGCAAAGCGCACGCCCATTTCGGTGCCCTGCGTGCCGACGCGCGCGCTCAGGGCATCGGTATCCTCGGTTATATAGGTGTTGTTCACCCACGCGACTTGCGCGCCATAGACACCGAAATCGGCATATTCCTTCTCTACCTGCACAACAAACGCATCGGCCTCGGCAGCGGTCGGATTGGCAGGGGCTGCCGTTTGGGCAAGCGCGGGCATGGCGACAGCGAGTGCAATCGCGGAGGCATAAAACTTCTTCGGCATCTTCATGAAAACCACCTCGACCTGTAATATTGTTGCGTGCAGATTGAACGCGCAATCGGGTCAGGTCAACGGGATTTAGGCGGGAACAGGCGACGCCGTGTAAGACTGCTCGATCGCGCGCGGGGCAGCGAGATATTTGGTCGGCAGGTCTGTGATGTTCAGCGCCTTGCGAACGTCGGTGAGCGGCAGCGGCAGCATCGCTTCCCAATCGGTTTCGGGCAGCCATTTCGCCGCATAGCCGCGCCGCAAGCCCTGCCACATCGCGCTCATGATCGGCTCGCCGGGGAACGCCTTGCGATAATTCCACGCGCCCGCAATCGCGATCACCATGAAACCGATATTCTTGGTGTGCGGATAGGAGAAAGCGACATTGCACACTTCGCAAAACCCGTCGCAACCATAGCCGCCAACAACATGCCAAAGGTCATGCTGAACCCGTGTGCGCATTTCGTAACGACGCTCGTCCTCGGTCAGCTCATATTCGTCGAGACCAGCTTCGCGCGCTGCCTCGGACAGCCCCTGTGGCGTGATCCCGCAGTGGTCCATAAACGCGATGAACTCACGGCCGAGACTGCCGACAGGCAGCGCCTCGAGATAGGCCCGATCCACCAAAGTATCGACCAGATCAATCTTGTTCGCATTCACGCGCGCGCCCAGCGGCGTCTTCGCAAACCGCTTCACGTTGCGCACGAACGACATGCCGCGCATCGCCACGAGCAGGCGAAAAACCTGACTTGTATCTTCCTTGTTCCGGATCAGCTTGCGGATCGCGTCGAGCGCAACCATCGGCTGATAGCGGTTCTGGATCATCTGGCTAATGACATTCATGTCAGTAACATAGATCGGACGCGTTAATTTGCAACTAAAAAGTCGCGGAAGGCGCGGCCGAGATCAGGCTTGGCCACCGCGCTCATGTGGTTTCCGGGCACTTCGATCAGCCTTGCATTCGGAACCAGCGCCGCCAGCGCCGCCGCCGATCCATTGTCGCTGTCGTCGATCCCGCACACTACGCCGATCGGCATTTGCAGCGCCGCCAACGCATCCGCCTTTGTATCAACCGAAGTGTAGAGCAGCAGTTCGAGCGCCACAGGATCGCCGCCCGTTGTCTTCAGAAAAGCCTCGGCCAACCATTCGGATGAGCCCTGCTTGTGCGTGCCCAGCCCGGCAAACACCCCGGCAAAATGCGCAATCCGCGCGCCCGTATCGGTCAGCCCCGCCAACCCCATCCCCGATATGATCGCCCGCCGCGGTGCGCTCCCGCGCACCAACATCCGCGCGACCGTCCGCCCGCCCAGCGAATAACCGCCAAGATCATAATCGGTCAGCCCCAGATGCGCGATCAGCGCAAAGCCATCATCGGCGAGCACGTCCTTCGGATAGCTCGCGACATCATGCGGCTTCGCAATGTCCCCATGCGCGCGCAGATCGGGCATGATGACCCGAAACCCCGCCTCGGCCAGCGTCGCTGCATGGCCATATTTAATCCAGTTGGTCTGCGCGTCGGAGAAATAACCGTGGAGTAGAACCAGCGGACGGCCCTCGCCCATCTCGCGCCATGCGAGTTCGGCGCCGTCGAACGAGGTGAAGCGGTGGACAACAAGATCATGCATCCCACGACTCCGGCTTCATCAAGTCGACAACCAGATCAGAAAAATTCGATGCTCCACATGCTCGCAAAAGTTTCTTGTCCGCTGTCACCATTGCCAAACCTCTTGCCTCGGCCAACGCAAGAAACACACAGTCATAAATCGGATGATCAATCTCGAAACTCATTTCCATTGCTCGAACTGCAAATGCTCTGGTCGGAAAGAATGTGACAAGCGTTGGGAGTATTTCCAGTGCTTCACGTGCCTGCTCTGCTAGAATCTCGTTCTTGCGGACCTTTTTCCACATCGCATTGCCGAATTCGACCAGCATCAGATCAGGAGCAATCAGCCCATGCGGCAGCAGAGATAGCGCAATGCCTGTGTCCGCTTCAACGCCATCACCGTTTTCTGGAACGACCCACTTTACCGCAACGCTGGTATCCACAACCAGCATCATCCGCGATAGCCGTCACGATCCTCACGGACGAGCGCTTCCGAAGGTGTCTGCTTGACCCCGACAGGAGTCATCGCACGGATAGTGGAAAGGCGCTGTAGAACCTCTTGGTGACGTGCTGCACTCATCGGGCGAACTGTCTTCAGTGCCTCGCGAAGTTCCGCCTCAAGCGATCGTTGATTCAACTTTGCGGCCTCGCGATAATCAGCGAGCAAATCATCATCGAGATTGCGGATAAGTGCCTGTCCCATATATAAGTGATAGCACTATGCTATCAATTACTCAAGCTGCCTTCTTCAAATGCCGCCGCCCAAGCAACTCCGCGATCTGCACGGCATTCAGCGCTGCGCCCTTGCGCAGGTTATCGCTGACGCACCACAGCGACAGCCCGCTATCCACTGTCGGGTCTTCGCGCACGCGGCTGATGAACGTCGCATAGTCACCGACGCATTCGACCGGGGTGACATAGCCCCCATCTTCGCGCTTATCGACGAGCATGATGCCGGGCGCCTCGCGCAGGATCGATTGCGCTTTCTTCGCCGAAATCTCGCGCTCGAATTCGATGTTGATCGCTTCCGAATGGCCGACGAACACGGGGACGCGCACGCAGGTCGCGCTGACCTTGATCTTGGGGTCGAGAATTTTCTTGGTTTCGACGACCATTTTCCATTCTTCCTTCGTCGATCCATCGTCGAGGAAATCGTCGATATGCGGGATCACGTTGAACGCGATTTGCTTGGTGAATTTCTTGGCTTCAGCACTGTCGCCGACAAAGATGTTGCGCGATTGCTCGAACAGCTCGTCCATGCCTTCCTTGCCCGCGCCCGAAACCGACTGATAGGTCGCAACGACAACGCGCTTGATCACGGCATAATCGTGCAGCGGCTTCAGCGCGACGACCATCTGCGCGGTCGAGCAGTTCGGGTTCGCAATGATATTCTTCTTTAGATAGCCACTGATTGCTTCGGGATTCACCTCGGGCACGATCAGCGGGACATCGGGATCCATCCGGTAAAGCGACGAATTGTCGATCACGGTGCAACCCGCAGCGGCAAAGCGCGGCGCATGGATTTTCGTCGCGGTCGATCCAATGGCAAACAACGCCATATCCCAACCGGCAGGATCGAAATTGTCGATATTCTGGACTTTCAGCGTTTTGCCGCTGTCACCGTAGTCAACGGTCAGACCCTGGCTCCGCGACGACGCAAGCACAGCAATCTCGTCCGCCGGAAACTGACGTTCCGCAAGGATATTGAGCATCTCGCGCCCAACATTGCCGGTCGCGCCTGCGACCACGATCCGGTAACCCATATTTCAAACTCCTGCTGCGCTGCGGCATAGCGCGCAAAACATTACTGTCCAGCCTCGGCGGGCTTCGACTTTACGGTGCGGTCGAGAAATCCAAGAATCGTCCGCCACAGATGAACACTCACCCCCGGCCCCGCGACCCGGTGCGTCTGCCCGGGATAGACCATCGTTTCGAACGGCTTGGCCGCCCCCTGCAGCTTGGCCATCAAGGCCGTCGTATTTTCAAATATGACATTGTCATCGGCCATGCCGTGGACCAGCAGCAACGGGTCCGACATCGCGGTTGCGGTCGCCAGCGCGCTGGATTTCTTATAGGCGGCACCTTCGACCTGCGGCGTGCCCATGTAACGCTCGGTGTAGTGCGTGTCATAGAGCTCCCACTTGGTCACTGGCGCGCCCGATACGCCCGCCGCAAACACGCCCGGCGCGCGCTGAAGCAGGCGCAAGGTCATATAACCACCATAGGACCAGCCATAGACCGCGATCTTCTTCGCATCGACGAAATCCTGTTTTTTGAGCCAGTTCACGCCGACCAGCTGGTCATCGACTTCGACACCCGACATCGACCGGTAGATCGCATCTTCGAACGCCTTGCCCCGATCCGGCGTCCCGCGGCCGTCGATCGAAAAGACGACCCATCCCTGCTGCACCAGATATTGCTGAAGCGCTCCGCCCCAGTTGTTCATCACCTGCCGACCCGCACCGGGACCGCCATAGACCTGAACAAAGACCGGCGCTTTCTGCCCTTTTGCCAAGGTCGGCTTCAAAATCTTATAGTGGAGCACAGTGCCGTCTACAGCTTTCAATGTACCGAATTCGGGCTTCACATGCGCAGGCATGAAGGGCGCATAAGGATGATTGCCGGTGACGCTGTTTTCCTCGATCCAGCTCGATCGCTTGCCATCGGCATCGGCGAGATAGCTCTGGTCGGGCTGCACCGGGTTCGACCGCGATACGATCATGCGGCTGGAATCGCGGTTCATCTTGGCGGTATTCCACCAGCCTGCTTCGCCCAGTATTGTGGTCGAACCGCCGGATAGCGCGATCCGATAAACATTCTGTTCGAGCGGCGTTTCGCGGTTCCCCGTAAAAGTGACCGTCCCGGCATCTTCGTTGACACCAATCACGTCGCGGACGTTCCACGCGCCTTTGGTCAACTGTGTCCACTTGCCCGCCTGCCACAAGTAAAGGTGCGGAAAGCCATCGCGTTCCGACGACCACAGGATGCGACCATCCTTCAGCGCACGAAAATTGCCGTGAAGGTTCAACCATGTCTTCGACGTTTCGCTAAAAACTACTGACGAAGCGCCCGTCACAGGGTCGACACGAAGCAGATCGAGCGTCTTCTGGTCGCGGCTCTGGCGCTGCACAAAAAGCGCCTTGCCATCCGCCGCCCAGTCAACCCGCGCGAGATAGACATCGGGGTTGTTGCCCAGATCAACTTTGACGATCCCCCCACCGTCATTCTTCATGACATAAAGATCGACCACGGCATTGGCCGCACCCGCGCGCGGATAACGCTGGTCAAAAACCTGCGTCCCTTCGGCGCCAATCGCCGCACGGCTGACAATCGCCACGCCACTTTCATCGACGCGCGCAACTGCAATGCGGCTGTCGTCGGGCGACCACCAATGCCCCGTCGTCCGGTCCATTTCTTCCTGTGCGACAAATTCGGCGAGACCCCAGCTTAGCGTGCCCCCGCCATCGCGGGTCAGGCGACGTTCGGTGCCGCTGATCGTGTCGACAACAAAGAGATTCTGGTCGCGAACGAACGACACGTAACCGCCCTTGGGGCTCACCGTCGCATCGAGCTCGCCCTGCGGCGTGTTGGTCAGGCGCTTTGTTGAACCATCAAGGCTCGCGACAAACAAATCGCCATCAAGCGGCACGAGCAATGACTTGCCATCGGGCGCCCACTCATAGGCAACGATCCCGCGTGTGCCGCCGATCCGCGCCCGCTCGCGCTGCATCTTTTCGGCTTCACTGATCTCGCCACCGCCGAATTTGGTCGAATCAACGAGCATCCGCGCATCGCCCGTCGCGGTATCGACTGCCCACAGATCGAACCGCTCGCGGTCATCGGCACGCGGACGAAGGCTCGTCAGCAGCGCACCGTCGGGCGACAACTTCAACGCACGCGGCGCTGCCCCGCCCAGATTGGGGCTGGCAAAAACACGTTCAAGCGTTAGTTGAGGGGCGGGGGTTTCGTCAGCCATTGCGGGACCAACCAAAGCAATAGCCGCAATAAACGCTAAACACCTCTGCATCCCCCACTCCGTTCGGGCTGAGCTTGTCGAAGCCCTGTCCTTTACCTGCACTAGCGGCAAAGGAAAGGACAACCCTTCGACAGGCTCAGGGCAAACGGTTGAGGTCTGGAGGCCCTACTCGGCCGGCGTCGACTTCACATCGCCCCGCGTATCGCGACGTTCGGCGATACGTGCCGATTTGCCGCGACGACCGCGCAGGTAATACAGCTTGGCACGACGCACAGCACCCTTGCGGACGACTTCGATGCTGTCGATGTTCGGTGAATACAGCGGGAACACACGTTCCACGCCTTCACCGAATGAAATTTTGCGAACCGTGAAGCTCGATCCCATGCCGCGATTGGCGCGGGCGATGCAAACGCCTTCGTAATTCTGGACGCGGGTGCGCTCGCCTTCGACAACCTTCACGCCAACCTTCAGCGTATCGCCGGGGCGGAAATCGGGAATGGCGCGCTTTTCGAGCAGCTTGGCAATGTTTTCGGCTTCAATCGTCTGGATGAGATTCATCTCATTCGTCCCTTGTCTTTCGTCGCGCGCCAGAGGCAGGCTGGACCCGAGCGCCCGAATGACGCTCCCAAAGGTCCGGTCTGCGTAACCGTGTGTCGGTTTCGGACTGCAACTTTCGCCACGCCGAAATCGCCGCGTGATCCCCCGATCGCAACACTTGCGGGATCGCACGCCCTTCCCAAATCGCGGGTCGGGTATATTGCGGATATTCGAGCAGCCCCGTTTCGAAGCTCTCGTCCACGCCGCTTGAAGCCGCGCCCATTACGCCGGGGAGCAGCCGAATGCAAGCATCGAGAATGACCATCGCGCCAAGCTCGCCGCCCGACAGGATATAGTCACCAATGCTGACTTCTTCGATCTGCGCCCGTGCGTCAAACAGGCGCTCGTCAAACCCCTCGAACCGCCCGCACAGGATGGTGACGCCGGAACCAGATGCGATCTCCCGAATGCGCGCTTGCGTAAGCGGCGCACCACGCGGTGTCATGGCAAGAATGGGTGCAACCGTCCTCACAAACTCCGTTTGCCCTGAGCCTGTCGAAGGGTGGTCCTTCTCTGTGCCATCGACCGAAGAAAAGGGCAGTCCTTCGACAAACTCAGGACGAACGGTATTTTGCTGGGCCATCCGCTCCACCGCAAAATCCACAGCAGCCGCCAGCACATCCGCCCGCAAAACCATCCCCGCCCCGCCCCCCGCAGGCGTATCGTCGACCGATCTATGCTTGTCGGTGGCAAAGTCGCGAATTTGAACAGGCGAGCACGACCAAATCCCTTCAGCCAGTGCCCGCCCCGCCAACGAAGCGCCCAGCGGTCCGGGAAACATCTCGGGGTAGAGGGTCAGGATTTGGGCAGCGAAGGTCACGGCTCGAACCATTCGCCGCGATCAATGGCGACTGCAATGTGGCCAAGTGTGAGGTGTTCGTATCGCTGCAGGTTATGAAATGATCCTCGTTGCAGCCATGTAAAGAGCTGCCAAACGAAGCGAGGCAGGCTCAAAATCGTGGGCTCGGACAGGTTTGTGAACCTCGCCCAAGGCCACTCACAGGCGCTACAGCCAAACTCACGTCGCAGCTGTTCGACGAAATGGTCGACGTCATCGCCCGTCATTCCGATGTCTTGATAGATTGCTGACATTGCGGACAGCTTGAGCTTTGGTATGCCGCTCTGCTTGCTGGCGATCTCGATGACGCGATCAAGCGTCGCTGACGCTAAACCGTCCAATTCTCTACCTTCAACCCCGGCATGTCGGCGAAGTCCTTCTCGTTTGCAGTCACGACTATGAGTTCGTGCGACAAGGCATGGGCGGCGATCAGACGATCAAAGCTAGCGCGCTTGAATGGCAGCAAGGCATAGGCCAAGGCTGCCTTGTAGTCGAAGGCAAGTACCGGCACTTCTTCAAGGAACGCGCGCAGCACATCCATTGTGGGCGGCTGCCCTTGCTCCGTGCCCAACGCGACTTCCGCAAGCGCGATCGACGAAGTGACCATCTCGCCCGCATCGCGTTCGGCCGCGCGACGAATGACGTTTTCATCCTCGTTGATGGTCAGAGCGACGATGATGTTCGTATCGAGCAGGTATTTCATTTGTTCGACAGGAGAGCATCTGCCGCAGACGGACGCGGGTCGAAAAGACGCGTTTCCGGCTCGACATACTTCAAATTCTTCGCCGATCCGGCGACTTTGGCAATATTGAATTTCCGCTTTGGCGCTTCGACTGGATCGTAAGCCAGAAACACGCCGTCCTCGACTGTAAGTTCCATTTCCATGCCAGCCTTGAGCGCGGTTCCGGCGGGAATGCGGACCGCGAGAGAGTTACCCGATTTGAATATCTTCGTTCGATGACGGTCCTTCTCGACCGGCTTTAGCCAAGGCATTGAACCTGCAACACGCATGAATTGTGTGCTGTCGCCAAGTTTCTTGATCGCAGGATCTTTGTCAGCCATTTCCATCCTCGTATCTACGAGACGTATATACTACCCAACAAACCCCGCGTCAATCACCACCCGCTCGCCCCATTCGGGCACCGCTTCCACCGTCATCGGCACCATGAAGCGCTTGCCGTCAGCCTGCTCGATTTCGAGCATATCCCCCGCCCCGAAATTCTCAACGGCAACGACGCGACCAAGGTCTTCGCCTGCATCGGACACGGCAGGTAATCCAATCAGATCAGCATGATAATACTCACCCTCACCTAACGGCGGCAACGCATCGCGCGGGACGGTGAGTTCAGTGCCGCGCATCCGTTCTGCCGTTGTGCGGTCGGGGACTTCGGCAAAGCGCGCGATGACATTATTGCCGTCGCGCAGTGATTTCAGCGTCAATGCGCCGTCGTTGAACGACTTATGCGCCTTCAACCCGCCGATGCTCTCGGCAAAGACTTTCAGCCGCACTTCGCCGCCCACGCCATGCGCACCGATGATGACGGCGAGCGTGACCCTTTTCACGAACCCCTCCCCAACAGGGGAGGGGTTGGGCGGGCAGCATTCATGCTCAGGCGTCAGCCTGCTTTTCTTCTTCCTGCGCTTCTTCGGCGGCAGGGGCTTCTTCAGCTTGTGCCTGCTCGACTGGCGCTTCTTCGGCCACCGCTTCGGCAGGGGCTTCTTCAGCTTCAGCCTGTTCAACGGGTGCGCCCTCGGCAACCATTTCTTCGACCTGAACCTGCTCGACAGCAGCTTCTTCGGCAACAACCTGTTCAGCCGGTGCTTCTTCCGCTGCTACCACTTCTTCAACAACTTCCGGCTCGGGTGCCGGAGCCGCCGCTGCCGCCGCTGCTGCTTCCGCCGCATCAGCAACGCGCTTTTCCTGCTCTTCCTTGCGCTCGACGGCTTTTTCGCCGGGCTTGCCCTTGTTCGGGTTGCTGCGCG
Source organism: Sphingomonas sp. (assembly GCA_043778785.1). Classification (GTDB taxonomy): domain Bacteria; phylum Pseudomonadota; class Alphaproteobacteria; order Sphingomonadales; family Sphingomonadaceae; genus Sphingomonas_O. The sequence goes on along the minus strand of JAYWFN010000244.1, from coordinate 6,886 downwards.
CCGCACGTTCACGAACACCAGCAGCATCGAGGAAGCGGGCAACACGGTCGGTCGGCTGTGCGCCAACGCTCAGCCAATGCTTGGCGCGATCGCTGTCGAGCACGACGCGGTTCGCATCATCCTTGGCGAGCAGCGGGTTATAGCTGCCGATCCGCTCGATGAACTTGCCGTCGCGCGCGCTGCGCTCATCGGCCACAACGATCTTGTAATAAGGGCGCTTCTTCGAACCACCACGCGACAAACGAATTGCAACTGCCATCTAAAAATTCCTCAACAAAAAAACCGTTTAGGCTGAGCTTGTCGAAGCCCTGCCCTTTTCTTTCAAAATCGTTCGCTGAGAGGGACAACCCTTCGACAAGCTCAGGACGAACGGTGTGCTATGCTATTTTCTTCCACCAAAACCCGGCGGCATACCGCCCATCATCTTGCCGATGCTCGCCATCGGATCGCCGCCACCGCCGCCCATCATCCCCATCAGCGCCTTCATCCCGCCCATTTTCTTGAGCTTCTTCATCGCGCCCGCCATTTCCTGATGCATTTTCAGCAGCTTGTTGACGTCCTGCACGGTCGTCCCCGACCCCTTGGCAATGCGGATTTTGCGTTTCGCTTGAAGCAGTTCGGGCTTGGCGCGCTCCTTTGCCGTCATCGATCCGATCATCGCATCCATCCGCACCAGCAACCGGTCATCGACCGCGCCCGACGCCATTGCTTGCTGGGCCTTTTTCATCCCCGGGATCATCCCCGCGAGCGCGCCCAGCCCCCCCATATTCTGCATCTGCTTCAATTGTTGACGAAGATCGTTCAGGTCGAACTGCCCCTTCGCCATTTTCGCGGCCATCGCTTCAGCATCTTCGACCTGAATATTCTCGGCGGCACGCTCGACAAGTGACACGACGTCGCCCATGCCGAGAATGCGTCCCGCGACACGGCTCGGATGAAACGCTTCAAGCCCGTCGAGCTTTTCGCCCGTCCCGACAAATTTGATCGGCTTGCCGGTGACCGCACGCATCGACAGCGCCGCCCCGCCGCGCGCATCGCCGTCCATCCGCGTCAGGATCACACCTGTCAGCGCCACCTGATCGGTAAAGCTTTTCGCGACATTGACCGCATCCTGCCCGGTCAGCGCATCGACGACGAGCAGCGTCTCGGCAGGTGCTGCCACATCGGACACCGCGCGCATTTCGTCCATCAACGCCTGATCGACATGCAAGCGCCCGGCGGTATCGAGCATCAGGACATCATAACCCTGCAACTTCGCGGCATTCATTGCCCGTCGCGCGATCTCGACCGGCTGCTGACCCTGAACGACGGGCAATGTGTTCACACCAATCTGCGTGCCGAGCACCGCCAGCTGCTCTTGCGCTGCCGGACGATTGACGTCCAAGGAAGCCATCAGAACTTTTTTGCCCGATTTCTCGGTGAGCCGCTTGGCAATCTTTGCCGTTGTCGTCGTCTTGCCCGAGCCCTGAAGCCCTACCATCATGATGATCGCTGGCGGGGTGACATCCAGCTCAAGGTCCGCCGCGTCCGATCCGAGCATTTCGGTCAACGCATCATTGACGATCTTGACGACCTGCTGCCCCGGCGTGATCGAGCGCAGGACATTGTGTCCCACCGCTTTCTCGGTCACGCTGTCGACGAACGACCGCACGACGGGCAGCGCCACATCGGCCTCGAGCAAGGCAATCCGCACTTCGCGCATTGCCGCGCGAACATCGGCTTCGTTCAACGCACCGCGACCGCGCAGTGCGGCAAAGACCCCGCCCAGACGATCGCTCAGTGATTCAAACATACCCGGCCTTACTACAACGCAAAAAGAACCAGCGGACGAAACCTCGTCGGCTGGCGCGCATCACATGATGCTTTTTTGATTTCATACGCCCTTACTCACAACGCCGCCATAGGTCAAGATCGTCTGGTTTAAGCTCTTCTTCACGCATGATTGCTACCGATGTTTTGATCGTGGAACAGTGGGGCTGGATCCAGTGAATATAAAAGCCGGAATGTTGAAAACCAAGTCGCGTGTGACCAACGCGCGCAACGATGTGATGACCGGCGGGATCATTGTCGCGGCGATCATCATGTTGCTTGGCACTGGCAGCGAAGTCATGTCGAGTGTTATCGCTACGCTCCTCGGCGTCGGCGGCGGGGTCGACAAAACGCTGTCGGTCGCGCTTCTCCTCAATATCGCTTTGATCATGTTCGGCTGGCGTCGGTACAAGGATCTTTCGAATGAAATCGTCGAGCGCACCGAGGCTGAACAGCGGGCCCAGGTGCTCGCCTCACGCGACCCACTCACCGGATTTCTGAACCGGCGCGCCTTGTCCGACGACGGCGCGGCGCTTCTGTCGCGCACAATCAAGCGCCAGAAGACGCTTGCCGTCCTGATGCTCGATCTCGATCATTTCAAGAACGTCAACGACGTGCATGGTCACGCGATCGGTGATGCGCTGCTAAAGACTGTCGCCACCGAAGTCATGGCACTCATCCCGCCATCGGCGATTTCGGCGCGCCTCGGCGGCGACGAGTTTGCCTGCGCTTTTGCCTATGACGCCGGCAATCCCGAAATTGTCGAGCGCATTGCCCAGGCCATCGTCGGCCGCCTCGGCCAGCCTTTCGACGCCGCAGGGACATTTGTTCACATCTCCGCCTCGGTCGGCATTGCCCATACAGCGGCAGACTGCGACACGATGGATGCGCTGATGCGCCGCGCTGACATTGCGATGTATGCGGCAAAGCATCAGGGGCGAAATCGTTTCGCTTGGTTCGATGTGTCGATGGAGCGCGAACTGCAAGCGCGCAACGAAACCGAACAGGGGCTGCGCATCGGCATTCCAAAGGGCGAATTCGTTCCCTATTTCGAACAGCAGATCGACCTGACGACAAACCGGCTTCACGGTTTCGAAATGCTGGCGCGCTGGGATCATCCGACCCGCGGCCTTGTGATGCCCGACAATTTCATCGGTATTGCCGAAGAAATCGGCGCCATTTCGGACCTGTCATTCTCGGTCATGCGCCAGGCGTTCGTCGAAGCACGCAAATGGGATCCCTCGGTCAGCCTGTCGGTCAACATTTCGCCGACGCAGCTGAAGGATCCCTGGCTAGCCCAAAAGCTCGTGAAGCTGCTCACAGAAACCGGTTTTCCCGCAACCCGCCTCGAAATAGAAATAACCGAGACATCGTTGTTCGATAATCTGGCGCTCGCGCAATCAATCGTTGGCAGCCTCAAAAATCAGGGTATCCGAATTGCGCTCGACGATTTCGGCACCGGCTATTCATCGCTTGCCCATCTGCGCGCGCTGCCGTTTGACCGGATCAAGATCGACAAGAGCTTCGTCACGACCATCTGCGAAAATACCGAGAGCGCGGCCATCGTCGCGGCGATCACGCGCCTTGGCGAAAGCCTCGGGCTTCCTGTCACTGCCGAGGGCATCGAAACCGCTGAAATCGAGGAGCGTCTGCGTCAGCTTGGTTGTCACAAGGGTCAGGGCTGGCTTTACGGCCGCCCGCTGCCTCTGCCCGCTGTGCGCACCTTGCTCGCCGAGCGTAATCTGCTGTCTTATGCCCGCGCGCCTGAACCAAAACCGATGGTCGCACAGGCCGGGCCTGACCTGTCTGGAGTTGAAGGCAACGATCTGCCACAGCGCCGGATTGCTTAGACTTCCCCTGCCCTAAAACAACCGTAGTCCTGAGCTTGTCGAAGGACGGTTCGCGTCAACCGTCCTTCGCCCTTCGCCCTTCGACATGCTCAGGAGGCTCAGGACTGCGGTGATTCAATCCGCATCAAATCGGGCAAAGTGGACTTAAACCAGACACACCCCTAAATCGCCGCCAGCATGGCTGGTCGATTTCATAAAATGCACGGATTGGGCAACGACTTTGTCGTCATCGACGCGCGCGAAAATCCCGTCGCGATGACCGAAACGCGCGCGCAGGCGATTGCGAACCGTCATACCGGCATCGGCTGTGATCAGCTGATCCTGCTTGAACCGTCAACCAGCGCCGACGCAAAAATGCGCACGTGGAATGCCGATGGCAGCGAAGTTGAAATTTGCGGCAATGCCACCCGCGCCGTCGCGCTGCTGCTCGGCGAACCTGCGATGCTGGAAACGATCGGCGGTCCAATATCCGTAACGCCACAGGATGACGGTGCTACTGTGGACATGGGCGCACCCCGCTTCGATTGGGACTCAATTCCGCTGGCTTACGCCATGGACACGAGCGCCCTGCCCGTCGGCTGGGAAACGCTTGAAAACCCCGCTGTCGTCAATGTCGGCAACCCGCATATCATTTTCTTTGTCGAGGATGCCGCCGGCGTTGACTTGGCCCGCCTCGGCCCGATCATCGAGCATGATCCGCTGTTTCCTGACCGCATCAACGTCAACGTCGCTTCCATCACGGGACCATCGGCGCTCACGCTGCGCGTCTGGGAACGCGGCGCGGGCCTCACCCTCGCGTGCGGCACCGGCGCTTGTGCGACGGCAGTGGCAGCGATCCGCAGCAAACGCGTGACATCGCCAGTGACGGTCTCGCTTCCCGGTGGCGATCTGACCATCGCATGGGCACCCGACGAGACCATTCGCATGACCGGCCCGGCAGCCCACGTCTTCACCGGCAAGACCGATTGGGACAGGTTCGGGCTATGACCGTCGAGGTTATCAATTTCGGCTGCCGCCTCAACATTGCCGAGGGCGAAGCGATCCGCCAGAACTGGAGCAACGGCGACGCCATCATCATCAACAGCTGCGCCGTTACCGCTGAAGCCGAACGACAGGCGCGCCAAGCCATCCGGCGGGCCGCGCGTTCGGGCAAAACCGTTTTCGCCACCGGATGCGCTGTCCGCCTCAATCCCGAAAAATGGTCCGAAATCGCCGAAGTCTTGCCACAGCGGCGGGAGGCCCGCCCCGCCGTTTCAGGCGCAGGTCACGCCCGCGCTTTCGTTGAAGTGCAAAACGGCTGCGATCACGACTGCACCTTCTGCATCACGCGGATCGCGCGCGGCCCGTCGCGCTCGCTGACCCCCGATTCGATTGTTGCGGCCATTCAGAACATTGTCGAAAACGGCCAGCAGGAAGTCATCCTCACCGGTGTCGATCTGACCAGCTACGAAGGCGGCCTTGCCTCGCTCGTCGCGCGCATCCTGTCCGATGTGCCCGATCTCCCCCGCCTGCGCCTCTCGTCGCTCGACCCTGCCGAAGTCGATGCGCCACTCTTCAACTTGCTGACCAATCAACCGCGCCTTATGCCACACGTCCATCTCTCGCTGCAATCGGGCGACGACCTGATCCTCAAGCGCATGAAGCGCCGCCACAACCGCGCGCAGGCCATCAATCTTGTCACGCGCCTGAAAGCCGCCCGCCCCGAAATCGCCATCGGAGCCGACCTGATCGCCGGTTTCCCGACCGAAACCGATGCGATGTTCGCAAACAGCCGCGCGATCATCGACGACTGCGACATCATCTTCGGGCATATCTTCCCCTATTCACCGCGTCCCGGCACTGCAGCTGAACGGATGCCACAAGTGCCCCCTGCCCTTGCCAAAGTCCGCGCCGCCGAACTCCGCATTGCCAGCGCCACGCGAAAGTCGGCCTGGCTCCAATCACAAATCGGCGCCGCAGCGCGTGTCCTCGTCGAACGCAACGGCATCAGCGGTCATGCCGAAAACTTTGCTCAGGTCACACTGTTGCCCAACATCCCCGGCAGCATCAAGACAGTGCGCATCACAGGAACCACTGGCGAAACCTTGATCGCTGACGCATTAGCGCGCGCAGAATGACTGAAACTTCCTGGACCCAGCGCCTGTTCGGCGGGATGCGCCGCACGTCGGAACGGATCGGCGAAAACCTCGGCAGCCTGACCAGCGGCGGCACCGTGCTCGACGCGCAGACGCTCGACGATGTCGAGGATGCGCTCGTCGCATCCGATCTCGGCCCCGCGACCGCCAAAACGATCCGCGACCGCCTCGCCGAAACAAAATTCGATCGCGGTGTCGATGCCCAGGGTGTTCGTCTTGTCATGGCAGACGAGATCGCAAAGGTTCTTCGCCCCGTGGCCAAGCCATTGGAAATAGACGCTTTTCCACGCCCCCAAGTCATCCTCGTCATCGGCGTCAACGGCTCGGGCAAGACCACCACCATCGCCAAGCTCGCGCATTATTTCCTCGAGCAGGATTATGGTGTGATGCTCGCCGCGGGCGACACGTTCCGCGCGGCCGCGATCGGCCAGCTCAAGGTCTGGGCAGAGCGCCTCGGCGTCCCCATCGTCAGCGGCCCCGAAGGCGGCGACGCGGCGGGCATCGTCTTCGACGCCGTCAAACAGGCCACCGCCACCGGCATCGACGTCCTCATCGTCGACACCGCAGGCCGCCTCCAGAACAAGCGCGAGCTTATGGATGAGCTTGCCAAAGTTCGGCGGGTTTTGGGCCGCATCAATCCCGCCTCCCCCCATGATGTTGTGTTGGTCCTCGACGCGACAACCGGCCAGAATGCGCTCAACCAGATCGAAGTCTTCAAGGACGTTGCAGGCGTCACCGGCCTTGTGATGACCAAGCTCGACGGCAGCGCGCGTGGCGGCGTCCTTGTTGCGGCGGCCAAGCAGTTCGGTCTGCCGATCCACGCCGTTGGCGTCGGTGAAACCCTGAACGACCTTCGCCCGTTTGACGCCGATGAACTGGCGCGCGCCATTGCCGGAGTAGACCGTTGACCGAAGCTGACACAAAACCAAAGCCTCATCCCGGCTGGAGTCTCGCGATTGATTACGGGCCGTTGCTCGCCTTTTTCCTTGGCTTCAAATTCGGTGGTATTTTCGCAGCGACCGGTGCTTTCATGGTCGCGATTGTCGTCGCAATCCTGTTGTCGCGCTGGAAGCTCAGCCGGATTTCGCCGAT
>JAYWFN010000243.1:0-3339 GCA_043778785.1 Sphingomonas sp. | reverse complement strand
GAAGAACAGGATTTCGACCTCGCCGAGCATCTGGCGAAGGCCGAGGAACATGGAACAAGGGCCGTTTCGACGCGCACACGTCGCCGCGTTTTCGACGCCTTCATGGGTCATTCGCTCTGCACGGAATATGACGAAGTTGAATTTCTGGAAAAGCTGTTTCCCCTTGCCTCGGTCCGAACGGGAAACTCAACGGGTTGGGAACAGCCAACGCTACCTGCGCCTGTGTAGGGCGCGATTGACGCATAGACGTGATAACGCTCAGTAAGACCGGCAACGGTGGCTTCGGCAACGATAGCCTTAAACGCATCGCGATTCAGAATCGATGCGGTGTCAGGATTATCCCAAATGAGAAAGAACCCTTCGTTTTTTGGATTTGTTGCAAACAAAAATTTATGCGATCCGATTGCATAGCGATGCAGATAAGATCGCGCCTTCTCGGCTTTGTCCCAATAGCTATTGAGCAGAAGGTCGATCATTTCCTCGCGCGCGAGCGCATTGACCGCACCCGCATCAATCTTCTCGCGCTTAAGCTGAATGAAGCGAAAACCACCACCTAAAGCCGGTTGCTTGCCAGATGCCCAATCGCCAATGACCACTCGCCTGATGCGATCCGCAGTCAGCGTTTTTGCATAGTGATCCTTCTTTTCGCTATTGCCCTCTCGATCATGATGAACCGGCGCGAAGCTCCCGTCTCATGATTGAGGTGCAAAACTGCATGGCCGCTGGTCCCTGACCCCGCAAACGGATCAAGCACGAGTCCGCCATCAGGGCACCAAAGCTGAATGAGTTTTTTGAAAAGCTTGAGAGGTTTCACAGTGGTGAAGCCGTGGCTGCTGCCAACTATTGAGGTCAGCTCACTTACGCCATCGCTGGTGCGGCCAGACTCTTTATATCCCCACGAGGTTGCATCCAACTCGACGGGATAGCCAACCTCTTCCTCTGCCCAATATGTAACAGGAACCTTGCCGCGCTTGATACCCTCAAGGTATGTTTTGACGCGAGGACGCCCTTGTCCGTCGCGGCCAAACCACACGAAAGGCCACTCGGGTTTTGCAAGGCGCGCGATAGCCTTTTTGGAAACGGTCGCTGGCACTTTGTCGATCACGGCACCTTTGATCATTAACGCTGCGGCGCGACCGTCACCAATGTCGCGCTCTTCATAGGCGCTTCCCCACTCCTGCAACCATCCTTTGATATTGCGCTTTGGATGACGCCATGATCCTTGGCCTGCAGGATAATGAACTTCGCCTGTGAACGGCGATTGGATTCCATACTCGTCTTTCGGTGACGAGCTTCGTGCAGTCAGGTTGCCTTCGCGCCACAGACCTTCGGAGTCATTGTCGGGATTGGAGTATCGCTTGTTGTCCTGCTCAGTCCTGCCCGGTGACAATGTTCGTGCCTTGACGAGATCCTTTGCGTAGACGAGCACATACTCGGTTGACGTTGATACGTGCGATTTGTCGGGCCTTGGTGCCGCCGTCTTTTGCCAGTTGATAATGGCGAGCCGATTCTCTTCCCCGAAAATCTCATCCATCAGCATACCGAGACGATAAAGTTCACGGTGATCGATGCAGATTGCCATCACGCCACCTGGGCGAAGCATCTCTTTCATCATCCAGATGCGGGGCGTCATGAATTTGAGCCACTTGCTGTGGCGTGATCCGTCATCCTCTGCGACCAGTTCGCCAAGGTCGGGGTCGTTGGGGTCTTGATCCCACTTATCGTTATATCTGAAATCTGATCCCGTATTGTATGGCGGGTCGGTGAGAACCAAGTTCACTTTTCCGCGATGGCGATAAAGGCTCACCATCGTCGACAGATTTTCACCGTCCCAGATTTCGTTCTCGCATTGCTCGGCTTCAGCGCCGCAGGAGAGCTTTTTCGAGATAGCACTCAATTTCGGTTTGACGAGACGGGTGATTTGCCACGGGGCCGTTCGCCCCGAATAATTCATAACGATGCCGTCCTTACCGGCCTGCTGAAGTGCGTCGTCGTGCTCCTGAAGCAAGCGGATCAAAGCAGATCGTGGCAATTCATCGTAGTTCATGAAAATGGGCAATTTCTCGAATCAAATACGGGCTTGACTCTAGCCTTAGCATCGAACGCCAGCGACGAAAGCGAAGGTTCGTTTGACAGCCCAGAGTCATAAATCGCATAGGAGAACATAAGCAGAACATCAACCTCGAAAGCCAAAAAAAGTGCGTGCGGAACTTCTCAGTGCTCGCCGAGCGCATGGAGCAGGCAGCCGCTGACCTGATCCGTCAGGTAAGCCGCTGACAGCGCCCGAGTGCCCAACTGGATTGTGGCAAGGGTTTTGGTGGCGATGGCCGAATCCCGTCCGGGATTCTGGTGGCCAGCATGACAGGCGTTCGGCTGTCATTTCGCAGGTTTGGGGTGATGCCCGTTCGGTGCATTTCACCCCAATCAAACATGATCCAAAGCCCAGTTCTGGGCCGTTTTTGGCTCATATGACGATGGTGCCCCCGGCCCGAATCGAACGGGCACTCCTTGCGGAACCGCATTTTGAGTCTATCAGTATTTTTGCTAAATATCTAATATATAATAGATAAAATAACATTGGCTGTGCTTGTGTGCTAATCTGTGTGCTAAATTGCTTTGCGGGCGTGATGCGCCCTTTCCGACTAATTCGATCCAAATCTGATGCTGGTTGACGTGCATCACGCAGATCCATGTTCAAATGCTGAAGCCATGCGCGCCACGTCGCGTGCGTTAAGGCCGTGGCTGGTTGCACTCGTGCGCCAATGGGCAACAGCAGCTTGCACCTCCCCGACAATCTCCCGCGCTTCGTCCAGCTTCAATCCGCACTGACGCGCCATGCCGAGCGCCACGTCGATCAATGCGGTGTCGTCCGCCTCGTCGATCGCAAGGCTCAGCACGCGCGCTTTCACGTCGATGGCCCATGCCCGGTCAGTGCTGCGCCGCTGGCGCGACGACTACAACCATGTGCGACCGCATAGCGGCATCGGACTCTACTGATGGCTGATAGAGAAAAGGGGAGCACGTCAGGGGCATTTGAGCCGCAGCTTCAAAAACCAGAAGACCGAAGCAAGTCCAACCGCGAGTAGCCCCGCGCCGATCATGGTCCATTTTGGCGAGGCTACGCTGACCGGGGCGCAGTCCGAGAAACAGAGCATCGGCCGGACGTGCACGACGTCCAGTCCCTGAAGAAGCCACAGCCCACCCAGCAACGATGCCGTGACCCCGAAAACAAGTGCTACCTTTTTCATGCGTTACACCTTCAGCGTTTCGAAATGACCAATGCGACGATCGCGGCCATCACCGCGTCATCATGCCCGACCCAGGCGTGCCCCCCCTGTC
>JAYWFN010000242.1:0-7979 GCA_043778785.1 Sphingomonas sp. | reverse complement strand
ATGTCGAGGTTGCCTGCATAGTTCGGCCGGCTTGTCCGGTTGCGCTGTTGCTCGGGCACACCGCCGACTGTCGCGATAAACGTCAGATCTTTGAGATAGCCACCCGAAAGACGGAAGTTGATCGATCCAAGGCTCGGTGACAGTTTCGTCCTGTAGTTAGCGCTGACTTCAAGACCCGACGTCGTAAATGCCGCAACATTTTGCGCGGAAACGACGTATTTTTCGAGGAAGCCCGTTGTCGGGTTGCGCTTGAACGCACCGCAGAAGACATTGGCGAGCGTGGGTTGGTCGACACACAGTTTGAAGACTTCGTTCACATCGGGCGTGTTGATGGCATTGGCGAGCTTGATGTCGTACCAGTCGGCCGTCACCGACAAACCGGGAATGAAGCGCGGCCGGAGAACAATTCCGGCGGTCCACGTCTTTGCGGTCTCGGCTCGGAGATTTGGATTGCCGCCAGCCAGACCAACCTGGCTGGTGCTTTGTTTTGCATTCGTCGCCGGGCTGAAATCAAGGATCTCCTTGGGCGTCAGACCCACTGCCTTCAATGCAGCTTTGCAATTGGTAACGCGATATTGCGTTCCCTCTGCGATGAAGGTTGGATCACAGGGATCGTCGAGAAAATTCTGGACCCCCTGAAGCGGACTGAACAGCTCGGTGATATTTGGCGCCCGGACGGCGCGTGAGTAGGTCCCACGAAACGTGATGTCACGAATGGGCGAATAAGTTCCATCCAGCTTCCACGTCGTCGTCGCGCCGATCGTCGAATAATCGGAAAAGCGGATCGCGCCGCCGAACGACAAGTCTTCAGCAAATGGCACTTTCGAGAGAAGCGGAATATTGATTTCGCCGTAGACTTCCTTGACGTCGAACTGCCCGCCGCTTGGCAGCGATTGCGCACCGCCGTCAAAGAAACCGCCTTGTGAGAACGCTGAGGGTGTCGAGCGGGTTTTTTCCTTGCGATACTCTGCCCCAACCGCGAATCCGATTGGACCGCCGGGGAGGCTGAACAGGAAGCCGAGATCACCCGACAGCGACCCTGATATAACATTCTGCGTGCTCGACGCGCGTGTCGTATCGTCGACAAACACGAAATCACGACCTGCCTTCGAACTTTGCCCTTCACCAAGGATCGTGATTGGCGAGCACTCGCCTGCCTTGAAGCTCAGCAGTGCGCCGGTTGCTGTTCCCAAGCCAATCGCCGCAACACCGCCATAGTTGTTTTGATCGATCAGCGTTTCACCCGGCAAGTTGATCCGGCAGGTTACTTTGCCAGTCGCCGGATCGACAACGGCATCGAGTGCCGCGTAATAGCGATCCGTCACGCGTGAATTGCCCGATGTGACGACTGAATCTGCACGGCCATAAACATAGGACACTTCATACTTAAGGTTGCCGCTACCTTCGCCCTCTGTCAGTTTGCCGTCGAAACCGATGACACCGCGATAGGTGTCGCGCCTCGCTTTTTGCGAATTGACCCCCAGATCGAAGTTGTCGCGTGTCACGAGCGCTCCGTCTGGCGCTGCTGCACCGAAGCGCTGCTGAACATAATAGTTGTCTGATGTCAGCAGCGTGGCAAAATCGAACGATGGCTGCACCTCGGTAAACGCATTGATGCGAACATATTTGCCCTCGCCAAAGAACCGAAGAGCGGGACTGAATTCAAAGCTGGTCAGTAAGTTGATATTGTGACGCTCGAGATAGGGGTCGATATCGCCAAAATAGCCGGCAGTAGGCGTATTTGACGTGCTGTTTGCTGCCCGCCCTCCGGTGCCGGGCAATTGTGTTCCACGATCATATGCCTTGCCGTCACCGTCAAACGCCGGAAGAAAGTCATGAAATCCTTTGGCGTTAAGAAGAAGTGGGTTCAAATCGATGGCGCCATTCGGTGCGCTGTCTGCCCAGCTGACATTATTGAAGAGCACGCGATCGGGTAAGTTTGGGTTATCAATTAGTTTTGTTGGATCAAGTGGATCCGGCACGGACGGATCCGCCGGATCGCGGAGCAGCTGAAAATCCTTGAACGGATCGCCGAGATAGTCGCGCGCCCGCGTGTTCAGGCGATCTGATTGGTTATACTCATAAGCCAGCGTCACATTGCCGCGACCATCTGCAAAATTCTGACCGGCGACAATCGATCCGAACCGGTTGCCCGCATCGCCGCGCTCTGAAATGCCGATCTGACCGCGCGCAATCAGCCCTTCGAACTTGCGCTTCATCACAAAGTTCACGACGCCCGACACGCCGTCTGCACCGTAAATCGCCGACACACCGCCCGTGAGAACATCGATCCGGTCAATCAGGTCCGTCGGGATGGTGTTGATGTCGACTGAGTTTTCACCCGGATAGGCGTTCACATGACGGCGGCCATTGACCAGCACCAACGTGCGCTGTGAACCTAGGTTTCTCAAATCGAGCACTGTTGTCCCGACATTGCCCGCACCGGACGCCCCGCCCGCATTCTGGCTGTTCGATCCGGCATTCGCGCCGTTCCCAAGCGAACCGATCAGCGCCGGCGTATCTAGCAGAACGCTTGTGATATCGGTCTTGCCCGACTGGAGAAGCATATCGGCAGACACCGACACGACCGGGTTGGGAAAAGCGATTTCCGGTCGGGTGATGCGTGACCCCGTTACGATGATAACATCTTCGTCGGTGGCAGGCGTGGGCGCTGACTGCGCGAACACCGGTAGCGTCACAAGACAAAAAGCAACCGCTGATACAGAGGAAAATAGACGGCCCAGTTTGGCGTTTGTCATCGCGATGCTCCCTGATTGGTCACGCGCGGGATTATGCCCGCCACAGATACTCTGAATGGTAACGCTTCGAAATCAACTGTCGTTGCGGCGGCACAGCGGTTTACGTCGATCTGTGACGGATATGTTACAGAATTGTACGCTACCGACTGATCCCCACGCGGCTCATAACAAATGCCGCCGTTTCGGCCTGTTGCTCATAACGCCGGAAACGGCCCGACTTCCCGCCATGCCCGGCTTCCATATTGGTGCGAAAGACCAGCGGATTATTGCCTGTCTTCGTTGCGCGCAGCTTTGCTACCCATTTGGCAGGTTCATAATATTGCACCTGACTGTCCCACAGCCCGGTCCCCACATACAGCGCCGGATATTCCTGTGCGATCACATTATCGTAGGGGGAATAGCTCAGCATATAATCATAGGCAGCTTTTTGCGCCGGGTTGCCCCACTCATCGAACTCGTTTGTCGTCAGCGGAATGCTGGCGTCGAGCATTGTCGTCACCACATCGACAAACGGCACCTGCGCTATGATCGCCGCATAATCCTTGGGTGCCATATTCGCGACAGCACCCATCAAAAGCCCCCCCGCACTGCCGCCTTCGGCAACGACCTTATCAGCGGCTGCATAACGCAGCGCGACAAGCGCGCGAGTGACGTCGACAAAGTCGGTGAAGCTGTTTTTCTTGTGCATCAGATGGCCATCGTCATACCATTTACGGCCCATTTCCTCGCCACCGCGAACATGCGCAATTGCATAGACAAAGCCGCGATCAAGCAAGCTCGGCACGAGCAACTCAAACGCCGGATCGGATGACAAGCCGTAACTGCCATAGCCATATTGGAACAGCGGTGCCGTGCCATCCCGCTTGAATGACTTTGCGTGCACCAGCGACACCGGAATACGCGCGCCGTCGCGGGCTGTTACCCAAACGCGCTCGGTTGCATATTTGGTGGCATCATAGCCGGGCACCGGTTGAATCTTCAAAATCCTGCGTTTGCCGGTTTTGATGTTGACCTCGTAAGTCGTCTCGGGTGTTGTCAGTGAATCATAGGTATAACGCACCCACGGCGTCGCCACTTCGGGATTTATATTGAGCGTCATGGCATAAGCCGGTTCAGTCGATTGAACGACTGTGCTCTTGCCCGCATCGGTCACCAGCCGTAGCCGCTTGTTGCCACCTGCCCGCTCCTCAATGGCAAGGAAACCGTCGAACGGTTGAAACTGCTCGATAAAGACGTTCGCATTGGCAGGAATAAGATCGACCCATTTCGCCCGGCCACCGGTAACATCGCCATCGCGAACCGACACCAGCTTGTAATTTGGCGCCGATAGGTTTGTTCGGATGACCCAGTGATCGCCGATGTGATCGGCACGATATTGCATATCACGTTCGCGCTTGGCGATAGGAACGAATATCTCAGGCGCTTTGGCCGGCGCGCATCGGTCTTCATTGCTGACCGTGCTTTGGAGCGTGATACAGAGATATTTGTCGTCCGCTGTCCGGCGCAACGACATGTAAAAGCTGTCATCCGTTTCTTCATGGACGAGCCGGTCCGTCGCCATCGCCGTCCCGAGAACATGCGCTTTGACGCGCTTGCTGAGCAGCGTCACAGGATCCTTCTCGATATAAAAGATCGTTTTGTTATCGTCGGCCCAGACGAAATTGGGTTCGGCGTTGGCAATGGCGTCGGCTGTTGTGGTGTTGGTCGACAAATCCTTTATTTTGATTGTGTATTGCCGGCGACCGACAAGATCTTCGGCATAGGCCAGCAATCGGTTATCGGGGCTGATCTCGCTAGCGCTTATGGCAAAGTAGTTTTGCCCTTTTGCCATTTGCGGTTGGTCGAGCATGATTTCTTCAGGCGCGCTTAAGCTGCCCTTGCGGCGCGTCATAATCGGATAATCCCCGCCTGCTTCGAAACGTATCGCGTAGTAATAGCCATTTTTGCGATAGGGAACTGACGCATCGTCCTGTTTGATGCGTCGAGTGATCTCCGCAAGAACAGCGGTGCGAAGCGGTTTCAGCGGCGCGAGCACATTGTCAGCATAGCTGTTCTCTGCGTTCAGATTGGCAAGCATCTCGGGGTTTTGGCGGGTATCGTCACGCAACCAATAATAGGGATCAGATCGCATGGCACCGAACGGTGCCACCACATCTCTCGGCTTCTTTGCGGCAATGGGCGCATCCGATCGGGTTTGCGCTAACACTGGAGCTCCCATAAGCGTCAGCCCAGCAAAAAACGCAGCCGTAGATTTGCCCATCTCGTTTCCTTTAACTTTGTAACGCCGAGTGCAGAAAGCATGCTGCCCGATTGTCCAATCAAAGTCATGTGACTTCTGAGCGCAATTTTTGCGCCACCCGAATGTCCAGCAATATACTCGTACGGCTGATAAGCGGGGCAGACATCTCACCAATATTGGATGAGCGAATGGCAGCTTCGCATAAGTCTGCCGCAGCGATCCTACGTCCGGTTTGTTGGCGAAAGGAGCAGCGCCATCGGTTCGGGGCGCGATTGGCGCTCCCGACAACTTTTCAGTCGCTACGCCGTCAAACAACAGCGTCGATAGAGCGAAATCCGCTACAGGCGATCCATGCGCAGCAGGGCATTGCTTCCAAGCCATGTCTTACGAAGGGCCTGTCGTGCCGCGGCGGCTTCCAGCGCGTGCCCCTGAGCTTGCTCGCTCTGGGCAAGACCATAAAGCGCCCAGCCGTTTCGCGGTGTCTTCAAGAGCGCGACACGAAACGCCTGACTGGCTTCGTCATAGCGACCGAGCTTGTGAAGCGCTGCGCCCAATGACTGGCTGACTGGATAGTACCAGTAGGACGGCTCTTGATAAGGGATCTTCGCCTCGAGGTCGATCGCCTGGCGATAATGAGTTACAGCTTCATCGAACCGACCGCCGGCGTAGGCGAGCCGACCGCGCGCGACAGCTTCAGCCAGTGACAGCAGATCTGGCACGGGCACGCCCTGTTCGATCATCGTCGAGAACGCCTTCGAACTTCGAAGCGCGGCAAGTGCCGTCAGTTCGCGCTCAACACCAGCTGGGTTGCGTCGCTGGGCTTCCGCTACTGCCCGGGCATAGTGCCGCATGGCGACAGCGTACGGGAGGCGATCGTCGGCAGGCGGCATTGCAAGAATGGCGTCAGGCGCGGCGAACTGCGCCATTGCAAGATATGGCGCTGCGTCGATCGCCTGTATCCAGGCGATCCGGGCCGACGTTTCCGGGTCAAGGATGGTCCGCAGTCTTCGTGCTTCGCGGATGGCCGTTGTCATGTCACCTGCCATCTGCGCCGACGTCACGATAAAGTGGACGTTGTGAGGATAATAGCCAAAGCGGACTAGGCTTTGGTCGTTCGTCTTGCGGATATAGGCTTCGTCCGAGCGAGCTGCCGCGATGTTTACACGCATCGAGTCGGCATAGCGTCCAACCTGCGCGTATATATGCGAAGGCATGTGTACGAGGTGACCTGCACTGGGTGCGAGTGGTTTCGCCAGCCGATCGGCCGCGGCTTCCGCGCGGGATGGATCAGCGCTGTTTTCCATAAGATGCACGTAAAGATGTGCAGCCTGAAGGTTGGTAGGGCTCCGGGCGAGCACGGCTTCAACCAATCTGACGGCTTCGCCGCTACGCCCAACAGGCGTTCGTTTATCCGCCTGCCAATAGTTCCAGGGACTAATGTCCATCACCGCCTCGGCGGCGAGCACCGCAATGTCGTCGTCTTTTGGGAAGCGCTTCGCGCTGTCAAGCATGGCATCAGCATAAGCCGCATCTAGCGCAGCACGATCGGCTTTCGGGTCGCGAGAGTAACGACGCGACGCTGCATCGATCAGCGACTGCTCGAGCGGGGAGGCAAGACTTTTCAACCTGTTTGCCTGGGCAATCGCGGCAAGCGTGCTCTCGCGATCACGGTCTTCCATCGCGGCATTTATATTGGGCCCCAGCGCGACAGCCTCGCCCCACCAGCAAAGGGCACAGTTCGGATCAAGACGCTGTGCCTCTCGGAACGACCTGACGGCCCCGGCATGATTGAAGCCATAGGTCAGCAAAAGACCTTGATTGAAATAGCGTCGGGCCTGTTCGCTTGACGTGGTCGCGGGCAAACGTGGCCCGGTGAGGTCTTCGTAGAGCGGCATGACATCGGATGCCTTGCCCACAGGGCCCGCCACTGCCGCCGCAAGCAGCAATTCGCGGCGGAGAGCCGATCTTACAACGCCACTGCCACATGAAGATGCCGCACGCTGACTCGGATCGAGCATCGCGAGCGCGGTGGGCGAAAAAACGGCTGCTGGTGCGAAGCTCGCAAGGACGAAACCAATCGCCAAAGTCGTGCTGTTTCGAGCAATGTTGCGCATGTCTGTCTCCGTCCGAGTATCAGCAATTGCGCGACCCTATTATGCTCTCGTGTTATCATTGTGGCGCCCCACATTCAATCGCGAATGCAGTGACGTGAATGGTGAAACCTACCGATTAGTTGCAGCATCAGCCAACGGCGCAATCGCCCCTTTCCATTCAAAAGCTGGGCGTCCGGAATCCACAACCGAGCCGCTATTCTGTGGCCGCTGAACGAACGGCGGGTTTTGACGGGCACAGAACGCCGAACGAACGGCAGGAAAGTTGGCGATATTCGACAAGGCGTTGTGACCTGCGCAATCCCTCAGGAACCATCAGTCGATCGATGGTGTCAAAACCGACCGGTTTTGACACCTAGCCCCGGTCGGCTGCAACCCAGTCGGCAGCTAGCGTGCCCAACTTTTACTTTTGCAGCGTTACCTCCATAAGCGGCAACCAATTACCGGAACCGTCGCTCTGGCTCCATCGGCCAGAAAGCGTCTTGCCGTCGTCCGACAATTCGCCAGCGAAGCACTGCACGTCGCCGACAATTCGCCAGGGCCTACCCCCAAGTTCACAAGCGAAGTTGCTGTACGTGCTATCTGGATCATAGCTGCGCGAGATGTAGCCTTTCCCCGATGGATCAAGGGCGATAACTTCTAGCGATTGGACGCGGATGCCTTCCATGTCTGCATCAACGTCGTGCTGCACGAATTTGCCGTTGGCGGACCAACTGTAGATATCTGAAGCCCTAAAAACAGCTCCGTCACTGCCATCGGCGTTGATCATGGTCACGGTGGTTTTCCAATCACCAATCAGGGCGTTCAGGCGGCTCCGCCGGGCATCGTCATCCACATCTTCTCTCCTCAAAGGATTGCGGCTAAACTGAG
>JAYWFN010000241.1:0-8004 GCA_043778785.1 Sphingomonas sp. | reverse complement strand
GGCTATGGCTATATCCGCACCGGCGAGGAAGCGGCGCCCGGTGCCTACCGCGTCGACCGTTTCGTCGAAAAGCCTGACGCCGCGACGGCAGAAGCCATGCTCGCGCAGGGCGGTTACGTCTGGAACGGTGGTATTTTCCTGTTCCGTGCCGATGCCTATCTGCGCGCGCTCGCTGAATTCGCGCCGGCGATGCTTGACGCTGCACGCGCCAGCATGGAAGCCGCGACGCGCGACGGTCAACGCATCCTGCCCGATGCCGACGCTTTTGCCGCCAGCCCCGCGGACTCGATCGACTATGCCGTCATGGAAAAGGCAGATCGCGTTACAGTTATCCCCGTCAGCATGGGCTGGTCCGACATCGGCTCATGGGATGCGCTTCACGCGCTCAACGCCGATGCCAATGGCGACGCGCATTCAGGCGACGTGATCGCACTCGATACGGCAAATTGCCTGCTCAGCAGCGACGGCATCCGCATTGCCGCGGTTGGCGTTTCCGACCTGATCGTGGTCGCGAGCGGTGATAGCGTTCTCATCATGCCGCGAGGGCAAAGCCAGGATGTCAAACGTATCGTTTTGGCACTCAAAGAGCGTGACGGCGGCTTGAAGGTCTGACCGCCGCGCGATAGTAAATAAATACTTACCTATGTCGGTGAGTCGCCTGGCTGTCCCAGCGGGAACGACAGGCCTTCAAACAAGGGCGTCGCCATGAAATTCATTTTGCCAATCGCCGCCGCCATTGCCGCCGTCGCAATGCCGGCCCAAGCCGCAACCTTTTACACGACATTGTCTGGTGCGAAAGAAACCGTGCCAAACGCGAGCACCGCAACGGGCACCGGGTCACTCGTGCTTTCAGCGGACCAGAACACCGTCAATATATTCCTGAATTGGGCCGGGCTGACCGGTCCGGCAGTCGGAGCCCACATCCATTGCTGCGCAGCCCAAGGGGCAAATGCGGGCGTTGCGATTGACTTTGGCCCGCCGTCGCTCGCGACCGGATCGTTGACGCGCACCTACAATCTTACGCTTGCCTCGACTTACACCGGCGGGTTCCGCACAGCGAATGGCGGCACGGCCGCTTCGGCGCAGGCAGCGTTTCTTGCTGGGCTGATCGGCGGTAAAGCCTATTATAACGTCCACACTCGCGCTTTCCCAGGCGGCGAAATCCGTGGTCAGCTTGCTGCCGTGCCCGAAACGGCGACATGGGGCATGATGATTGCCGGGTTCGGCATCGTTGGCGGAGCGATGCGTGTGCAGCGTCGGCGGGCCGCTATCGCCTGACCGTTTGCGTGACCCGCTGGCCCATGGTATATCACTGTGGCTGGAGGGTAGAATGGGTGTCCAGATGAATATCAAGAGCGCGGAAGCTGTTGAGTTGGCGCGCGAACTGGCAGGCTTGGACGGCGTATCCGTCACTGCTGTTGTCACACGCGCTCTTCGTGACGCAAAGCGCGTTCGTTTTGCGGATCGCGACGCAAACCTGCGCGCCTTGTTCGACATTATCGATGACACGCATTGGCGGCTCGCACCCGATATCGGATCGGCGGATATCGATGCGCTGCTCTATGATGAAATTGGGTTGCCGAAGTGATCGTCGACTCTTCGGTGCTTGTTGCATGTTTGAAAAAAGAGGATGACTACGAAAGCTGGACCCGCCAGCTGCACGATGCCAAGCCGCATTTGAAGCTTTCCGCAGCGTCGTATCTTGAAACGGGCATTGTGATCGACGGGTCAGGCGATGACAATGCCAGCGCAAATCTTGACAGATTTCTCGACAGGTTGCTCATCGAAATCATGCCCGTAACTGCAAAACAAGCTCGTCTCGCGCGTGCTGCCTATGCCCGCTTCGGCAAGGGGCGCGATCACCCCGCCAGACTCAATTTCGGCGACTGCTTCAGCTATGCCCTGTCAGCAGAGACGGGCGAGCCCTTGCTCTTCAAAGGCAAGGATTTCGGTCATACGGATGTGCGGGTGGCTGATTGAATATTGGTGCCGTGCACCCCTCTCCCCTTGAGGGAGAGGGCGACTCGCGCCGCAGCGCGAGCGGGGTGAGGGGAATAAGTGGCGCTTTCCCTTTAATCCCCTGCAAACACGAACGGGCTGACCCCGCGTTCGCGCTCGTTGAAGACCAGCGGGCGTGACGCGGGCGGTGCGGCGCGTTGCGGGCAGTCGGGGCGGGTGCAGGCGCGGCAGCCAAGGCCGACGGGCGTCGCTTCGCCGCGCACCAGATCAAAGCCGCGCGCCGCTGCCAGCGGTGCCGCGACGCTGGCATCGATGCCGATCCCGACCGAAAATTGCGCGCGGACCTGCCCGATCCGCCCGCCCTGCGGCGATACCGTCCGCGCCAGCGTAAACCAGCGCGTGCCATCCTCAAGCTCGACCAGTTGCCGCACCAGTCCGCCCGGCCGATCAAACGCGCTGTGCACTTCCCATAACGGACAACGCCCTTCGGCCTCGACCAGCGGCGACGCGCTTGCGCCGGTATAACGCTTTGACGATTGCCCCGCCCGGTCGATGCGGATCATGAAAAACGGCAAGCCCCGCGCGCCGACCCGCTGCAATGTCGTCAGCCGGTGCGCGACCTGCTCGAATCCCGCCCCGAACCGTCGCTGGAGCAACTCGACATCATAGCCCGTTGCCTCGCACGCGCGCAGGAACCGGTCGTAAGGCATCATCAGCGCCGCTGCGAAATAGCTGGTCAGATGGCGGCGATACAGTCGTTCGGACGCGCGCTCCGCAAAGCCTGCGCCTTTGACCAGCGCGTCGATCTCGTCCTTCGCTTCGATCTGGCCCAGCTGGAAAGCCGCCGAAAACGTCCGGCTCGCGGTGTCGAGCAATTCGGACAATTGCACTTGGCGCGCGTGCAGGTCGAGCCGCCGCAGCGCGACCGGCATCACATCGACCGGCAGGATGCGGATCGACAGCTGGTGCGTCACCCGCAACCGCTCGGCAATCGCCCCATAAAGGTCGCCCGATCCGATCCGCAGTTCATCGGCGAGCGTCTCGGCTGCCGCATCAAGATCGCCGAAATGATTGCGCCAGCGCTCGATCTCGCGACGCACGGGTGCGATCGGATCGTTCGCAACAACGCCACTGTCTCCCCGCGCATCGAACGCCCGGGCGAAGGCTTCGGCGGCATCGGGCGCAAAGGTGATCCACTCCTCGATGGCGGCCTTATCCAGATTAAGGTCAGCAAAGGCCGGATCACTCAACCGCCGCCGCAACGCCTCGACCCCGCCACCCGGCGTCGAGCCCGTCAGCGTCCGCGCGTCGAAATCATAACGCTCGGCGAGGCGCAGCATGATCGGTGCGGTCAGCGGCCGCTGGTTGCGCTCGATCAGATTGAGGTAGGACGGCGAAATATCCAGCGCCTCGGCCATGACCGCCTGTGTCAGCCCCCATGCCCGGCGGATCCGCCGCACCGCATGCCCTGCGAATATCTTTTTTGTCATAATATTTACAATATGACAAATATTAATTGCATTGCCTAGACGGTATCACAACAAAAATGACAACTTCTGATCGCTCCATAGCGTGAACTATGAGAAGTTCGCTGTAGAAATTGTCACATCGAAAGCTTCCCCATGTCCTACACCACCGAACGCGCCCACCTCAGCCAGCTTATCAGCTCAAAAAGCGGCACATGGGATGGCATCAGCGCCGACGCCGTTGCGCGCATGAGGGCACAGAACCGCTTTCTGACCGGTCTCGACATCGCGCGCTACACCGCCAAGATCATGCGCGAAGACATGGCGGCTTATGACGCCGACTCGTCGCAATATACGCAGTCGCTTGGCTGCTGGCACGGCTTCATCGCGCAGCAGAAGATGATTTCGATCAAGAAGCATTTCGGTACAACGAAGCGCAAATATCTCTATCTTTCGGGCTGGATGGTCGCCGCGTTGCGCAGCGATTTCGGCCCGCTGCCCGACCAGTCAATGCACGAGAAAACCAGCGTCCCCGCGCTGATCGAGGAGCTTTACACTTTCCTCCGCCAGGCCGACTCGCGCGAACTCAACCTGCTGTTCCGCGATCTCGACGCCGCCAAGTCCGACGCCGATCGCGCGGCGATTCAGGACAAGATCGACAATTTCAAGACGCATGTCGTGCCCATCATTGCCGACATTGACGCCGGGTTCGGCAATGCCGAGGCCACCTATCTGCTCGCCAAGAAAATGATCGAGGCCGGGGCCTGCGCGCTCCAGATCGAGAACCAGGTGAGCGACGAAAAGCAGTGCGGCCATCAGGACGGCAAAGTCACCGTCCCGCACGAAGACTTCCTCGCCAAAATCCGCGCCTGTCGCTATGCGTTCCTCGAACTCGGCGTCGAGGACGGGATTATCGTCACGCGCACCGACTCGCTTGGCGCAGGCCTCACCAAACAGATCGCGGTATCGAACGAACCCGGCGATCTCGGCGACCAATATAACAGCTTCCTCGATTGCGAAGAGATTGACCCCGCCACAGCCCGCAACGGTGATGTGATCATCAACCGCGACGGCAAGATGATGCGGCCCAAGCGGCTGCCGTCGAACCTCTTCCAGTTCCGGTCCGGCACTGGCGAAGACCGCTGTGTCCTCGACAGCATCACCTCGCTCCAGAACGGCGCGGACCTGCTCTGGATCGAAACCGAAAAGCCGCATGTCGAACAGATTGCCGGGATGATGGACCGCATCCGCGCCGTCGTCCCCAATGCCAAGCTCGTCTACAACAACTCGCCGAGCTTCAACTGGACGCTCAATTTCCGCCAACAGGTGTATGACGCGATGGTCAAGGAAGGGCTCGATGTGTCGGCCTATGACCGCGCCAAGCTGATGGACGCCAACTATGACGAGACCGAACTCGGCATCGCGGCGGACAAGCGCATCCGCACTTTCCAGGCCGACGGGGCCAAGCGCGCGGGCATTTTCCACCATCTCATCACGCTGCCGACTTACCACACGGCGGCGCTGTCGACCGACAATCTGGCGAAGGAATATTTCGGCGAAGCCGGGATGCTCGGCTATGTCGCGGGCGTCCAGCGTCAGGAAATCCGCCAGGGCATTGCCTGCGTCCGCCACCAGAATATGAGCGGATCGGACATTGGCGACGATCATAAGGAATATTTCGCAGGCGAAGCCGCGCTGAAAGCCGGTGGCGCACACAATACGATGAATCAGTTCGGCTGAGTCGCGGCGCGGATTAGCGGCGCTAATCCGGACTCGCGACCAGCCCGGCCGGCGGTCCTGAGCTTGTCGAAGGATCGACCGACGAAGATCGGGCTTTGCCCGATCAGACACAACTTCCTGGGGAGGAAGAACACCCGTCGGCGCAAGTCGGCGGGTGTTTATAATTGCGCAGCGGCGCATCGCACGACACAACAGCTTTCATGAATTCCACCATCGGTCTCCGCATCCTCCTGATCGAGGACGAACCCATTGTCGCGGTGCTTGCCGAGGATATGCTGGATGCTATCGGTTGCGTGGTTGTGGCCACGGTCGCGACTGTCGCCGAAGCGCGGGCGGCAATCACCACAACGGGCTTCGATGTCGCGATGATCGACATCAATCTGGATGGCGAAGATGGATTGCTGGTGGCCGATACGCTGCGCGCACAAAGCATCCCCTATCTGATCACGACGGGCTATGACATGCGCGGTTCCACACCGCGCCATCCCGACGCGATGATCCTGACCAAGCCCTATGCGCTGGCCGATCTTGAAAGTGCGATCCGGCGCTGCACCCGTCGCGCCTAAGCGGCTGTCCACCCGCCATCGACCGAGAGGTTCGCTCCCGTAATCTGCGCAGCGGCGTCGCGGCACAGGAATAGCGCCAGCGCCGCGACCTGCTCGGGCGTCACGAACTGCTTGGTCGGCTGCGCATCGAGCAGGACATCATGGATCACCTGATCGCGCGTCAGGCCGCGTGCCTTCATCGTATCGGGAATCTGGTTTTCGACGAGCGGCGTCCACACATAGCCCGGCGAAATGCAGTTCGATGTTATCCCCATTGTCGCAACTTCGAGTGCGACCGTTTTGCTCAGGCCGACAAGGCCATGTTTGGCGGTGACATAGGCCGACTTGTTCGGGCTCGCGACAAGCGAATGCGCCGACGCGGTATTGATGATCCGCCCCCATTTCTTCGCTTTCATCGCGGGCAGCGCCAGCCGGATCGCATGGAATGCCGCCGTCAGGTTGAGCGCGATGATCAGATCCCATTTGGCCACGGGAAATTCGTCAACCGGCGCGACATGCTGGACGCCGGCGTTGTTGATCAGGATGTCGACCCCACCGAAAGCGTCGCCAACCGTTTTCATCATCGCTTCGATAGCGTCGACTTTGGTCAGGTCGGCATCGCTGTAATGCGCCTTTGCACCCGACAGTGCTTCGAGACCGACGCGCTCGGCTTCGATTGCGGCAGCATCGCCAAAGCCGTTGATGACGACGTTTGCCCCTTGGGCCGCCAGCGCCTTGGCATAGGCCAGGCCGATCCCCGACGTGGATCCCGTGACGAGCGCGGTCTTACCTGTCAGAAACATGCTATTTCGTGCCTGCCCATGTGCCGATCGCCTTTGCTTGCCGCGCCCGCAGACCCGCGCGGTAGTTGATCACGGCCACAGCTGTCTCTGCGGGCTTACGCGACGTCACGGGCAAGGCTTTGGCGGCATAGGCCGTGACGCGCGTGGCAACCGCAGGATCGCCCGAACCCGTCGGCAACGACACGATAAACGCTGATCGCGTGCTCGCTTCGAGCATCGCATTGACCTTGGCTTCATTGGCCACCGCCCAGTCAAAGGCCATTGCCGGATGCTGCCCCGCGACTGCCTGAATGATGTTGCCGCGCATCGGCACGGGCACTTCGTCGGTCAGCGTCAACGTCAGCGCTTTTGCCGCCAGTGCCGGATCGCGCACCGCGCCCAGGTTGCGGTAATAGATCAGCTTGGCGACCGGGCTGTTTTCGGTCCGCGCTTTTTCATGCAGCCTATCCCAGCGCGCGGCATCCGCGGTATAGGCAAAGATCGACAGCGCGGGCAGGCGGATCGACCCCGGCACGGCATTCGGATCGGCAAAGCTCGCTTCGGCATAGGTCGCGGCCTGCGCCGTCATCGCGGCATCGTCAAAGCTGCCCAGCGTCGGGATGATCGCTTCGCGCAGCAGCGCCGTCAGCGATGATTCGCCGGGTTTCGCTGTCCAGCCGACTTTGGCGAACACCGGGGCGAGCAACGCCCGCGCTTTCACGCGAAACGCGGCCTGTTCGGGCGCGTCGGTCAGCATCCGGTCAATGCCCGAAAGCTGCCCCGATATGGCGCTCCACACCAGCGGCGATGCATCGGGTGATATGGTGCTGATCAGCGACAGATAACGGTCAATCGATGCGTCGCCACTGTTGGCGAGGCCATAGCTGTCGGCGATCAGACCGATCTGGTCATCAACGCCAAGCGTCGCAAATCCGCCTTTCAGTTTCTCAAAATGTTGCGGCGCATAGAGTGTCCGGTAATAAGCGCTCTGCCCGAAATTGACGACGGGCAAGCCACAGCCCGGCACCGTGACAGCCTTTGCCACCGCGCCCGAAACCGTGGTGACGGTCGGCGCAACCCGAAGGCGACTGTCGCCGATGCGCACCGGCACCAGCCACGTCTGCGCGCGCCTTGATCCCGCATCGAGCGCGAAGCGACCCTGCGACAGGGTGAGCGTCGTGCGCCCTTCGGCACATAGCGGTTCGCCGACACGGATCAGCGGCACGCCGCCCTGCATGGTAAAGCTGTCCATCATCGGCTTGACGGGCATGCCCGACGCGGCGGCGACTTCGGCCCACAACTGGTCGGTCACGGTGTTTTTATAGGCATATTTCTTCATGTAGCTGCGCACGCCGGCGCGGAAAGCGTCGGCACCGACGGAGCCCTCGAGCATGCGGATAACCGCCTCGCCCTTGCGATAGGTGATGTCGTCGAAGGCCTGACTGATTTCATCGGGCGTCGAAATCTTCTGGATGATCGGATGCGTTGTGACGCGGGCATCGCGCGAAATCG
>JAYWFN010000240.1:0-3389 GCA_043778785.1 Sphingomonas sp. | reverse complement strand
TTGAGCGCCCTTGCCATAGCGAATCGCCGCTGTCAAAGCCGCGTGCTTATGACCCCTGCCCCGCGCGCCTTTTCTGCATCCGGTCCGCTCACCGGAATTGTCACTGTTCCCGGCGACAAATCCATCTCGCATCGCGCGCTGATGCTGTCGGCGCTGGCCGTCGGCGAGTCAGTGATCGAGGGGCTGCTCGAAGGCGAAGATGTCCTTGCGACGGCGGCCGCCCTTCGTGCCATGGGCGCGGAAATCGAAAAGCACGCGAGCCGCTGGCATGTTCACGGCGTCGGTGTCGGCGGGCTCCTCCAGCCTGCGACCGCGCTCGACATGGGCAATTCGGGCACTTCGACACGCCTCCTCATGGGCCTCGTTGCCACGCACCCGATTACCGCGACGTTCACCGGCGATGCCTCGCTCGGCAAACGCCCGATGGGCCGCGTCATCGATCCGCTATCGACGATGGGCGCCGCGTTCACGGCCAGCCCCGGTGGGCGCTTACCCTTGATGGTCCGCGGCCTCTGCCCCGCAGTGCCAATCGAATACCGCCTTCCTGTCGCGTCGGCGCAAGTGAAGTCGGCAATCCTGCTTGCCGGTCTCAACGCGCCGGGCATCACGCGCGTCATCGAACCCGTGCCTACGCGCGATCACAGCGAGCGGATGCTGGCGGGATTCGGTGCCGACGTGACAGTCGAAACCGATACCAATGGCATCCGGACAATCTCGATTCGCGGCGAGGCCGAACTTCAGCCACAGACGATCATCGTCCCCGGCGACCCGTCGTCTGCTGCCTTCCCCACTGTCGCTGCGTTGCTGGTGCCAGGCTCGGTCGTCACAATCGAAAATGTCGGCATGAACGCCACGCGCAACGGCATTTACACGGTTCTGAAGGCAATGGGCGGTGACATCACGCTGACCAACGAACGCACTGTCGGGGGTGAACCTGTCGCAGACCTGATCGTCCGGCATTCGGTGCTGTCCGGGATCGAGACCAGCCATGACATCGTCCCCAGCATGGTCGATGAATTCCCGATCCTGTTCATCGCTGCCGCACTCGCCAGGGGCCGCAGCATCTTCCGCGGCCTCGAAGAACTGCGCGTCAAGGAATCGGACCGGATCGCGGTCATGGCCAGCGGATTGCGCGCGATCGGCGCCACCGTCGAGGAACTGCCCGACGGCCTGATCGTTGACGGACGTGATGGCGATCCTTTCCCCGGTGGCGCGACGATTGCCGCGCAGCTCGATCACCGCATCGCCATGAGCTTCGCCATCGCCGGATTGGTCTCGAAAGCCCCCGTCACTATCGACGACATCAGCCCGGTCGCGACCAGTTTCCCGGCCTTCGAAACCATGCTCGCGGGTCTTGGCGCATGATCAGTTCGCTTGCTGCCGACATCATTGGCCTGTGTGGCAGCGTCCTTTTCATCGGCGCATTCCTCTATGCCAACATCTCACCGGCTATGAACAAGATTTTATTTAATATATTCAATTTGATAGGAGCTATACTTCTACTAATTTCTCTATCGATCCACTTCAATCTCGCCGCTTTCATCCTCGAAGTCGCATGGGCGATGATCGCCATCTTTGGTCTCGTTACCGCGCTGCGAGCGCGCGCATGATCATCGCTGTCGACGGCCCCGCCGCATCGGGCAAGGGCACGATCGCCCGCGCGCTCGCCGCCCATTTCGGCCTGCCCCATCTCGACACGGGCTTGCTCTACCGCGCCGTCGGCATTTCGGTCTTGCGCCACGGCGGCGACCCGCTGCACGAGATCGACGCCTTGCGCGCCTGTGACTTCAGCGATGCGATGCTCGACGATCCGGAGATCCGCAGCGAAGCCGCATCGCGCGCGGCCTCGGTCGTCTCTGCTCACCCCTCGGTGCGAACGGCATTGCTCGAACGGCAACGCGCTTTCGCTCGCCAACCCGGCGGCGCGGTCCTCGACGGTCGCGACATCGGCACAGTGATTGCCCCCGAAGCCTCGGCCAAACTCTACGTCACAGCGTCGCCGCGAGTGCGTGCGCAACGCCGTTTTGACGAACTCATCCGCAATGGCGCACATGTCACCTTCGACCATGTCCTCGCCGACATCGAAAGCCGAGACGCCCGCGATTCGGGACGAGCCGCAGCGCCTCTGATGCGCGCCCCCGATGCCGACTTGCTCGATACGAGCGATCTCGCTATAGACATAGTGGTCCAGCAAGCGGTCGCATTGGTGGAAGCTCGGGTAACAGCTTAGAGCGCGTCGGTTTTTGCCGGTCGCGCTTTTCGTTTTTTGCGCTTCTTTCAATCGATTGTGATGCAGGATGCCGCACCGATATTCGGTCGATGCGGCAACTTCGGTCAAAGACCGCCGGATACAACCGGCAGGCCGGAAATATCGATACTAGGATACAAACCTCTATGGCCACTGCGGCACTTCCCACGCGCGACGATTTTGCAGCGCTTCTCGAACAATCAATCGGTGCCGATGGCGGCTTCGAAGGCAAAGTGGTCAAAGGGACCGTGACTGCCATCGAAAACGACATGGCGGTTATCGATGTCGGGTTGAAATCCGAAGGCCGCGTTTCGCTCCGCGAATTTGCTGCGCCCGGTCAGAAAGCCGACCTGAACGTCGGTGACATCGTTGAAGTTTATGTTGATCGCGTCGAAAACATGCACGGCGAAGCCATGCTCAGCCGTGACCGCGCCCGCCGCGAAGCTGCCTGGGATACGCTTGAAACCGAATTCGAAAAGTCGGCCCGCGTTGACGGCGTCATCTTTGGCCGCGTGAAGGGCGGCTTTACTGTTGACCTCAGCGGTGCCGTGGCGTTCCTGCCCGGTTCGCAGGTCGACATCCGCCCCGTCCGCGACGTGACTCCGCTGATGGACATCGTCCAGCCTTTCCAGATCCTCAAGATGGACCGCAAGCGCGGCAACATCGTCGTCTCGCGTCGCGCCATTCTCGAAGAAAGCCGTGCCGAAGCGCGCACCGGCCTGATCTCGACGCTGGTCGAAGGCCAGATCATCGACGGCGTCGTCAAGAACATCACCGATTATGGCGCGTTCGTTGATTTGGGCGGCATCGATGGCCTCCTCCACGTCACCGACATGAGCTACAAGCGGATCAACCATCCTTCCGAAGCCATCGCCATCGGCGACACGGTCAAGGTGCAGATCATCCGCATCAACAAGGATACGCAGCGCATCTCGCTGGGCATGAAGCAGCTTGAAAGCGATCCATGGGATGGCGCGGAAGCCAAATATCCGATCGGTGCCAAACTGTCGGGCCGCGTAACGAACATTACTGAATATGGTGCGTTCGTCGAACTCGAGCCGGGCATCGAAGGCCTGGTGCACGTCAGCGAAATGAGCTGGACCAAGAAGAACGTCCACCCCGGCAAGATCGTTTCGACGAG
>JAYWFN010000239.1:0-8044 GCA_043778785.1 Sphingomonas sp. | reverse complement strand
GTCGGTGCACCCTCTGCATATTTGACCAAATTGGCAATACGCTTGGTCCGTTGGACTGCTCATGGCTGGCAACGGCCCATCGGCGAGAAGCGTCAAGTATCGTGGAGGCGCAACGCCACCAAACCCCCATGTCATAGGTTCAAGCGTTCTGGCTGCGCCCTGCTGCGTCACCACCAAGCCGATCTGGCCGGGATAAACCTCTCCTGGCCCCGCATTGCTCGATTTGTCGAGTGCGCCAAAAAGATCGGCCACTTCTTTGGTGGGCGACGCCAGTTTCTTCAAATTACACATAAATAATTTCTGCTCTTGCCAAACGGTTTTGTAAATCAGAACATATGCAGAACAATGATTCGGGGACAGAGATTATTACGGAACAGCGCGAACAGACATTTTCCGCTGCCCAGATGCTCGGACACAGTGGTTCATTCCAAGACCATTGGTCACCCGATTTGAAAGAACAGCCTACCAAGAATGAGATTTTCTGCCGTCTTGATGATGCCTCCGGTGCCGGATTTGCGCTGGCGCTCGCGGCACAAAGCAGCGCTGGCAAGCCGTGGCTATGGGTTCAGGACAAGCAAAGCCGGAGCCGTGGTGGCATGCCCTATATCCACGGCCTTCCGCAAAGCATCCGGCACAATTTGCATTATATCGCAGCGCAAACCTGTGAAGACGCGCTGTTTGCGATGGAAGAAGGCTTGAGATGCGCAGGCCTATCGTTTGTCATCGGCGAGCTGTCAGGCAATCCCAAAGCGCTCGGCTTTACCGCATCGCGGCGGCTGGCAGTCGCAAGCGAAGCCTGCGGCGTTCCGCTGTATTTACTGCGCTTCGATGCCTCGCGCCAATTAAGTGCGGCGAGAATGCGCTGGGATGTGGCTGTAGCGCCGTCCCTACCGCACCGCTGGGACAACAGGGCACCCGGTGCACCGCAAGCCCAAGCGGAACTGTTCCGCACACGGCTCTACCGTCCCGGTTGCTGGTGGCTGACGCATGAAGGTGACAAGCTCTCCATTGCCATGCCGGAAACCAACCAGGCAAATCGTATCGATCTGGTTGCCCCGGCTGGCGATCAACCGCTGGCAGCGGCAGGCGGGGGCTGATGCCGTTGCGCTTGCTACAGTTTTAACCGCAGACGGAGCGCATGGTCCCCGGATTACAGCCGTCAATGATGCGGCAATCCAAGCAGGTGCCGTATCCGAGTTGCAGGTCGTCCGATCGCTCGTTGCCGGAGGTGTCCTCGTGAACACAAGCGACGACACGCGACCTAGCCTGTGTTTTCCGACCGGACCCGCGAACTGTGCCCTAACCGGCGATGAAGGAACGTCTGCGCGCACAGATACGAGCGCGGGGTTCATCCGCTACATGTCTGTCCTGACCGCGTTGCGCCTTTGCCCGCTTTCGGCTGTGCTTGACCAGATCGCGCGCGCGAAGCGGCAATTGCACGTCGACAGCGACCGCGAAGATGCGGCTTTACGCGCGGCAGCAGCGTTCGCCCGTATCGACCGTCTGATCAGTCCGGGCGGGCGGTGCTTACCGCGGTCGATCGCACTTGTCCGGATGCTTATCGCGCGTCATGCCGCCGCCGATCTCGTCATCGGTGTCAAATTGCGGCCCTTCGAAGCTCATTGCTGGGCGCGCCACCACGATGCGGTCGTGGGCGACTCGCTCGCGAACGTCGCCCCCTTCACACCGATCCTCGTCCTTTGAGCGATCCCCGATATATTGCCTTGCTCGCGCGGGACATGGCGGCGCGCTCTGCGTGGGAGCGCGCCAGCGCGGCCGTGCTCGCAGCGGCTCCAGGCTTCGAAAAGCATGTCGCCGGAAGCCGACTGGCGCTGGTCGCGGAGATCGACGCCACCATCGCTCTCGGCCGCGAAGGCTTCGTCCTTGGCGAGATTTACGAGCGCGGCCGTGCGGCAGCGATGGCAACGATTAATGACACGGATGCGCGGTTGATCGTGCAGTCATGCGGGCAACGGCTGATTCAGGGGCATTGGGGATCCTATGTTGCGTTCCTGGCGTCGCGCGACCGCGATAGGCTCGAAGTTTTGCGCGCGCCGTTCGGCAACATTCCATGCTATTTTTTCGAAACGGCATATGGCCTGTTCGTCGCCTCGGACATCGACTTGCTGGTCTGCTTTGCCCAATTCGAGCCACGCGTTGCGTGGTGCCATGTCGCCGAGACGCTCGTTGCCGACGATCTCGCCCGTCGCGCGACGTGTCTCGACGCGTTGTCCGAATTGTCGGGTGGCGAGCGCCTGATCCACAGCGGCGCGAACTGGTCGATCGATGCACCTTGGCGCATCTGGGATTTCACGGCGCGGGAACATCGTCTCGAGGATCCCGACGACGCCGTGCGGCGAGTTCGCGATGCAGTCAAACTCGCCGTGGCCGGTCAGGCAAGTCGCCATGGCAAAATCCTGTTGCGACTTTCGGGTGGCCTGGATTCCTCGGTCGTCGCCGCTGCTCTGGCCAGTGCCGACCGCTCTTTTGTCGCGCTGACGCTGGTGACACGCGATCGAGCCGGGGACGAACGGGCCCAGCCGCCCTGCTACAGCATCGATGGCGTCCAGCCACAGATTATGAAGATCGACCGATCCGCGCTTGAAGCAATGTGGTCGGGTCAACTCGTGCTGATCACGACGCGCGAAGGCGTCGGCGGCATCAGCCGCGCTTTCGATGTTTCATGGTTTATCCCGCAGATCGTCAAATATCGCCGCCTCGTCGGCGAAGTGCTGCTGATCACGCTGGCCATCAACATTCTGGGGCTGGCGTCTCCGCTTTTCTTTCAGAATGTCATCGACAAGGTCCTCGTCCACAACACGCTCGACACATTGACGATCCTCGTCGTAGGCTTCGGGTTTGTGTCGGTCTGGGAGACGGTCTTTGGCTGGCTGCGCACCCGGCTTTATTCAGAGACGAGCCAGAAGATTGACGTCGAACTCGGCGCCAAGCTGTACCGCCATCTGCTTGGCCTTAATCTTGCCTACTTCGAGGCACGGCGGGTTGGCGACATCGCGATGCGCGTCCGCCAGCTCGAGACGATTCGCGAGTTTTTGACCAATGCATCGCTGACCGTGCTGGTCGATCCGCTATTCACTATCGTGTTTCTGGTCGTCATGTTCTTCTATTCGAAAACGCTGTTCCTGATCGCGGTGCTTGCCATTCCTTGTTATGTCGCGGTCGCGGTGCTTGTGACCGGGCCTTTGCGTGCACGGATTGAAGAAAAGTTCGAGAGGGGTGCTGCGAACAATGCGCTGCTCATCGAAAGCATCGGCGGCATCCAGACGGTCAAGGCCGGTGCCGTCGAGCCGCAATGGCAGGACCGTTGGGAACGTCAGCTCGCTGGCTACAGCTTTGCCAGCCAGAAAGTCATCAACCTGAGCAATGATGGGAGTCAGCTGATCCAGCTGATCTCCAAGCTCAACATGGTGCTGATCCTTTACTTCGGCGCACAGGCGGTGATCGCCAAGACACTGACCGTTGGTGGGCTCGTTGCGTTCAACATGTTTGCGCAGCGCGTATCGGGGCCTGTCATTCGCATGGCGCAGCTGTGGCAGGATTTTCAGCAAGTGCGCATCGCCGTCGAGCGTCTGGGCGATGTTCTCAACCAGCCTGTCGAGCCGGGAACTGGCAGTCGGGTCGCCCTGCCCGCCCTGAAGGGTCAGGTCGCCTTCGAAAGCGTCAAGTTCCGCTATGGGCTCGATGGCCCGTGGACGCTTGAGGACATTGATCTACATATCGCTGAAGGATCGACGCTCGGCATCGTCGGATCGTCGGGTTCGGGCAAATCGACGCTCACCAAATTGTTGCAGCGCATGTATCTGCCGGCATCAGGACGCGTTCTAATTGACGGTGTCGATATCGGCCAGATCGACCCGTCCTGGTTGCGCCGCCAGATCGGCGTCGTCCTCCAGGAGAACCTCCTGTTCAACCGCTCGATCCGCGAGAACATTGCGCTTGCCAACCCTGCCATGCCGCTAGAGCAGGTCATGGAAGCCGCCCAGCTGGCGGGCGCACACGAGTTCATCGTCAAGCTGCCGCAGGGCTATGACACGCCCGTTGAAGAGCGCGGCACCAATTTGTCGGGGGGCCAGCGGCAGCGGTTGGCGATTGCGCGTGCGCTTGTCACCCAACCCAAGATCCTGATCCTCGACGAAGCGACCAGCGCGCTCGATGCCGAGAGCGAGGAAATCATCCAGACAAACCTCAAGGCAATGGCGGCGGGCCGCACAGTCATCATCATCGCGCATCGCCTGTCGGCTGTGCGACAATGCGACATGCTGATTACGCTCGAAGGCGGCCGCATCGTCGAACGTGGCACGCACGCACAGCTGTTGCAGCTTAACGGCCGCTATGCCGATCTGCATCGCCGCCAGACCGGCGGGATCGGCGCATGAGCGGGTGGCGGCATCACTGGGATGTGCTTAGGCAAGCGCTGCGCGCCGATCGCGAACAGCGCAAAGGGTTCATCCCGTCGAACGAAGCTGACTTCCTGCCTGCAGCGCTCGAAGTAATCGAGCGCCCGGTCTCGCCAACGGCGCGCGTGACGACCTGGGTTCTGTTGATCGGGCTTGCAGCCAGCATTGCCTGGACAATATTTGGACGCGTCGATGTTGTGGCCTCGGCACCGGGCACGCTCATCCCGACAGGCCGCGTCAAGCTCGTTCAGTCGCCCGGCGCTGGCGTCGTCCGCGCAATCTATGTCCGCAACGGCGATGTCGTGAAAAGGGGTCAGGCACTGCTCGATCTCGACCCGACGCTTGCGGGGGCGGATCTCGCGCAAGCGGAAAAGGCGCTGGCTGCGGCTGAACTCGACATGGCGCGGAACCGTGCGATTGCCGACGCGCTGTCCGGTCGCGGGCTGAACTTCGCCGCGCCAGTGGGAACGCCGCCCGAAGTCGCGGACACGCAACGCCGCCTGATTGCCGCGCAACTGGCCGAGATCGATGCGACGAGCGCAAGCCTTGCGGCTGCACGGTCGTCGTCGCTGTCGGACGCTAATGCTGCGCGTGCGCAGGTATCGAAGCTCGCCGATACCGTGCCGATCCTCGACCGCCAGATTGCGAATATGAACCGGCTCGATGCCAAGGGCTATGCGCCGGGCCTTCGTCTGCTCGAACTTCAGCGACAACGGCGACAGGAGGTGGGGGAACGTGATGTTTCTGTTACGCAGATCAGCCGTGGGCTGTCCGAAGCGCGCAAGCTCGAGCAGCAAATCCGCGAGACGCGCGAACAGGCGCGACGCACGGCATTGACTGATCTCGCCAAAGCCGAAGCTGACGCGATCCTGCGCCGGGAGGAAGTCACCAAGGCGCGCCAGAAGAGCCAGTTCCAGCGGCTCGTCGCGCCTGCTGACGGAACGATCCAGCAGCTTGAGGTCAACACGATCGGTGGCGTTATCGAAGCGACCAAGCCATTGATGACACTTGTGCCCAATCAGGGCGGTATCGAGGTCGAGGCGCGCATCCTGAACAGGGACGTCGGGTTCATCCGCGTGGGGCAGGAAGCCGCTGTCAAATTGGAAGCGTTTCCGTTTACCCGCTTTGGCAGCGTGCCTGGGCGGGTCCACTCGATCAGTCGCGACGCCGTGCAGGATAAGGAACTGGGGCTGGTTTATACGGCTACGATCATTCTGGATCGAAATTACGTTGATACCGATGGGCGAAGAATGACTTTGTCACCTGGGCTTGCGGCTACGGTCGACGTACGTACTGGCTCCCGGCGGATCATCAGCTACCTCATCAGCCCGCTTCAGACGAGCATTTTGCAAGCAGGGCGCGAGCGTTAGACTGTCACAAATGCAACCATTATATAAATGTTGCTGTGATAATCACAGTTATGGACAGTTTTACTTTCCTTTACGCGCCTTAACCAAAATATACTGCTTGACCCGCTATATGCGTCTCGACCATCCTCAGCGCATGTGGGGGCACGGAACGAATCATTTTTTGCGCAAGCTTCTCCAGACGGCGAAGTGTGCCCGTGTTGCCTTAGGATGCGGGCTTCTGCTCGGCGCCGCAGGTTGTGCCTCTAACAGCTATATGGGGATTTCGCTCGAGCCAGGCCAAGGCGATCTGGCACTGCAAGAACTCGCTAGAGCCGCTCGGGCGGGTGACAAGCAAGCGCAGCTTGATCTGGGAATTAGATTTGAGACTGGCGATCGAGTTGTCCAAAATTATTCCAGAGCGATAAGCCTTTACGGGCGCTCAGCTCGCAGTAGCAACGGCGTTTTATGGGTCTATTTACCACCAGTGGGCAACGGCACTGTCGGTCGCGTTCTCCCTATAGCGCAAAGCGCTCCTCAAGTTGGCAATTTGATAGCTCAAGACAGACTTACAAATCTGCGATCGCGCCGATGATTGCCTGGTGGCATAGTGCCTGGCGTACGCAATTTATGCACGACGGGAGTTCTGCATGAGCGCCGAGCGCTTTAGATCTATCTTCATTTTGGCCGGAGTATTCTCGTTGTCAGCTTGCGATCAGCCCAGAAATCCGGACGATCAATTCGAGCAACTCTGCAGAGCAACGGCTCGTGTAGTGGTCCATGATCCTGTGCGATGGCGAGAATATGTGAAATTGGCAGTAGATAATAGCCCACGTCTTGATCACAAACCGACAATTATTCAAATAAATGACTTCACGGTTTTACATGGAAAAATGCGTGACAAGCTCGCGCCTAGTTTTCCTGTTGGACTACACGATGATGAAACTGCAATACTTTATGCCGGAAAAGAGATAGCTCTTTTGCTGTTCAAAGTGCGTGTAACCAAAACAATAGATAGCGCTAGCTCATCAAGCTGCATCGCCAGATACGGACTCGAGCCATTCATTAAAAATGAGGATGCGTAATGCCAGGCCCCGTGTACGCCCAAGACTATGTACGACCTGCTCAGGTGACTGGACTTGCATATCTTGCCAAGGATTTGCAGGCGCTCCAAGCTGGTCTGACGGGGCAAGCGCTGGCGGATCAATTAAAGTTAATCCCCGGCATCAGAGATGTTTTTGCTACCGACGCTGAAATAACTCAGTTCGCCTCTCAAAACAGCTTTATACGAGCAAAAGGAACGGGCGATCAGTCTGTTGGTCCAGACGTTGTTGCTTTCCGTGCGCTTAGTAACAATGCTATTCAACTCGGCGTTGCTGGGGTAAACTACTCCACGGAACTCTTTCAGACGATTTCATATACAAACGGCGTAGGCTTTAATGACGGTGCTTACGCTCCAGTCCGCGACTTTTATTTGAATTTAGTTTCCGACTTTCCAGCATCCGTGTTCGACTTTTCCGGCCACTCACTTGGTGGTCAGTTGGTACAGATACTTGCCGCAGAAAGCTCATTAAGGGGCTTAAATGCAACTATAGCAACGATAAACACCTTTGGCGCTTACGGCATTAACTTTGCAGCTGCCGGAAATTTATTGATCAATAGCGAAACCGTCCCGAACTTTAGGCAACTACTTGTTCGCTTAGATGCCATCGAAGCAGGGTTGCCCATAACCCATTTTGAAAATGATAGCGACCTAATCCCAGACACGCCATCAGGGCTTTTCTTTATTCGCCCTGCTGGTGCATTTAAACCGATTGAGCTTATCGACGGTATGACGTTCATAGGCGATGGCATAAAACCGCCACATAGCATTGGTAGATATATAAGGTCTTTAGCTTTTCAATCAAACAACCTCATACCTGTGATCCGAAATCCATCTGAGCGCCCAGACGCTGCCGCTGATATTTCGGGACTGTTTGGCATTAGCGCTGACGGAGCGGAGGAGATCGTGGTTACGGCACGTCGATTGCCTAACGCGTCCAAGGAAATTGTAGTTACGAATCGCCGATCTCAACGTGGATCGTCTCAGCTTACGACTTTCATTGATCCGCAATCGGGGGCTTACCTACCTCAGGGCATCGATGTCGCTATCATTGGCGGGCAACCATTTTACACGGATCGGTTCAAAGAAGAGACGAAACTCGTCATATCAAAGGATGCTCAGGGCAAATCTTACGTCTCGGGAAGCATTTCCGGTAGCGGAAAAATCACGGTTGCCCG
>JAYWFN010000238.1:0-3396 GCA_043778785.1 Sphingomonas sp. | reverse complement strand
GTGCTTGCTCCCCTTTAATTTTCGCAGCTTTCCGTCGAGCGTGTAGCTCCACGCATGATAGGGGCAGACAAGCAGCTTGGCGCAAACGGGTGCACGGCCCTCGACCAGTCGCGTGCCGCGATGCTGGCAGACGTTGAGGAAGACATGTGCCTTGCCATCCTTGTCGCGCGTCAGGAGGAGCGGTTTACCGAAGCCGTCATGCGCGATCGCAGTGCCGGGCGACAGCAGCGCCGACGGTGCGATCACTTGCGGCAGCCTATCGAACATCGCGTGCCGCTCGGCGTCAAAACGGGCGGGGCAGGTGTAGGCGCTGGCCTCTACATAGGTGATCGCCGCACCGCGTTTTTCCGCATTATCGACAATAATCTGCGCCAAAGCGCGCTGGCCGGGCGTGGGAGTGTTCATCGCAAGGCTTTCATTGGCCAAATATAGCGTTAGGAATGCTGCGAAAATTAAAGGGGAGCAAGCACTGTGTCCATCGACTGGATCCGATTTCTGATTTTCGCGTCGGTCCTTGGCGGATTGGTGTTGCTCGGCTCTTTCGTCCCCGCCTTTCGTCCTTATCTGCGCAAGCGGCCGATTGTGACATTTCTGCTCGGCATTTCCAGTGGTTTTCCGCTGACCTTGCTCATCGGAACAATGACATTCTGGCTGGCCAAAGTCGGCATCGATACCGCAACAATCGGCTTTGCGGTGGCGCTGGGGACGCCATACACGCTGAAGTTTCTGTGGGCACCGCTTGTCGACAAGCTATCGCTGCCTTTTCTTACCAAGGCGTTTGGACAGCGGCGCGGCTGGCTGTTCTTCGTTCAGGCATTGCTCTTTGTCGCGGTCTGGCAGCTGGGTGCAAGCGACCCGATGCCGGGCCATTTGGGTTCCTTTGCCTCGTGGGCGCTGGTCGTCGCGTTTCTTGGTGCAACGCAGGACATCGTCATCGACGCCTATCGCATCGAGATTTTGGAAGATGACGAATTTGCCCATGGCACCGCGACAAACCAGTTCGGCTATCGCACCGGCAACCTGATCGCGGGCGCGGGGACTGTCTATTTTGCCTCAACCGAGGGGTTGGGCCTCGGTTGGGCTACGGCTTACGGCATGACGGCCTTCTGTATCGTCCCCGCGATTATCGGCGCCTTCTGGGCGGGGCCGGGCAAGTTCTTTGATCGCTATGCAGACGCCAAGGGCATGACAGCCGGGCAGTGGCTGATCGAAACGGTCATCAATCCGTTTCGCGAGTTCCTTGGGCGCCACGGCGCGTTCATCATTCTGGCCTTTGTGCTGGTTTACAAGGTGGGCGACGCCATGGGACAGGCGATG
Source organism: Sphingomonas sp. (assembly GCA_043778785.1). Lineage (GTDB taxonomy): Bacteria > Pseudomonadota > Alphaproteobacteria > Sphingomonadales > Sphingomonadaceae > Sphingomonas_O. The sequence continues at coordinate 2,079 of JAYWFN010000238.1, read as the reverse complement.
CTTAATCCGATGGTCGTCGCGCTGGGCTTTTCCGATCTTGATTTTGTGTCGGCGAACAAACTCTGGGGCTTTGGCGCGCTGATTGTCGGGTCGGCACTGGGGGCGCCCTTCATCTTGTGGCTCGGTATGGGGCGGGCGCTACTGATTTCAGGACTGATGATGATGCTGTCCAACATTGCGTTCATGGCGCTGGCCGCGACGGGTAATGATTACTGGATGCTGGTTGCCGCGGTTGCCACCGAAAACCTGACCAGCGGGATCGGGCTGACTGTCTTCACGACCTATTTGTCGGGACTGTCGAGCCTTGCCTATACCGCGACGCAGTTTGCACTTTTGTCGTCCTTTGCGGGAGTCGGGCGCACGTTTATGGCCGGACCGGCGGGGATTGTGGCCAAGGAATTTGGATGGGTTGGCTTTTGGGGCTTTACCGTGGTTGCGGCCGTGCCAGGCATGCTGTTGCTCTGGATATTGTGGCGAAGAGGCTATGTCGTCCAGTCGGTACGCCAGCCGAGTACCGAGGATGACGGGAATCTGCTGAAAGCAGCCTCCTAACGCGCAGCAAGCCGCTGAAGCCGTGGCCTGATTTTGAGGAAGGCAACGTAGGTGCGTTCGAGGATCGCCAGCACAATACTGTTGCGCGCGAGCAGCCCGATTGGCCTCAACATCGGAATTGCCCGCCACATCGCGGCAAATGCTGCGGCCCCATCCAGCACGGGGCCACCCGTTTCCTGGGCATGAAATCGTGCGAGCAGGAGCGCGCGGTCAATCGGGCAGGCGGCGTCCTCTGGTGCAACATCGACGAAATTGATGGCGCGGCATTTGTCGAGGCGGCGCATCAGCGCGATCTCGCGGATGCACAGCGGGCAGGCGCCGTCATACCAGACTATGAGGTCGCTCATGGGATCAGCCATTCGCCGGTCCAGTCGTTGCCAGTGCGTGTGAACACCGCGCGACGGTGACCGGTCGAAGCGAGATGGAGCCATTCGAGGCTGTCGAGGACAACGGGCACAATCGCGAAATTGGTGCGACCGGCTTCGCTTTCGGTAGGTGTCGGCACGGCTTGTTCAAACGCGACGGGCAGGCCCGATGTTGCCATCTCGCTGATACTGCCGGGGGACAGTGTTGTAAGATAGCTGCGTCGGCCGCTCCCAGATGTCGCAGCCCAGGCATCGTCGGCGATCGCGCCGGTGTGCACAACATTTGAAAACCCGCTGGCCCGAAGCTGTATCTTTGCGCCAGGATCATAGCCGACGATGCTGACGGCATTGTTCGCGTTGATTTGCGCGGCTTTGGTGGAGCGCCGGTCGGTGTGGAAGCGCAACATGGCGTTGGCGCGGTCGGCTTTGCGCAGGACCATGACGCGTTGGTCAGGGGTGCCGTCGAGCCGGACCGAACCGACCACTGGCGTATGGAACGCACAGCGCCGGTCGGCAGCGCCGCGACCCCAGCGGGTCCAGATGTCGTTGAGAATGGCGTTAAGATCGTCGGGCACGGAAAAAGGATCTGACATTATGATGCGCCATATCATGCGCGCGCCCAAAAGTTAGTCAAAAGTTAGTCCAGGAATCCTTGTTTTGCACCAAACCAAGCGGATGGCCGATATCGTCGAGTGCGTCGGCAAGGGCTTGAGCAATTGAAAGGGCGGGAAGGCAATCAAGGCTGCCGGTCATACGGGCAAGACCGGCGCGCGCAGATTCCGGCCGGGCACGAGCACTATCAATAATCATTAGAAATATTGCCTCACCCTCGGTCATGCGCGAACAGCAGCAGGGCGCAATCGTGATCTGGCGCTCTGCAACGCGCGAGACTTCGGCGAGCAATATACGCAGAAACAAGAGAGGACGCCGGTAGGCCATGCCAAAATCACCAATGAGAATATTGGTCGCGTGCGCATCCGCCAAACCGCCTATCGCCAGGCGGCGGATGGCCACGAGCAGCGTCCGCGCGACTCTTTCAGTCGGTGCCGGATGAGGAATCAGGTTTTCGAGTGTGTCGGCATCGGTCATTGCGTCCTCCTGACTGCTCTTAGAACACTAATGAGACGCATTCGCAATAGTGTTTCTTGCAGACCTTTGGCGT
>JAYWFN010000237.1:0-19540 GCA_043778785.1 Sphingomonas sp. | reverse complement strand
ATCAGTTTCGGCACGGCGACGACGGTGGATCATGTCGATTTCAACGGTGCGTATAAAGGCGGGATCATCGCGCCGGGCTTAAATCTTTCGCTTGATGCTCTGGTCGCAGCCGCCGCAAAGCTCCCGCGGATCGCCATCGAAGCACCGACCAGCGACAGCGTGATCGGTCGCACGACCGAAAGTCAGATGCTGATCGGCATTTATTGGGGCTATGTCGCGATGATCGAAGGTCTGCTAACGCGCATGAAATCGGAAATCGGGCGACCGGTAAAAGTGATCGCAACAGGGGGGCTTGCAGCACTTTTCCAGCAGCACAGCCACTTGTTCGATGCTGTCGATTCTGACCTCACGCTGCGCGGTCTCAGTCTGCTCTGGGCGCGGTCGGCGCGCTAAATTATTACTTATCTCAGAAAGTTATCATGACAACACCCGGTAAAGAACTTCTCTTCCTCGCGCTTGGCGGGTCCGATGAAATCGGCATGAATGTCAACCTATATGGTTGTGACGGCAAATGGCTGATGGTCGATTTGGGCCTGACATTTGCGGGTGCAGATTATCCCGGGATCGATCTTGTTCTCCCCGATCTGGAATTTATCGAGGCGCGCAAGAAGGATCTCGTCGGGATTGTGCTTACGCATGGCCACGAGGATCATATCGGCGCTGTGCCATATCTGGCCACTGATCTGGGCGTGCCACTTTATGCCAATCCTTTCACGGCGACGCTCATCCGCGGCAAGCTCGAAGAAGAAGGGATTGCCAACCAGGTTAAACTGCATGTTATGAAACCGGGGCAGAAAGTCGATCTCGGGCCGTTCGGATTTCAGCTCGTCCGGCTTGCCCATTCGATTCCCGATATGGATGCCGTCATCGTCGATACGCCTTACGGTCGCGTATTCCATACCGGCGACTGGAAGCTCGATGACGATCCCGTGATGGGCGTTAACGCGACGCCCGAAGAAATGACGGCAATCGGCGACAGTGGCGTTCTCGCACTCGTCTGCGATTCGACAAATGCGTTCAACGCTGAAGCGTCGGGCACTGAAGGCAGTGTTCGTGATGGCCTCATGGGTGCTGTCGCGGCGGCAAAGGGCCGTGTGGTCGTCACCAGCTTTGCCTCGAATGCCGCGCGTCTTGCCACGCTTGGGCAGGTTGCGAAGGCGAATGGCCGCGTACTGACGGTCGCGGGGCGCTCGCTTGATCGCATCATTACGGCGGCGCGGGCCAATGGCTATCTTAAGGGGTTCCCCGATACAGTCGATTTTGACAGTGCGATGGCGCTCCCCCCGCACAAGAGTATGATCATCGCGACAGGCGGGCAGGGCGAAGCGCGCGCAGCGTTGGCGCGGATCGCTTTTGACCAGCATCAGATCAAGATGGGCGAGGGGGACACTGTCATCTTCTCGTCGAAGCAGATTCCCGGCAACGAAGTCGCGATCGGTCGCATCCAGAACGCTTTGGCGCGAAAGAACGTTATCATGATCACCGAGAAGCAGGCACATGTGCATGTATCCGGTCACCCCGGTCGCCCTGAACTTGCGGCGATGTATAAATGGATCCGTCCCGAAATGCTGATCCCGGTGCATGGCGAGCGGCGGCACATGGCCGAGCAGGCGCGCTTTGGCCTTAGTGAAGGCGTCCCGCGCGCGCTGGTTCAATCCAACGGCGATGTCGTCCGCCTGGCGCCCAATGGACCCGCGATCATCGGCAAGGAGCGCACCGGGCGTCTCGTCCTTGATGGCGATGTCATCCTGCCAGCCGACGGCGCAACGATTGGCGAGCGACGCCGGATTTCTGTCAATGGTGTGATCTCAGTCGCAATTGCTGTCGACAAGGCGGGCCGCGTCTTTGGCCAGCCCGACGTCCGGATTCAGGGTATTCCCGTTGAAGATGACCGTGACGAATTTCTTGCCGATGCGCGCGAGGCGGCCGCTGATGCTGCGGGTCTCGAAAAGAATGCCGAGCGCCGCCGTGAAGCTGTGCGCCTTGCCGTTCGCCGCGTCGCAACAGAATGGACGGGCAAGAAGCCGATTATCGACGTGCTGGTGGTTGAGGGATGAGCTGGAAGACAGTTGTTGCGATCTATGTGCTGTTCTGGGTGATGTCGGCGTTTCTGGTCTTGCCGTTCGAAGCACGTGCCGTGCTCGATCAGCGTTCAGACCCCGTCGCGGGGCAGGAAGCCGGTGCGCCTGCCGTCTGGCGACCGCAACGGGTCGCGATCTGGACGACGATCGTGGCGACAACGCTGTTTGGCTTGTTCTACGCCAATTATGTATATGGTTGGGTTACTGTCGCCATGCTCGACGTTATGTGCCGTTAGGTCCGCAGGCGCTCTATTGCCTGTGCGAGCGCGACGTAAAGCTTGCCCATATCTGACGAGAGCAATGTCACGCCAAGCGCCGAACCGTCGCGCGTCGCAAGTACATTGCGCAACATCGCTTCGAAATCGTGGATGTAGCGGTTTACCTGTTCGCGGAATTCGCTCTCTTCATCATATTTGCGGACGATTTCCTTGACCTCGCCTGAATCGAGCAGCCGGACGGCGCGGCGCGTGAACACGCCGCGATCCCCGCGAAGGTAACTTGCCCAGGCACTATCGGTCACGTCGTTCGACAGGATTTTGGTGACATCGATTGCTGTCGAATTGAGCGATTCAATCAATAGCGCTACGCGGCGGGCAAAATTATCGCGGTCGCCTTTTTCAGCGTCGTCGCGCGCATCGGCGATCCGCGCTTCGACGGCAGCGCTGGTTTCGGAAATGGTCAGCATTTGCCGCATCAGCTTGTCGGATGCTTTTGTGGCGATCTCGACGGCACGTTCCGCGCTCTGCGCCAGGTCGGCAATCTGCGCCTGCACTTCATGTGTGATCGCATCGGTCAGCGCCTTGCGCGTGCTTTCGGAAAATTGCGCCGTGGCTTCGGGAATGACCGCGCCAATGGCTTCACGCGCACGGTCGGCGGCGGCTTGCGCAGTTTCGCGGACACGCACCATTGCTTCGACGAGTTGCGCGCCCGCGCCTTCGGCCAGCGCGCGTGTTGTGGCTTCTGCGCTTTCGACTGTTTCCACCAGCTTCACTGCTGCATCGCGGCTCGCGTTCAGTCGGTTGTCGGTATCGCCAGCCAAAGCGTCGAGCGATGCGCGTTGCTTGGCAATCAGCGCTTCGGCTTCGATCAGACGATCCAGCGCCGAGGCGGCATCGCGCTCGATCTGCGTGACGATTGGCCCCGCTTCGGCAACTTTTGCGCGGCTCGCAAGAGCTTTGGCATCGAGCCTGTCGAAGGCCGCCGGCAATGTCTCGTCGATTTCGCGGACCGAGGCATCGAGCGCCGTCATCAATCCTTCAGTACGACTGATCAGCGCATCTGCTGTCGTCGTGCCGTTCACAAGCGATCCTGTAAGCGCCGCAGCATGTTGATCAAGCGTGGCAAGCGCACTGGTCAGCCGCTCGGCGCGTTGAATGCCCTTATCGTCGAGCGCTTCAAATCGTGTATCAATGCCATCGAGACTTTCGCGAACGCTGCTGAGCAGCCCCGCCGTTGTTTCGCTTTGCGACGCAAGCAACGCACCCATCGCTTCGAGTTTTTCGGTCACGTCGTCGACGCGCTTTGCGATGGCTTCGGCCGAATCGGTGCCTGTCCTCGACAGGGCAGCCTGCGTCTGATCGACAAGCGCGACCATCGCGGCGCCTTGGGCGTCCATGTTCTGCCTCGCGGTATCGCCCGCCGTCGCCGCACGGTCGAGCGCGGCATCGATGGCATCGGTCATTTTCGAGGCCGCTAGTTCAAGCTGTTCGCTCGCATTTGCGCTGACGCTTTCGATGCGTGAAAGATGGGCACCGAGTTTTTGCGCCGCACCACCGGCAATCTCGTCAGCCTCGCGACCGCGCTGGGTCAGTGAGGCCAATTGGGCATCGAGCGCCCCGGCACTTTCGTGCGCGCTGACGCCTGCTTCCTGCAATGCAGAAACCATATGGCGCGTTTCAAGCTGTGCCTTGGGCAAATCGGCCAGCAGAATGGCCAGATCGGCGCGCGCCGATGTTGCGGAAAACTTGAGTGACTGGCCGTAGCGATTGAGCGTTTCAACTTCGTCGCGCATGGCAACACTGGCGACTTTCATGCGGTGTACGGCCTCTTCGCCGAGCGTCATTAATTTGTCGTTCGCTTCAGAAAGTTCATCCTGTTCGCGCGCCAGTTGGATGGAGACATGAGCCAATGCCGCTTCAAGCCGTGCTTGCTCGCTGCGCATGGCAACCGAGGCCTCGGTCATATGGCGCGACATATTGCGGCTGTTGCGCGTCGCCAATGTGTAGATGAGTCCGATCATCGCGAGCGGCGACGACGCAATCGCAATACCGATCGCGATCATATCGGGCGCTGGGGGTGCCGACATCCAGCGCGGGGCGTAGATCATGCCCAGCCAGACCAGCCAGCCGACGGCGGCCAGCGTGCAGACTGTGGTGACCGAAATCGTCATCCAGTCGCGCGGCACGGCGCTTTCATCCTCCGCGTCTTCGATGGCGAAATCGTGCAGATCGAGCGGCGCATCGTCGGCCTGCTCGTTCGGTTCCCGGTTCGGCCACAGACCGACCACTTGCGTTACCCCGTTCATGAAAATTCATTTACCATAATATTTTTGAATTGCGAAACTCGTGGTCGATGATCGCATAAACCACTCCTTAAACGAGCAGCATTAGAGCATTTTCATGGCATATGATCCCGGAGCTTTGGAAGCGGCCCTCGCGGCGGCGGTTGGTGATGAGCCTTCGTTGATTGCGGAGCTGCGCGGCGCTTTTTTTGACAGTGCCAACGCGCATGTCGTTGCCCTGACAGCAGCAAAATCCATCGAAGACTGGCATGCTGCAGCACGGCGATTGCATGGTCTTGCTGCCAGTTTTGGCGCCGTGCGGCTGATGGATGTTGCAACACAAGCCGCGCGGGCGGACCATATCGACCCTGCCATTCTCCGCAAAATCGAGCGCACGATCACAGCGCTCGACCTTTAGGGTGCAATCGCCGCGCAAGATGGTCTAAGGCCGCGCCAAGTGGGCGCACCGCATGGGGACAGAGTTTTGCCGTTGGCAGCATTGTTGATTGCTGGAGAAACCGTATTGCCGCGCCTGCTCGGCGCCGATCCGGTCGAGTTTCAGCTTCGTCGCGCCCGTGCTGCGGGAGCTGGGCATGCGGTGATCTACGCTGGCCGCGTTACGTCGGCGCTGCTCGCGACAGTGGATCGGCTGCGTCACGAAGGATTAAGCGTCGATATTGCGCGCTCTGTGGCTGATGTTGCCGAATATATTCATCCCGATGAAGCTGTTCTGATGATCGCGTCCGACGTGGTGATCGCGCCTGAACGAATGGCGGCAGTCGCCAACAGCGCAGAGCCGGTTTTGCTTTGTGTGCGCGACGAACCAGCCAATAGCCGGTTCGAACTGATCGATCCGACAGCGCGGTGGACGGGGTTTGCCCGAATCGACGGTGGTTTGCTGCGCCGGACGGCAGCAATGATCGGCGATTGGGACTTTAGTTCGACCTTGATGCGCCGTGCCGTTCAGGATGGCGCAGCGCGAATGACGCTGACGCCCGAGGAAGCGGGTGCTGACATCCTTGTTCTCGACAATGTTGGTGCGGTGCAGGTGGCCGGGCGTCGGCTGGTCGCCGCGTCGCCAATTGACAACGCGGGATGGGCGACGCGTTGGTTGATGGCACCGGCGGCGCGCATTCTTGCGCGTGTGGCTGGCGATCTCGGACTGGAAGCACAATGGGTCACGCTTGCGGGCTTTGCTCTCTGCGGTGTTGCTGTGGCCTGTGGCTTGGGTGGCTGGATCGTTGCATCGTTGTTGCTTCTGCTGACGGGGCTGCTCTGCGATGTGGCGGGTGGCATCGGGACGCAGGCGGGCGCGGGCACGGTGCGCTGGGAAAAATTCCGGTTTCCGGTGCGCGCGACGGCAGCAATTGTGGTCGTTCTCGCGATGGGAACCACGCTGACGTTGCGGATAGAGCAATGGGGGTGCCTCGTCCTTGCGCTCGTCATTATTGGTGCGACCTGGCTCGCGGTGCCCTTGGCGCGCGATGACCGGCATATGGCGTCGTGGCGCAGCGATCCTGCGGGACATGCCGTGATTGGTCTTTTCGGCTTCGTCATCGGCGCTCCCATTGCCGCGCTTGCGATCAGTGCCGTGCATGCCAGCGTCAGCCTTGGCTGGGCGGTGCGAAAATCGCTTTCAGGGTTATCACGCTCTTAACCGCGCGCCGGTAAAGGTGCATTTATGGTGCATCCCGCCTTTCTCTTGGGCTCAAAAAATGCCTGAAGCGAGCGTCGCGCGCGTCGATGGCACCGGACGGTTGCTGTCCGCTGATCCGCGCCTCCTTGCGCTTCAGGAACGGGCTGGCGCCGCATTGGGCGATATGATTGCCGTGCCACCGCTCGCGTCGATGGCGCGGCTGGCGCAGACTCTGGGTATCCTTGTTTCACGCAGCGTGGTTGTGGCCGAAGGTGACCATGATCTCGACATCTGGGTTCGCGCGCGGCCCGACGGCGAGACCGTGGTATTGTCAGTCGGCGGCTGGACTGTGCGACCGCAGCGTGTGCCCTGGCTGATGCCGCAATCCGATAGCGAAGCCGTGCCCGCTGGTGCGACGGAGCGCTGGACATGGGCGACCGATGCGGCGCTGCGCCTGACGGCCCTGTCGCTCGATGATCCGCGCCTGATCGGGCAGCCGCTGACTCGCATCGTTCGCCTGATCGAAGACGAAAATGGCGACTTGCCGATTATAGACGCTGTTGCGGGGGGGCGTGACCTGCTTGATCAGCGCGCCATCCGCCGCGATCAGCCCGATGTCGAAATAACACTCTCGGCAACCGTTCGCACCGATATCGATGGACGCTTTATCGGCTTTGATGGACAGGCCGTCGGCAATATCGTCTCGCCGGGTAACGAACTGCCCTACGAAATGCCGCTCGATACGGCCTTTGCAGACCGTCTCGACAAAGCGCTGCGGGCACCGCTCGGGCGGATTGTTGCCAATGCCGATTCGATCCGCGCGCAAACCGAAGGGCCGTTGCGCCGTGATTATGCCGATTATGCCGGCGACATCGCCAACGCCGCGCGGCATCTGCTTGCGCTCGTCGATGATCTGGGCGACTTGCAAGCTGTCGAGCGGGCTGATTTCAAGCCAGAGATCGAGGATGTTGATCTTGCCGACATCGCGCGGCGCGCGGCGGGATTGCTACAGGTGCGCGCTTCGGATCGGCAGGTGCGCATTGATCGTCCGGCAAGCGACGACACACTTATGGCGCGGGGCGAATTCCGCCGTGTGCTTCAGATTGTCGTCAATCTGATCGGCAATGCCGTGCGTTACTCACCCGAAGGATCGATGGTCTGGCTGCGCACCGAACGTGACGCTGACACGGCCGTTCTGATCATCGCCGATCAGGGCAAGGGGATCGCGATCAATGACCAGGCGCGTATATTCGAAAAATTCGAACGCGTCGACCCAAGCGAACCCGGCGGCAGTGGCCTTGGCCTCTACATTTCGCGCCGTCTCGCCCGGGCGATGGGGGGCGACATCGTCGTCGACAGCGCACCGGGGCAGGGCGCCCGCTTCGTGCTAACGCTGCCTTCCGGTTAGCGGTTGCTTACGGGCACATAGTCACGCTGTGTGGGCCCCGTGTAGAGCTGGCGTGGCCGTCCGATTTTCTGGTCGGGATCGCTGATCATTTCATTCCATTGCGCAACCCAGCCGACGGTCCGGGCAAGCGCAAACAATGCTGTGAACATTGTCGTCGGAAAGCCGATTGCCGACAGGATGACGCCCGAATAGAAATCGACATTCGGGAACAGCTTTTTCTCGATGAAATACGGGTCATTCAGCGCCATTTCTTCAAGTTGCAGCGCCACTTCGAAAACGGGGTCGGTCACGTTGAGTTCTTTCAGAACCTCCCGCACGGTCTGCTGCATCACGGTCGCGCGCGGGTCATAGTTTTTGTAAACACGGTGGCCAAAGCCCATCAGGCGGAACGGATCGTCCTTGTTCTTCGCGCGCTCGATATAATGCGGAATACGGTCGGGCGTGCCGATTTCGCGAAGCATTTCAAGCGCCGCCTCGTTCGCGCCGCCATGCGCTGGACCCCACAGGCAAGCGATGCCTGCCGCGATGCAGGCAAAGGGGTTTGCGCCCGATGATCCCGCCAGCCGCACTGTCGATGTCGAGGCATTCTGTTCGTGATCGGCATGCAGGATGAAAATCCGGTCCATGACCTTTTCGATGACCGGATTGACTTCATAGGGTTCGGCCGGGTTGCCGAACGTCATGCGCAGGAAATTGCCGGTGTAGGACAGGTTGTTCTGCGGATAGAGGAACGGACGACCGACGCTATACTGAAAAGCCATCGCCGCAATCGTCGGCATTTTGGCGATCAGGCGATGCGACGCGATCATCCGCTGCTGCGGATCGGTGATGTCGGTCGAATCATGGTAGAAAGCAGACAGCGCGCCAACGACGCCGCACATGATCGCCATCGGGTGGGCATCGCGGCGGAACCCGCGATAGAATGTCGCCAGCTGTTCATGCAGCATCGTGTGGCGCGTGATCGTCGTCGTGAACTTGTCGAGCGTCGGGCCGTCGGGCAATTCGCCATTGAGCAGCAGATAGCTGACTTCCATGAAGCTCGATTTTTCAGCAAGCTGCCCGATCGGATAACCGCGGTGCAGCAATATCCCCTGATCGCCGTCGATATAGGTGATCGCCGAGTCGCAGCTTGCCGTGCTCGTAAAGCCCGGGTCGTACGTGAACGTGCCGGTTTGCGCATAGAGTTTGCGGATGTCGATCACGTCGGGGCCGACGCTGCCCGACAGCACGGCATAGTTATTTTCCTTGTCGCCCAGCGTCAGCTTTGCGGTTGCGTCGGACATTCATCGAACTCCCTGGATCTGTTACGCAGCGCCGTTGCGCCCTGCGAGGCAATCGTCAAGCCGACCGAGCGATTCATCGCGCCCGAGCAGCACCAAAACATCAAAAATTCCCGGCGACGTGCTGCGCCCCGTCAGCGCCGCGCGCAACGGTTGAGCAACCTTGCCAAGGCCAAGATCCGCATCCTCCGCCACGCGCCGCACCGCTTCTTCGAGTGCAGTCGCGGTCCAGTCGGGCAGCGCTGTCAGCGCGGTTTGCACGTGCGCCAAAATCGACTTGCTGTCCTCCGTTAGCAGAGCCGACGCCCCGGCGTCGAGAGCGAGCGGACGAACATCAAACAGAAATGCAGCACCGGCTGCCAAGTCATTGATTGATTTGGCGCGCACTTTGAGAACAGGCATCGCTTGCGTCAGCAATTCAACATCGGTGCCGTCAAATTTGGGCGCAATCAATGCCGCCAACCGCGCATCATCCGCCTCGCGCAGATAATGGCCGTTGATATTCTCGAGCTTCTTGATGTCGAATCTGGAAGGGGAACGCCCGACCGCCTCAATGTCAAACCATTGGATTGCCTGTTCGCGACTAATGATTTCGTCATCACCATGTCCCCAGCCAAGGCGCAGCAGATAGTTGTTCAGCGCTTCCGGCAGCACACCCATCTCGTCGCGATAGGCTTCGATGCCCAGCGCGCCATGCCGCTTTGACAGTTTCGCCCCGTCCGAGCCGTGGATCAGCGGGACGTGCGCATAGATCGGCTCCTGCCAACCCATCGCACGGATCATCGCCAACTGGCGGAAAGCGTTGTTCAAATGGTCATCGCCGCGGATGACATGCGTGATCCCCATGTCATAGTCGTCGACCACAACCGACAGCATGTAGGTCGGCGTCCCGTCCGACCGCAGCAGCACCATATCGTCGAGTTCGTCATTGGCGACCGTCACATTGCCCTGCACCCGGTCGGCAATCGTCGTTTCTCCACCGCGCGGCGCCCGGAACCGGATAACGAATGGCAGGTCGGGCGTATCGCTGCGGTCCCGCCACTGCCCGTCATAACGCAGAGGCAGCTTTTTTTCGCGCTGCTCGGCGCGCATCGCTTCGAGTTCTTCGGGCGTCGCGTAGCAGCGATAGGCATGGCCCGCCGCGAGCAGCTGGTTGGCGACTTCGGCATGGCGGTCCATCTGTGCAAACTGGAACACTTCCGGCCCGTCCCAATCGAGCCCCAGCCAGCGCATCCCGTCGAGAATTGCGTCGATGGCGCCCTGTGTGGATCGCGCACGGTCCGTATCCTCGATCCGCAACAGGAATTTGCCGCCAAAATGCCGCGCATACAGCCAGTTGAACAGCGCGGTTCGCGCGCCGCCGATATGGAGATAACCGGTCGGCGAAGGCGCAAAGCGGGTCACGACAGTTTCAGTGCTTGCGCTCACGCAGACTTTCTCCAACGATGTGTCCCGGGATGGGCACGATGTTTGCGACGATATTCGGAAGCGCCCCTAGCATGGGGATGGGGCCGCTTCAAAGGGGGCGTTGGCCGCGCATTGGCGCACGGATCGAAGCGTTCCTCGATGCCGAGCGCGACCAGCTCGCCTTGTGGTTGCCCGTGGCGCTGGGGGCGGGGATCGCGGCGTGGTTTGTGCTGGACGGTCGGGCCCAGTGGCAGGCGTGGCTGCTCGGCATGGCCGCACTCGCGGTTGGATCGCGGTTGTTGCCGGGTGGCAGCCGTCTGCGGCGCGTTGTCCTGATCGGTGCAATCGCTGCGGCCCTCGGCTGCGGCGCAATCTGGACCCGTGCGACATGGGTCGCTGGGCCCGTGCTCACGCGCCCGATGGTGGTGACCTTCACCGGGCGGATCGAACGTGTCGAAGTGCAAACCGCCAAAGACCGCGTGCGCCTGACGATCGCGCCGATCGACGCGCCCGCGCTGCCGCCCCGCGTCCGTGTTACGGTCGATGACGTCATAGCATCGGCCGGACTGGTCGCGGGCGACAGCGTTGCCGTGCGTGCGCGTCTCGTCGGACCGCCGAGCGCCAGTGTCCCGGGCGGTTTCGATTTCTCGCGCGTCGCCTGGTTTCAGGGGCTCGGCGCAACCGGCAAGGCCATCGGGCCAGTGGTGCGGATTGGCCCCGAGCGCAGTGCGACCGCCGGGCTGCGCGAACGGTTATCGGCGCACATCCGCTCGCGGCTTGCGGGCAGCGCTGGTGGTATCGCTTCGGCTTTTGCCACCGGGGATCGTGGTGGCATTTCGCAGGCGGACGAAGACGCGATGCGGGCAAGCGGGCTGACGCACTTGCTGTCGGTCAGCGGGTTGCATGTGACGGCTGTCGTCGGCGCGGCGATTTTCCTGTCGCTGCGGCTGCTTGCATTGAGTTCCTTTCTGGCGCTGCGTGTGCCGCTGCTGCTCATTTCCGCTCTGATCGGGGCGCTGGTTGGGATCGGCTATACGTTGCTGACGGGCGCTGAAGTGCCGACAGTCCGGTCGTGCGTCGCAGCAGTGCTGGTGCTGGCGGGCATTGCCCTTGGACGCGAGGCATTCACGCTGCGGCTGGTGGCAACAGGCGCGATTGTCGTGCTGCTGCTCTGGCCCGAAGCGCTGATCGGGCCGAGTTTCCAACTGAGCTTTGCTGCCATCACCTCGATTGTCGCGCTGCACGAAACGCCGATCATGCGACGGCTGAGCGCGAAGGGCGACGAGCGCCTCATCGCGCGGTTCGGTCGCGCGGTGCTGGGGTTGCTGATCACCGGCATCGTCGTGGAAGCCGCGCTTGCCCCCATCGCGCTGTTTCATTTTCACAAGTCCGGTCTTTACGGCGCTTTTGCCAATATCATCGCCATCCCACTGACAACATTTATCATTATGCCGCTCGAGGCATTGGCACTTCTGTTCGATACAGTCGGCCTTGGCACGCCGTTCTGGTGGGCGACCGGGCTTGGCATGGAGGCCTTGCTGAGCCTCGCGCGGCACGTCGCCAGCGTGCCGGGCGCGCAGGCCGCACTGGCATCGGTGTCTGTCGCGGCGTTCGGATTCATCATTGCTGGCGGGTTGTGGCTGATGCTCTGGCATGGCCGCGTGCGGCTGGCGGGCGTGCTGCCGATTGCGGCGGGCGTAACGTGGGCATTGCTGACGCCGCCGCCCGATCTGCTGATTACGGGCGACGGCATGCACATGGCGGTGCGCAGCGAAGACGGCACGCTGTCCACGCTGCGTCCGCGCGCCGGGGATTATGTGCGCTCGGTGCTGAGCGAACGCGCGGGGATGATCGGCGATCTCGATGATCTCGATGTCCTGCCGGGGGCCGATTGCAGCACCGACAGCTGCCGCGTGACCTTGCAGCGCGGCGAGCGCAGTTGGCGGGTGCTGGCGACGCGGAGCCGATATATTCTGCCCTACACCGCGTTTCGCGCCGACTGTGCGGCGGCGGACATCGTCGTCAGTGACCGCCGCCTGCCCGACTGGTGCCGCCCGCGCTGGTTCAAGGCGGATCGGGCATTGCTGGCGAAGACCGGTGGGATTGCGGTGACGCTGGCCTCGGGGCGGGTCGAGACGGTTACCGAGAGCGAAGGCGCGCATCCATGGGTATTGGCGCGGGAGCGGCAGTGACTGGTTTTTCGCTGTTTCCCGTCAAAAGTTAGTCAAAAGTTAGTCCAAGGATTGTTCGCGAATGGCGGGCGAAGTTCTCGAAGTTCTCACGATCGGCCCTGCGCGAGAATCTTGGCTGGATGCCGGTTGGCGGGCATGAAGTTGACGAAGTTGACACTATCGGGGTCACGGAAATCGTGGCTCAAGGCGGGCGGGATCAACATTGGGAAAGAGCAACGCGCACGAATCGCAGTTTCGAACATAACATGAACATAATTTTTAGGAAAGATATTTAGTAAGTCGGGTGATCGAGGCAAAAACGGCGATTTGCGACGACATTGCGGTCATAAAGCTCGAGCATCGACTAGCTTCATACCTGCTGTCGGATTATCTGAGAATCGAACGGCGCAAGGTGATGGATAATAGACTTTACCGCCATACTGTGGTATGTAGATTCAATGAGTTGGTTCGCGACATTCTCGACGAAAAGCTTGTATTTCTCCGCGTTTATGATCGCGTTTGGCTGTCTGGTCGTTTTGCGAGCATCCTCGACGAAAAAGCTTACTTCAAGTCAATTAGATGCCACGCCTACTTGGCTACGCGGGTTGGCTCGGCTCAACAGTGAAAAGATACAGCTATCTTGCGGATGGGTAATAATCTGCTTCGTTGCTTTCACCGGATTGCTGCGGATCGTACAGAGTCGGTAATTAAGACTGCTGGGGCGGTAGCGGACGGATGGGGCTCGACAGTATGCTCCGCCGACCGCTCTCGACGAGTTTTCGGTCGTTCATTCGATCAAAGCCAGCTGGCAAAAGTTGTCACCGCCCTTCATCCTCTGATATTGTCAGCAGGTGTCCAAGCTAAAACACATAGTAAACGAAAAGGAGGGCCGCATGAAAGTTCTGGAAGCGATGATGCCGCCCATCACCGGATCCTGTCTGTGCGGGCAAGTCAGTTTCGTATGTAGCAAATCGCCGGTCTGGTCAGTTAATTGTCATTGTCGAGCATGCCAGCAATTAAGCGGTGCCCCCTATGTTTCAGCGTTCTCAGTAGTAGCGGACAGTTTTCGAGCGACCGGAGAAACCCTTCGGTTCCAGCGAAAGTCCGAAACGGGTCATTTGGTCACGACAACGCATTGCACGAAATGTGGATCGCGCGTTCATGCGCAATCTTCAGGCGCGACACATCTGATGAACGTATTTGCATCAGCCCTGACCGAGTCTTCAACATTCGTGGCTGTGTCCAACGTCTATCTTAGCGAAGCTGCATCCTGGATCACACCGCCAGCAGCTCTATTCAATTTCGAGAAGATGCCGCACCGCTAGACAAAGGTTCATAGTCTACATTTCGGCATCGCTGACCGATACCGGACTGTCAGCTCCCACAACAAACCAGACGACAAACCTTTTAACCGAAACGGCAAAGCCGCTTCGTCGGTCGGTTGCTGCGCACCGCCGACCGGGCTTGCGCGAAGATGCGCTGGGGCAGCGCAGCCTCACCCTGCGCCTAATACCGCCGCAGCAGCCCTGCCAGACGCCCCTGGACCCGCACTTGCTCAGCCTTGTATAGTTGCGGGCTGTGCGCTGCGTTGGCGGGGTCGAGGCGGACGTCGCGGCCCATGTTGCGGAAATATTTGAGCGTCGCTTCATGATCGTCGATCAGTGCCACGACAATCTCGCCGTCGCGCGCGGTTTCGGTCTTGCGGATGAGCGCATAATCGCCGTCGAGAATACCCGCTTCGACCATCGAATCGCCCGACACTTCGAGCGCATAATGTTCGCCCGGCCCGAGCAGCGCGGCGGGGACCGAGAGCGACGACTGCCCCTCCATTGCTTCGATCGGCAAACCGGCCGCAATGCGACCGTGCAAAGGAAGTTCGATGATATCGTTGCTGTTCGCCGCCATCGGCAATGCCGGGGCACCCGACCGGATCGAAACGACTTTACCTTCGCGCTCGGGCATGCGCAGCACTTCGAGCGCGCGCGCCCGATTGGGCAAGCGCCGGATGAATTCGCGTTCCTCGAGCGCCGAAATCAGGCGGTGGACACCCGATTTCGACTTCAGGTCAAGCGCTTCCTTCATTTCCTCGAACGACGGCGAAATGCCGGTCTCGTTCAGGCGATCCTGAATGAAGCAGATGAGTTCATGTTGTTTGCGCGTCAGCATGTGCGGCTCCGGCGTTGGGAACGAATGCGGAACTTCTATGCAAACAAAAACGGAACGTCAAGCAAGGATTATGACGCGCACGTCATCACCGGTCGCGGCGGGTGGCGATCCGGCGGGGCGAACGATCAGCGCGGTCGCCGAGGCCAGCGGGACGAGCATGCCGCTGTCGCCGCGTAATGGCGCGATGGCCCCGTCGATCCATAGGGCGCGGATATAGTCAGTGCGGCTGCCAACAGCGGGGAGGCCGGTCGCGAGGCGGGCGGTGAGCATGCGCGGCGCAGGGTCGCTGGCGCCCGAAAGATGCGCGACCAGCGGCTTCAGGAACAGCGTTGCCGTCACGAAGGCCGAAACCGGATTGCCGGGTAGGCCGAGCGCGACGGCCTTGCCCAGCCGTCCCGCCATCAGGGGCTTGCCGGGCCGCATCGCGATCTTCCAGAAATCAATGATCGCGCCGGCGTCGATCAGAGCGGGCTGGACAAGGTCGTGGTCACCAACCGAGGCGCCGCCCGTGGTGACGATGATGTCGTGATCGGCAGCCTCGGCAAATACGGACGCCAGCGCAGCGCGATAATCGGGGATGATGCCGAAATCGGTCATCGCGACCGGCAGCGACCCCATCATCGCGGCGAGCATCATCGCGTTCGACGATGGCAGATGGTCGGGGCCGGGGTCAGTCCCGATTGGCACCAGTTCGTCGCCTGTCGATATCAACGCGACACGTATGCGGCGGCGGACGGGGAGAGTGGCATGCCCGCCGATGGCCGCGAGACCGATCCGGGCGGGGGTGAGGGGGTCTCCGGCTTCGATCAGAGTCTGTCCGGCGGTAAAGTCTGATCCGGCACGGCGGACATGCGCGCCTTGGTGGCCGGGGCTGTCAGCTGTGAGGGTCAGGGTTTCGCCGTCACGGGTCACGTCTTCCTGGATGATGACGCTGTCGGCGCCGTCGGGCATTGCGGCGCCGGTGAAGATGCGGATGGCCTCTCCCGCGCCGACTTTCGCGGCACAGGGCGAACCAGCGGCGGATTCGCCCGTTACGCGCCACGGGCCGGGCCTATCGGCATGGCGGATCGCATAGCCGTCCATCGCCGACAGATTTCGCGAGGGCTGGGTGCGCAGCGCGACGACGGGTTCGGCGGTCCAACGGCCAGCGGCTTCGATGAGCGGCATGGTTTCGACGTCGACGGGTATGGCGAGTGCCAGCAGCCGGACCAGCGCTGCGTCGGGCGTGATCACGCGCGCCAGTTGCCCGAACGGCCACCCGACTTTGCGAGCAGGCGAATGTTGCCGATCATCATGCCTCGGTCGAGCGCTTTTGCCATGTCATACAGTGTCAGCAATGCCGTTGAAACGGCTGTTAAGGCTTCCATTTCAACACCTGTTGGCCCGGTGGTCCGTGCCGTGGCTGTCGCGAGGATCGCATTGTCGGCCATTTTGAAATCAACCGTGACCGACGATAGGGCAATCGGGTGGCAGAGCGGGATGAGCTCGCTGGTTTTCTTGGCCGCCATGATCCCGGCGACGCGCGCGACGGCGAGGACATCGCCTTTCTTGGTCGTGCCATCACGGATCGCGGCAAAGGCTTCGGGCGACATGCTGATGGTCCCCTCGGCCATCGCTTCGCGCGCGGTGGCGGGTTTGTCGGCGACATCGACCATGTGCGCGGCACCGCTGTCATCAAGATGCGTGAGCTTGCTCATCTGCCCGTGAGTAGCATGCGCGTGGCGGATTCGACATCGTCTTGCCGCATCAGGCTTTCGCCGACGAGGAAACTGCGGATACCATGCGCAGCCATGCGCGCGCAATCGGCATGCGTCGAAATGCCGCTTTCGCAGACGAGCAAAACGTCCGGCGGGGCCAGCTTTGACAGCCGCTCCGTCGTGGCCAGATCAACATCGAACGTCTTGAGATCACGATTGTTCACGCCGATCAGTGTCGATTTCAGGCGAAGCGCCCGGTCGAATTCGGCCGCGTCATGCACTTCGACCAGCACGTCCATATCCAATTCGAGCGATGCCGCTTCAATCTCGACCATCGCACCGTCGTCGAGCGCGGCGACGATGATCAATATTGCGTCGGCGCCCATCGCGCGCGCTTCGGCCACTTGCCACGGATCGACCATGAAATCCTTGCGCAGGACGGGCAGGGTGCAGGCCGCGCGCGCCGCGACGAGATAGTCTTCGTGCCCCTGAAAATAGGGTGCATCGGTGAGGATGGACAGGCATGCGGCCCCACCCGCCTGATAGGCGCGGGCGTGCGCGGGCGGATCGAAGTCCGCGCGGATCAGCCCTTTGGAAGGCGAGGCTTTCTTGATTTCGGCGATCAGGGCGAAGCCTGCCTCGGCCTTGGCGCGTATGGCGTGCTCGAACCCGCGGACCGGCGACGGCGCGGGCCACATCGCCAGCCCTTGCATCTTGCGGGCTGCGACTTCGCCGCGTTTCGTGGCGCAGATTTCATCGAGCTTGTTCATTTGTACGCGATCCAGCAGTCGAGCAGTGCCTTGGCAAGCCCTTTGTCGATGGCTTCGGCGGCTTCTTCGATGCCGTCTTCGCCATCATGGGCTTCGCCAGCCACGATCAGTGCGGCTGCGGCGTTGAGGAGGACGGCGTCGCGATAGGCACCGGGTTTCCCGTCAAGCAGATCGCGAAGCGCAGCGGCGTTGAAATGCGCATCGCCACCCCTGATCGCGTCGGACGGATGCCGGGGCAAGCCAGCCCCTTCAGGAGCGATGATGTCATGGCCAAGGTCGAAGCCGATTGACACAAACCGGCTGATCCCGCTGATCGAGATTTCGTCGAGGCCCTCTTCGCCCGAAACAATCATCGCGCGTTCGGTGCCGAGCTGGGTCATGGCATCGCGATACACCGGCACCAGCGACGGGCTGGGAACGCCGACGAGTTGTCGCGTGACGTTGGCCGGATTGGCGAGCGGCCCGAGCAGATTGAAGATCGTGCGCCGCCCGAGGCTTTTGCGGATCGGTGCAATCCGAGCGAGCGCGGGGTGATGCTTTTGTGCGAACATGAAAGCGATGCCGAGGTCGGCAAGCGTGGCTTCGGCCGTTTCACTGGCGTGGTTGAGATCGAGGCCGAGGGCTTCGAGCGTGTCCGCCCCTCCCGCCTTTGACGACGCCGCGCGATTGCCATGCTTGGCGACCGGCACACCGCAGGCCGCGACGACAATGGCGACGGCAGTCGAGACATTGAGACTATGGCTGCCATCGCCACCCGTGCCGCACACGTCGATGGCGTTCGCAGGCGCCGTCACCGGGATCATCCGTGCGCGCATTGCCCGTGCGGCCCCCGCTATTTCATCGGCAGTTTCCCCACGATCCGCCATAGTGACCAGCGTATTGGCGATGTCGGCATCACTCATCGCGCCGCCGAGCATCTGGCCGAACAGCGTTTCGGCGTCGGCGGCCGTCACGCCCGTGCCCTAACCCGCATCCCCGCGAGCGTCATGAAATTGGCGAGCATCGCGTGGCCATGTTCGGTGGCGATGCTTTCGGGGTGGAACTGGACACCGTGGATGGGGAGCGTCGCGTGGCGAAAACCCATGACGCTGCCATCGGGCGCGGTGGCGTTGATGATCAGATCTGTGGGAATGTCGTCGACGATCAGCGAATGATAGCGCGTGGCCGTGAACGGCGAGGGAAGACCCGCGAACAGCCCGCTGCCGTCGTGCGAGACTGCGCTCGTCTTGCCGTGCATTAGCCCGCCGCGCACGACATGGCCACCGAAATGCTGACCGATGGCCTGGTGACCGAGGCAGACACCGAGGAGCGGACGGCCCTGGTCAGCACAGGCAGCGACCAGATCGAGCGAAATCCCGGCGTCGGACGGCGTTTTCGGTCCCGGCGAGATCAGAAAGGCTTGTGCCCCCGATGTCATCGCCTGCCCGACGCTCATGGCATCGTTGCGCACGACTTCGACCTCGGCTCCCAATTCCATCAGATAATGGACCAGATTCCACGTAAAACTGTCATAATTATCGATGACAAGAATCATTGCCCGAACCCCGCTTCGTTTGCGATGCGAACGGCTTCGCGCGCCGCCGCGATCAGGGCTCCCGCTTTGGCTTCGCATTCACGTTGTTCGTATTCGGGGTTTGAATCCGCCACAATGCCTGCCCCTGCCTGAATGTGCATCACGCCGTCCTTCACGATCGCCGTGCGCAGGACGATGCAGCTGTCCATGCTGCCGTCGGGGCTGAAATAGCCGACCCCGCCAGCATAGGCGCCGCGTGTTTCGGGTTCGAGTTCGGCAATAATTTCGCAGGCGCGGACTTTGGGCGCGCCGCTGACCGTGCCTGCCGGAAACCCGGCGAACAAGGCGTCGAGCGCGTCCTTGTCCGGCGCAAGCTGGCCGACGACGTTGGAGACGATGTGCATGACGTGGCTGTAAAATTCGACGGTGTAGCTGTCGGTTACGGTCACACTGCCCGCTGTCGCCACGCGACCGACATCGTTGCGGCCAAGATCAAGCAGCATCAGATGCTCGGCGCGTTCCTTGGGATCGGCAAGCAGCGAATTTCGATTTTCGGCATCCTCGAGCGCAGTTTTGCCGCGCGGACGTGTGCCCGCAATCGGCCGGATCGTGACCTCGCCGTCACGCGCACGGACAAGGATTTCGGGGCTGGAACCCGTGAGCGCAAAGCCCGGCAGATCGAGGTGATAGAGAAACGGCGACGGATTGATCCGCCGCAGCGCGCGGTAAAGGTCGAATGCCGGCAGCGGGAACGGCATTGTGAAGCGCTGGGCGAGGACAACCTGAAAAATGTCGCCTGCTGTGATATAATCTTTGGCAGCGGCAACCATGGCGGCATATTTCCTTGGGGGGAGAATGGGCTTCGGTTCCGCCCTCTCTCCGCTCGGCTGGGGCCGAGTCGCTCTCTCCCC
>JAYWFN010000236.1:0-3410 GCA_043778785.1 Sphingomonas sp. | reverse complement strand
CGAACAGGATCGATTCGAGATAGATGCCGATACCGAAGCGCTGGTAGCTGTTGTTGTAGCCGAAGGGCGAATAATAGCGTGGCTGGCGATAAAGGTCGCGGTTTGAGTAGCGGTGCCGTTGCCAGTCATAGCGGCGGTCGTTGCGCCATTCGCGGTTCCAGCGCTGGTTGTTGTTCCAGTTCTGGTTGCCCCAACGCTG
Source organism: Sphingomonas sp. (assembly GCA_043778785.1). Classification (GTDB taxonomy): domain Bacteria; phylum Pseudomonadota; class Alphaproteobacteria; order Sphingomonadales; family Sphingomonadaceae; genus Sphingomonas_O. Next base: position 3,211 of record JAYWFN010000236.1, on the reverse strand, counting down.
ATTGTTATTGTTCCAATTGCGCCCATCACGGTTATCGCGGACGCCGTCGCGGTTCTGGTCCCAGTGCCGGTCGACAGTGCCGTTGCGGTCGCGATCCCAGCGACCGTCGACGCGGCCATCATTGTTCCGGTCCCAGTCGCGGTTGTTGCGGACGCCGTCATTGTCCCGGTCGCGATCGCGCCAGTTCGGTGTGCCTTCACGGTCACGGTCGCCGCGCCGCCAGTCGTTATTGCCTGTTACCGGCGGTGTGCGCTGTTCATTGCGGTTCCATCCGCCGCCGTTGTTACGGTCATTACCGCGCCAGTCGCGGTTGTCGTCACCCGGTGATTGGCGCGTTATCGGCGGTGGTGGCGGTGCGTTGGTGACTTCTCCGACCCGTCGCTGCCAGTCGCCCCGCCAGCCGCGATTATTGGGTTCGGATGCTTGCGTGGCAGTCGTTGCAGCGGGCGCTTCGCGAACCTCGACCTGCTGTTCGATCTGAGGTTGCGGTTGCGCTCGTTCGCTGCGCTCGGGCGGTCCACGCATCGTGCCGCGATCCTGGATTGTCCCGCGCGATATGTCGCCGCGGTCGCGGCGCTCCATGCGCTCGTCCTGATCCTGTGCAAGCACGGGGGTGATCATTGTTCCAGCCAGCAACGTGGCCATCAATAAGCGGAGACGCATCATCATAATCCTCGCGGGGCCATGCTGCGAAAGTGCTGCCGGTGCCCATACGATACGTTGTGCCGTTATGGCGGTGAGCCGTTCCTTAACTGCGCTGTCAGCGTTCAGAAAGGTTCGCTCGAATGGAGGCGTGCCGACTCGCTTCCCTTTGCGCGTCGCTTTCGCTAAGGGGCGGCAACTTTATGACACTTTAGATTTGAAAAGGGCTGCATGGCCAAGGAAGAAACACTCGAAATGCGCGGGCAGGTGGTTGAACTGCTGCCTAACGCTATGTTCCGTGTGAAGCTCGAGAACGACCACGAAGTGCTCGGCCACACGGCTGGCAAAATGCGGAAAAATCGTATCCGTGTTCTGGTTGGCGACGAAGTCCTCGTCGAAGTTTCGCCATATGACCTGACCAAGGGCCGGATTAACTACCGGTTTAAATAGACGCAGCCCGTGCCGCGCCTGATCCTTGCTTCTGCCAGCCCACGCCGTCTCGATTTGCTCGCGCAGATCGGGATTGTGCCCGATACGGTTGATCCTGCCGACATTGACGAGGCTGACCTGCCCGGTGAACACCCCCGGCGTCATGTCACGCGCCTCGCCGCCGCTAAGGCCGCTGTCGTGGCCGCGCGGCATTCGGATGCTCTTGTTCTTGCCGCGGATACCATTGTTACGGTCGGTCGCCGCATTTTGCCCAAGGCGGAGGACGAAGTGCAAGCGCGCCACTGCCTCAAGCTGCTCTCAGGCCGTCGGCATCATGTTCTGACTGCGGTCACTTTGATTGCGGACGGCACAGCGCGGCATCGCTTGTCGGACACGATTGTGACGTTCAAACCGCTGACGGCCGCTGAAATCGATGGCTATATCGCGTCAGGGGAGTGGCAGGGGAAAGCCGGCGGCTATGCCATTCAGGGTCGCGCCGAAGCGTTTGTCCGCTTTATTTCGGGCAGCCATTCGGGGGTTGTCGGTTTGCCGCTGTTCGAAACGCGCAACCTGTTGCTGAGCGCTGGCATTGGCTGAGTGGCTTTACGAAGCCGGGATCGGCGAAAACCGCGCGATCCTGGTCGAGGATGGCGCGATCGTCGAAACGCAGATCGAACTGCCGGGTTTGCGCGCCGGAATCGTTGCTGACGCGCGGCTGACGTCGATCCTGATCCCCGGTCGGCGCGGCGTTGCCACGCTTGACTGCGGCACTGAGGTTCTCGTTGAGCCATTGTTCAAAGTCAGCGAAGGCGCGGCGATCCGAGTCGAAATCACACGCGAAGTGATTCCCGAGCCCGGTGCGCTGAAGCGTGCCAAGGGGCGCATGACCGATGCGGCGATCGGTTCGGGGCCCGATCTCGCGGCGCGGATCGGGCCACACCGGGTTGTCGGACCGCATGGTCCGGATCTGTTCGAACAGGCTGGGTGGAGCGAATGCCTTGAGGCCGCGGGCCGCTTGATCTGTGACTTCCCCCGTGGCCAGTTGCGCCTGTCCTTGACCCCGGCGATGACGCTTATCGATGTTGATGGCCCGGGTGACGCGGGAACGCTCGCGATGGCGGGTGCCATTGCGGCGGCGCAGGCGATCCGGCGTTTTGGGCTGGCCGGTAATATCGGCATCGACCTGCCGACAGTATCGGGCAAAGCCGAGCGGCTGGCCATCGCGGCGGCGTTTGACGCCGCGCTCCCGCAGCCCTTCGAACGAACGGCGGTCAATGGTTTCGGCTTTTTGCAACTCATCCGTCCGCGCGTGCGCGCTTCGCTATGCGAAATCATCAATCATGACCGCATGGCCGCGACGGCGCGCGCCCTGATTCGCCAAGTCCAGCGATCAGGGCAAATTGGTGCGACCGAAATAGTAACCACGTCTGCAGTCGCGTCAGTGATCGATAGACATCCTGACTGGATTGAGCTGCTTGAACGGCAGCTTGGCGGCATCGTTACAGTAAAAGTCAGTTAAATATGGCAGAATCGACCGAATCGGTTGACTCGTTTGTAAAGCGAAACGATCCTGCCTCCTTTCGACGTCGCGGGGGCGCGGGTCTTGGATCATCTGCTGAGCGTTGCCGTTTATGAGCTGACATTATTTGCCGTGATCGGCTTTATTGTCGGCGGCATCGATGATTTGATCGTCGATATGATCTGGATTGTCCGATCCTTGAGGCGTCGCGTCTTCGTTTATCCTTTTCACCACCGTGCCAATGCGAGCACGTTGGCGAAACCTGTGTCGCCGGGCCGAATTATCGTCTTTATCGCGGCGTGGGATGAATCGGCCGTGATCGGTCGGATGCTTGATCATGCGTTGAAGGCGTTCGATCATGACGACTACCGGATTTATGTTGGCTGCTATCCCAACGACCGCGCGACGGTTGCTGCGGTAAGCGCGGTTGGATCGCGCTATGTCCGGCTGGTGGTCGGTGAACGACCGGGGCCGACCACCAAGGCCGATTGCCTGAATACGCTCTGGCACGCGCTGCTTCACGATGAAGCCGTCGACGGTTTTCGCGCGAAAGCCGTCGTGCTGCACGACGCTGAAGACATTGTTCATTCGGCGGAACTGCGCGTTTTTGACACGCTGATC
>JAYWFN010000235.1:0-8099 GCA_043778785.1 Sphingomonas sp. | reverse complement strand
GTCGTCGCCGTGATAGTGCCCCAGTCGGGTGATGCCGCGTCGAGACACACAGGCCCGAACGACGCGATGCCGACTGCTTCGAACCCCGCATGTGCCCGAAGAAACTCGATCACGGCACCAATCGTGCTTTCGGGATCAGTCGTTGGGATAACCGCCTCCGCGCGCAGGTCGTCAGGGCCGGTTCCCACCGCAAGATTGATTTTCGTCCCGCCAAGTTCGACGGCGGCGACCAGTGGTAATGTCATGCGGCCATCCTGTTCGGGCGTATCAAGTCTTCGTAAAGCGCAAAAAGATCATCGAAATGCGCTTCCATCGTGCGGACGCCGGGCGCATCGGCAACGGCGCGCGCCCGCGCCTGCGCGCCGCCGGTTTCGACAAAGGCACTGATCGCTTCGGCGGCGCTCGCGGCATCACCCGACACATAAGTCCACCCGCCAGCAAGCCGCGCCTGATCGGCAGCGCCCCCGCCATCGGGCGCGATCAGCGGCAGGCCCGACGCGCGCGCTTCGGAGGCAACCATGCAGAATGTCTCGGCTTCGCATCCGTGGATCAAGGCGTCAGCGCTCGCAAACAGGCGCGCCAGTTCCAGCCGGTCCGAAATCGGTGACAGCAATTGGATATGCGGATTATCGGCTGCCGCGCGTGCCACGCGGGCGCTGTCACGGCCGTCGCCGATCAGGATCAGCCCGATGGGTGCCTTGATTCCCGCCGCCGTCACTGCCTCGATAACCATCGGCCAGCGCTTTTCGGGCGCATGCCGCCCCGCTGCGATCAGCAGCGTTGCATCCGCAGGCAATTCGCATCGTTCGAGCAACCGTGCGCGCAACCCCTCATCGCGCAGCGCTGGCGAAAACACCTTGTCAGCGACGCCCATCGGGTTGGTGACGACATTGGTCATGCCACCCTCGATCAGCCGGTCGGACAAGCTCTGCCCTGCCGTCACAGTCACCGCAAACTGCTTGTCGAGCCGCAGCAGGTGTTTCCAGAACCAGCCAAATTGCTTGTCGATGGTCTCGCGCGTCGCGATGCCGCCGAACCAGCGATACGCATAAGCCGACAGCGGATCGGCATGCATGATGAGCGCACGCGGCGCGTCCCCCCGCCATTCACCGACCAGCCGCGCGCTGCGCCACGGCGACGATGCTTCGATGATGTCGGGCTGTTCGGCATCGAGCGTCGCATGCAGCGCCACTTCGTCGCGGAAATAATGATATTTGCGGTCGAGCGGAAATGTCGGCTGCTCGAGGAAAATGATCCGCGCGTTCGGTCCGCGCTCTTCGATGCGGTTTTCCGATCCCGGCGCGATCACGACAATCTCGTGCCCTGCCGCTGGCCCCGCGATCAATTTGCGATCAATATAGGTTTTAACGCCCCCGCCTTGCGGTGAATAAAAAGCGCAAACGTCGACGATCTTCATGCGCGCTATTTAATCGGGCCGAACGACATAAGTCCACGACGATAGAGCATGCGCACGTTGACCGGCGTTACGCCGCTTCCGCCGGTCACGCGACCGATCGCAATCTTGGGCTTGAAGGGCCCGAGGCTCTGCGGATTGCTGCCGAAGCCGACGCCATCGATCGACAGACCGAACTTGCGGTTGCCATCGCGGTCGTGAAGCAGCGAGAGGCCATACGTGCCTGCTGACGGCGCCCGAATACACAGCTGCACATTCCCCGAGGACGGCACATCGATGACAACGCGGCGAAATGTCTTTCCCGCGTTGATCAGAATATTGTCATCCGCCAGAAAGTCGTTGTCGTTTGCCGGATACAGCTCTGCCTTCATTGTCCCGCCGCGATCCTTCAGGCCGACGACATTGATCAAAAACGCAGGGCCGGGCTCACCCGCGCGGCACCGCCCCTCGGCAAGGCCCAGCGACGGCGACGACGGCACCTGCGCCGACGCGAGAACGGGCGCAAACGCGAACACAACAAGCAACGTCTTCAATTCTTATTCTCCGCCTTTTCTCCGATGGTCACGAAATCACCGATCGCCAGCGCGGCACCAATCACGAGATGCGTGCTGAGCACCAAGACCGCCATCAGCGCCATCAACTGCGAAATCTCGACATCACGACCAACCAGAAACACGGCAACGCCTGCAAAAACAACATCCTTGTTCGGCAGGAACGGCAACCGCGAAATCAGCAGCCGACACGTCGCCAATATGATCCACCAACTCAAAGCGACGAACGGCAGGGCCAGGCTCCACGCAAGTGCAGCAAGCCCCGTCGTTGCAACGATCCGGGCAAAGTGAACACCCGCCACAATCCACAATTGGGATTTCGTCAAGCTGAACAGCCGTTTGCCAAATATGATGACCAGCACCGAAATCAGGATCACGAAGCCGACCGACAGGAGGATGGTCTGAGTCGCGATGCCCAGACGCAAATTGCTGATCAGCGGATACGCCACGGCCATCATCGCCAGCGTAAATCCATTACCAACGAGCGCAGACAGGATCGCAACGTCCTTCACCGCGCCGAACGGGGACGACGACATCTCGACCTTCTTGCGCGCCCAGCTATAGAAATACACTTCGCCGACATAACCGAGCAGCAGTTCATTGCTGACGAGTTTGCGGGTCAGCGCGATAAACCCCTCAAAAGGGATTCCCCACAAGCGGCGGAAGATCGTGAAATCGGCGATAACGCCCGCGAAGTAATAAACGACAAATACCGTCCAGAACAACGGATTGGTCGGCACCAGTGCTTTCAACTGCGCGATATCCAGACTGCTTAGCTGAAACACAACCGCGATCAGGATTGCAACCGACAGCACCGGCGTTGCCCAGCGCCACAGCGGCGAGCGACGCACAGCGAGCGGGAGAGGGTCGCCAACTTCGGCATTGGTCTCGGACAAGTTGGTCAGAACGCATACCCGTTTAGCGCCCGCGTCGGGCCATCCGGTGTGCGTCTTAGCAACAATCTTCTCGCCAGTAAAAGTGTGCCACGCGCTTTCGCTGTAACGCAGACGACCGCTCCGCTCAGGGAACATTCAACACGACGTCTGGTTTCACATGCACAACAGGAATGAGGGTACCGAAAGTGACCGATTATAAAAATGACGGGACCGACCTAAATCGGACCAAAAGCCGCAGTGCTGGCAGCATCGTCGGTATCGTGGTGATCATTGCCGTGGTGATCGTTGGTCTGCTTTTCGCGACCGGCTTTTGGAGCGCCGATGTCACCAAATCAGGATCATTGCCAACGGTAGCCGTTGACGGCGGCAAGCTGCCAACAGTTGACCTGAAGTCAAAAGAAATCGTTGTCGGGACGACTGAAACCAAGGTCGAAGTGCCCACTGTCAAAACTGAAACCACGACCATCGACGTGCCAACCATCGGCGTCAAAGACGAGAAAAAATAATTTCGGGTGGCTTCGAACAAAAAGAGCTCCGCTGAAAAGCGGGGCTTTTTATAGCCGAACGACCGTCCCGGTGTCGGGCTTGGCATTGCCATCGACCAGTGCCTTGAACTCATCTGCTCCCGCCGCAAGCCCCTGCACCGGCGCAATCCGCACGAGTTTTTCGGCGTCACCGGCAAACGCGCCCCAGCTTGCGGCCACCGCGCGGCCAAAGCCTTCGCCACCCAGTTCGGCGAGCATCGTCGCCATATGCGTAGGCGCAAAGAACAGGATCGGCGTTGGCCCCGGCATTTCACCCGCGCCGCCGCGATCTTCCCAATGCGTCAGGCCGACGAGGCACGAGTATGTCAACCCCGCCCCCAGCGCCTCATGCACCGACCGTAGCACGGCGCCATTGCCCGCAAAATCCACTGACACGGCATTCGCGCCTGCCAAAGCCGCAATGCCGTCATACGGCAGCACGCGATCATACAGCCCCGTCCCGCGCACGAAATCGACATTGCCCGCCGACGTCAGGCCAATCCGCGCGATTTCGGGCGATGCTGCCTTCGACACATGCGCCAGCGCCAGCGCGGTTTTCGACGACGCGCTCGTCATCACCAGCGTATCGGCACCGTGCCAGCCGTCCTTTGCAAACATTGCGCGGATCAGCCACGACGTCATGAACAGCGGCTCGAACACCGAGCGGACATCCTCGCGGTCGGCATGATGCCCCGGGTCTGCGGCGAGCCGTCGATACTGGTTATACACTGCGGCGAGATGCTGGCGATGCGGCGCGGTATCGGCAAAACTGCCCGGCTTCACGGCCCCCGGCGACACCACGAGATGCGACGCCATCGGCAGGTAGCCATAGACCCGCTCGCCGACCGCAATCTCCGCCACATTCGACGCCGCGACATGGGCATGGCCCCAAACGGGGACGATGCCGAAGGCTCCAGCGTCTTTGGCGGGCGCCGGAAAGAAATCCCAATATTTCATGGCGTCACCCATCGCCGCGTAAGTGACGTTGTTGGCGGTGACCGCGAATTGCTCGACCGCGAGCAGAATTTCGCCGGGACCGATTTCTGGCGTCGGCGTGTCGCGGGTTTCGCTAACGCTGATGGCATCGCGGCGGACGAGAACTTGGGTCATTGGGTTTCCTCTCAATATGCTCCGCAGTGCTGAGCCTGTCGAAGCACGGTTAGACGCGTGAACCGTCCTTCGACAAGCTCAGGACTGCGGTTGCACAGCCGCCTCCACCCGAACCAAAACCATCCCCTCGTTCACCTGACCACCGACGTCAGCATTGACCTCCGCCACCACCCCGTCGAATGGCGCGGTCAAGCTATGCTCCATCTTCATGGCTTCGAGCGTGAGCAGTTTCTGTCCCTTCGTCACCACATCCCCCGCCGCAACCTCGACCGCGATGATCCGGCCAGGCATCGGGGAAAGGATGTCGCCGTCGTGCGCTGACGCCTGAGCGCCGCCGCTATAACGATAGGGCTCGACCCACCATGTCTGGCCATTACCAGTTTGGAAAAAGCCTTCCGGAGGCTTTGGTTCAAAAATAAATGGCTTTGGGTCGACATAATCAGCAATCGGAATTTCAACCTCGGTCGCGACACCGTTGACCGACAGCACGGCCTTATGATTGCGCTCGCGATTCAGTCTGAACCCCGCAATTGCCTGATTGGTATATTGTTCCGCACTGGCCGCCAGATCGTCGGTGTCGGTGATATCATCTGGAATCAACTCGTCGACAGCTCGTTGCAGCAAGCCGGTGTCGACATCGCCCGAGGCAAAATCAGGATGCTCCAGCGCATTGATGAGGAACGCAGCGTTGTTTTTTACCGGCCAAATTTTGCTGTCATTCAGCGCCCAAGCAAGCGCTTGGATTGCGCCTTCGCGATCAATATCGTGCGCGATCATTTTGGCGATCATCGGATCATAAAAAGGCGACACGTCAGACCCTTGGCAGACCCCAGTGTCAATCCGCACGCTACCGTCGAGTTCGAAGAACTCCAGATTCCCCACACTGGGTAGAAATCCCTTCGCCGGGTCTTCTGCATAAAGCCGTGCTTCTATCGCCCAGCCGTCAATGCTCAGTTCGTCCTGACGCTTGGGGAGCGGCTCTCCGCTCGCCACGCGTAACTGCCATTCGACCAGATCGACGCCGGTGATTTCCTCGGTCACCGGATGTTCGACCTGCAACCGCGTGTTCATTTCCATGAACCAGACCAGATCCGGGTCAATGTATCCCTTGGACGAATCGGCGATGAATTCGATTGTGCCTGCGCCGACGTAATTCACCGCCTTCGCCGCGCGCACGGCGATACCGCAGATCAGCGCTCTGGTGTAAGGCGTCACACCCGGCGCGGGGGCTTCCTCGATCACTTTCTGGTGGCGGCGTTGGAGCGAGCAATCGCGTTCGAACAGATGGACGATATTCCCGTGCGTGTCGCCGAACACCTGCACCTCGATATGGCGCGGACGCTGGATATATTTCTCGATCAGGACATGCGCGTTGCCGAACGACGCGGTGGCCTCGCGCTGGCAGGAGGCGAGCGCGTCGGCGAAATCGCCCGCGTCCTCGACCTTGCGCATCCCCTTGCCGCCGCCGCCCGCGACGGCCTTGATGAGGACGGGATAGCCGATCTCGGCGGCTTGTTGGCCAAGGAACGCCGGGTCCTGATTCTCGCCCATATAGCCGGGGGTGACGGGCACGCCCGCGTCCAGCATCATCTGTTTTGCCGCATCCTTCAGCCCCATCGCGGTGATGCTGGCGGGGCGCGGGCCGACCCAGATCAACCCCGCGTCGATCACCGCTTGCGCAAACTCGGCATTTTCGGACAGGAAGCCATAACCCGGATGGATCGCCTCCGCTTTGGTGGCGAGCGCGGCGGCGATAATCTTCTCACCCACCAGATAGCTCTCGCGCGCCGGCGACGCCCCGATATGCACCGCCTGATCGGCCTGCCGCACATGCAGCGCCTTGGCATCGGCATCCGAATAAACCGCGACGGTGCGAATACCCATCGACCGCGCGGTGCGGATGATCCGGCATGCGATTTCGCCGCGATTCGCGATGAGGAGGGAGGTGATCACCCTAAATCCTCCCCGGCACGGGCAGGGGGACCACCGAAGAGTGGTGGAGGGGCAACCGCGCACGCACTGCCTCAAGAATGTAAACCACGGCTCCCTCCAGATTGTTCAAAACTTCACCCGCCGGAATCCGCAACGTCGCGATCCCATGCGCCAGCAACTGCCGATCCCGCCCCGCGTCAAAGTCCGGCTGATCCCCCCGATCATGCGATTCACCATCAATCTCGATGGTCAGCTTCGCCTCGGCACAAAAGAAATCGAGCACATAGAACCCGGCAGGATGTTGTTTCCGAAACTTGAACCCGCCCGGACGCAGTTTCAATTGTTGCCAAAGCAACACTTCCGGCAACGACATCGCCCGCCGCAATCGCCGCGCCCGATGAACAGTGTCTCCCGGAGCCGTCAGCATCCCCTAAATCCTCCCCGGAACGGGGAGGTGGCAGCCCCCTCGGGCTGACGGAGGGGCAGTTCCGCACCGGGACGTCACCATCGCAGCCCCCACCAACTGCCCCTCCACCCCGCCGCAAGAAGAATGCGTCGCGGTCCCCCTCCCCGTTCCGGGGAGGAATGAAGTGGCACGCGCAGTGCGGATGATCCGACAAGCGATTTCGCCCCGGTTGGCGATGAGGAGGGAGGTGATCATCGACGCATTTCCCGAGACGCCGCTCTCTTCAACAGGCGGTGCCGCAGCGAGAAAATAGACCGCATCTGGAACGCAAAAATTGAAAGCGACAAATTTATCATAAGAACTGCAAAAATGCCGATCACAAAAATAACATTGTAGCTTTGCACGCTGTATATCGGATCTGGCACTAGACCTTCATATCGTTCTGCTATGTAAACCACAAAAACCACGATCAATATTATCTGGGCGGCAGCTAAGCTGATCATGTGCATAAGCCGAAGCGTGCAAGTCTCAATTGCCGATCTAATTTTTTAACCTTGTATGCTCGGCGAGCGTGCATTCGACCTGTTCGTTTGATCTGCGCACTTAATCCGGTCCGCGCAGCGCCCACTACAAAAGTAGCTGAACGATAAAGAGTTTTTAGGACTGAAACAAAAACCGGAAGCGCCGAGACCAGAAGTCCTAAAACCACAGCATACGGGTTTGCCGCCAACCAAATGACAATTTCTTCCATGCTATCCTCTCACATCCGGAACACCCCGAACCGGGGTGCCTCCTCGACCGGCGCATTGAGCGCCGCCGCCAGCGCCAGCCCCAGCACATCGCGTGTCTGTGCCGGGTCGATAATCCCGTCGTCCCACAGCCGCGCGGTGGCGTAGAGCGGCGAGCCTTCGTCTTCGTATTTCTGGCGGATCGGGGCCTTGAAGGCTTCGGCTTCCTCCGGCGTCCAGCGCTCGGCATCACGGTGGACGGTCGCCAGCACCGAAGCCGCCTGTTCGCCGCCCATCACGCTGATCCGCGCATTGGGCCAGGTGAACAGGAAGCGCGGCGAATAGGCCCGCCCGCACATGCCGTAATTGCCCGCGCCGAAGCTGCCGCCGATCAGCACCGTCAGCTTCGGCACTTGCGCGGTGGCGACGGCGGTGACGAGCTTCGCACCATGTTTGGCAATGCCTTCCGCCTCATACTTGCCGCCGACCATGAACCCTGAGATGTTCTGCAGGAACAGCAGCGGAATGCGGCGCTGGC